>JBBIVA010000060.1:0-20816 GCA_037439945.1 Marinilabiliaceae bacterium
GTGAATTATTATTAATAGCAACAGGCATCATTGATGTATTTTTACTAAAGACTATTGATAACTAACACATTAATCTCATTCCTGTTCTTTAATCTTACGTAGCCATAAATCAGCTATCAGTAAAATCAGTACCAATCCCGCAATAAATAGGCAGAAAGTTAACATATTTGATGATTCAGGGCTGAGCGATAACGTTGGCCAGCTTAACTTAAGTTTGAATTCAAAGAATTTATTGAGCAAAAAGTACCCACCACCGGCTAACAGTACCGATACCGCCGATAACAGGCTTATGGTCAACCAGGCATTACGTCGCTTTTTCTTAGCCACAAACATTGATATTTGAGCCATCACGCGGCTTTCAAAGCCATAGGGCAAGCTTTCAGACTGGCTCATTAAAACTTTTTTAAGTGCTTTATCGGGTTGCATAGCTTAGTTGTTTACCATTACATATAATTTCTTTCGTACGCGGTGAAGTTTTATCTTCACATTGGCTTCGGTTAAACCGGTTATTTCAGCAATCTCTTTAACTGGTAACTCCTTTTGGTAATATAATGTTATAATTGCTTTTTCTTCCGATGTTAACATATTAACCGATTGCTCCAGCTTATCAAGTACAGATTCATTGTCAACATGGTTCAATAAATCATCCACATCGCTATCCTGAATATTTTTTAAAACAGAATCGTCAAAAGCAGGCATTTCATTTTTCTTTTTTCTTATTGCCGAAATAGCTGTGTTATAAGCTATACGATAAATCCAGGTTGAAAACCTGCAATCGCCTTTAAATGAGTCCAGCTTGTTGAAAACTTTCATAAACACCTCCTGGGTCAGCTCTTCAGCATCTTCAGGACTTCTCGCTATTTTAACAATCAGTGCATAAACCTGTCTGGAATAACCATTCAGAAAATATGAAAACAATGCAGTGTTCCCGTCAAGGATTTGGCTGATGTATTCTTTTTCTTTAATTGGATCCATATTACCAGTTAGACGCATGTAGTATATTGAGGTTACACCCCAAAAATTATTTTTTTTGTCTCTTTCTCAATCCCTATTGAAACGAGCATGTTTTGCCAAACACAATCACAGAAAAAAAATGACCCACTTGCGAGTTCCGTCATACCTTAACATTCAAATTTTATTATGATGAATAAGCCATATTAAAATTATGAGTCGAAAAATGTGACCACAAAGTCGCCAAAGTCACACAAAGTGAATAAATATAAAGTCATCGTTAATGCGCCTGTTATTGGTTAATAAGAATAATTTAAAATCAAATACTATTCTTGCTTTAAAGTGCTTAGTGTATTGGCGACTTTGTGGTTTAAAAAGTTATCATTATTAAAATTTACTCAAACATTTTTAATAAAAAGTTGTAACCGATTAAAAATGGTGGCGTCAAATTGGGCAAAGAGAGTTAATACAAACACTTTAATTTAATAATTATGATGGATTTTATTACTATTCCGTTGGTGATTGGGATAATTACCCTTGGAATATACAAACTGTTCGAACTCTATGCCAGAAAAAAAGAACGTTTGTTAATGATTGATAAACTTGGCGATAAGCTTGACCCTTCATACTTAAACGGAAGTTTGCCAATGCCATCGCAAATAGTTGGAAAATTCTCCTTTGGGGCTCTAAAAGCCGGCGCATTAATGGTGGGTGTTGGTATGGGATTACTGGTAGGTTTTCTTATTCTTAATGCATCCTTACCGGCTATTGAAATGTTTAATACCGGTAATTATCGCGAGCTTGGTAGTGTTGTTTTTGGTTCGTCTGTTTTATTTTTTGGTGGTTTGGGTTTGTTAATTGCCTTTATTGTTGAAACAAGAATAAATAAGAAGAGTTAAAAGGCAATTGGTATTTGTAGTTTTGCTTTAGGGCTTCAACCGTTTGGTTGGGGCCTTTTTGTTTTAACAAGTGTTGAGTTTACAATTTGTTAACCTATATGTAATATTTAGGTGACGGCCACTATCTGCATTAGATATTTCTTTGTATTGTTTTTGGGAGGAATTTTAATGTAGTAGTTTCAATCCAATTTTTGGTTATTTCTTAATTATTAAAGCTCTTTCCTGTTAGAACCAATTAGAATTGCATTTAGAAACAACAGGAATTTATGAAACGATTAAAGAGAATTGTTTTACCATTACTAACCTTTTTGCTTATACCCATTACGTTTTATGGCCAGAATGGTGCCATTCGCGGGGTAGTTGTTGATGGCGGCACTAACGAAACTCTGGTTGGTGCTGCAGTTGTTATTAAAGACCCATTTCAGGGAGTAACTACTAATCTTGATGGTGAATATGTGTTAGATAAGTTGGCCCCCGGAAAGTACGATTTGCATTTTACTTATATATCTTACGACCCATTGATAATTGAAAATATTGTTGTTGAGGCCAATAAAACTGTTACATTAAGTGTGAAAATGTCATCGGCTACACAGCAATTGCAAACCGTTTCGGTGGTTGCACGTCGGGTTCAGCATACCGATGTTTCAATAATTAACAGCATTAAAACCGCCGAACTGGTAGTGAGTGGGGTTTCTGCCCAGCAAATCAGTCGTTCGCAAGACAGGGATGCCAGCCAGGTTGTTCGCCGTATTCCCGGAGTTACCATTATAGAAGACCGATTTATTGTTGTACGTGGCTTGAACGAACGTTACAACGCAGTGCAACTCAACGATATTAATGCACCAAGTTTAGAGGATGATGTACGCTCGTTTTCTTTCGATGTAATTCCAAGTTCGCAACTGGAGCGTATTTTAATTTATAAGAGTCCATCACCCGATTTGCCAGGCGATTTTGCCGGAGGTGCCATTAAAATTTATACCAAATCCATTCCTGATGAATCGGGTTTGGAAGTTAACTACTCTATTGGATATGAGCCATCTACTACGTTTAAAGATTTTTATATAACTGAAAGGTACTCTGGTCATTGGTCAGGGTTAAATCGTGGTCATTACGATTTGCCTTCAGGCGTGCCTGCCGATATTAGAAAAGTTCCCAACGCAACCGATTTGCCGCGGATAGGGCAATCGTTTAAAAACAATTGGGTACCCGAAAAAAACACGGCTTTCTTTAATCAAAGTGCATCTGTTACCGGATATTTAAAGAAACCTCTTGGCAGTATGGTTTTAGGAAATTATACTTCGGTTAATTACAGCAACAGCTTTTCTTCGGAAAATCCGCAACGGTACGATTATAATACTTACGACAGGGTAAATAATACAAGTCTGCCCATTTACTGGTTCGATGATAATAAATACAAACAGACCATTAAACTAGGACTTATCCATAATTATGGATTGCGTATTAATCCCAATCATTCAGTCGAGTTTAAAAATCTTTTCAACAATATTGGTTCATATGAGTACGTTGACCGTGGCGGTAACCATTACGATTTTGAATTTTTCCCATCGAATCACTCATTTCAGCAACTTTACAGAACCATTTATACGGGTCAGCTAAGCGGTAAACACGATTTTTTTGATAAACAAACACAGATTCAATGGTTGGGAGGTTACAGCACATCGAATCGCGATATGCCCGATAACAAACGATACAGGTCAGATCTGGAAGAAGTGAATGGCAGCCGTGATAATGCCATTATTTATGTTCCAATTGGTGGAGCACAACCTTATTTTCTGGGCCGGTTTTACTCAGAAATGGACGAAGCAACTATTACAGGTTCTTTAAATATTACGCAAAAAATTAGCTTTGGCGAGGGCACTCTATTTGAACCCGTATTGAAAGCAGGTGCCTATATTGAGGAGAAAGATCGTTCGTTTCTTGCACGTAATATTGGTTATACACAAGCTATTAATTTTAATTTGGATTTGCGCTTGTTGCCTGTTGACCAGCTGTTTTCGCCAGAAAATATTAATAATAACGGAGGAATAAAAATTGATGAGCAGTCGAACCCACAAGATTCCTACGAGGCAACCAGCAGCTTAAAGGCATATTATGGAATGGTAACGTTGCCGGTAACCTCTAAAATAAAAATCATTGGAGGCCTACGGATTGAGGATTACACGCAAACCATGAAAAGTGCCACTACCGATGGCCCCGTTGATGAGGTGTATAAGCAAACTGACTTATTACCATCGGTCAACATAGCATATAGTTTCAGCGATAAAATGTTGGTGCGTGGGGCTTATGGAAAAACAGTTAATCGCCCTGAGTTTAGAGAAAGAGCACCCTTTAACTTTTACGACTTTAATTTTAACGTCAACAAAAAAGGAAATATTTTCCTTGCCGATGCCAATATCAATAATATGGAATTGCGCTGGGAATATTATCCAACAGTATCAGAGATGATAAATTTTGGCGGTTTCTACAAGAAATTTGAAAATCCGGTTGAAAGTGGATTTGAAGCTGGAGCCGGTTCTGGAGGGGCTAAAAACTTTAGACCAATGAATGCTAAATCTGCGGTGAGCTATGGTTTGGAGCTTGAAGTTCGAAAATCGCTGGCAGGTTTATTTAACTCGGCTTTTTTTGATAAACTAATGGTGGTCTTCAATGGAGCCATCATTAAAAGTGAAGTTGAAATTGGTACTGGTATTGGCTCAGGGCGTGATACTGATAATCGTCCATTGCAGGGACAATCACCCTACATTGTTAACACTGGTTTGTTTTACAATAATGAAGATAAAGGTTTGCAGGTCAATATTCTATATAATACTTTTGGGAAACGTATTTACAGTGTTGGTTACACAAATGCCGACCGCACAAGGGTTTTGTATCCTGATGTGTATGAAATGCCTCGCCACCTGCTGGATTTCACAGCTAATAAAACATTTAAAAACAATGTTAATATTAAACTGGGAATAACCGACTTAATTAATCAGAAATCAATATTCCTCCAAGATGCCAATGAAGATACGAAGTTTGAAAAAAATAACGATCAGATACTTCAGTCATCCCGACCCGGTACATTGTTTACATTAGGGATAGGATACAAGTTTTAAAACAACGAAAATTATGTATAACCGGATGGAGCTAAACAGAATCATCCGGTTTTTATTTAACCCTTTTTTGATAATGTGGGTTAGTTTCCTTTCATCTTTTGAATCTCTTTATGGTGTTGTTTAACCATTTCTTCATACTTTTTTCTGGATTCCTGGCGGTAAGATTCAAACTCGTTTTTTGTCTCATCCAGTTCATTTCTTGCTTTTTTTATAGTAGCATAACTGGTTTTGTACAATCCGAAAATTACAATTAACCCAACTGCTAGTATTGTTAATATTAGCCCAAAAATCGTAAGGAATGTGCTTTTCATAATCTTAACCCCAAAAATCATCATTGAATTTTTATCTTTTTGAGCCTGACTCAAATCTTCACGGGTTTCAGCTAAAGAGTTTTCAAGCTTAGTAATCAGTGAATCCTTCTGCAATAACAAGTATTTGTGCTCTCGTATTTCTTTTTTTTGAAATTTAATCGTGTCTAACGTGTTGCGCCTAAGAGTATTTATCCAACTTTCTGTTATCATTTTGTAATTTTCCCATCGCGACGACTGGTCAATAACATGGTTGAATTGCTCTTCAATTGAGCCATCTTTAAGGTATTGTTTGTTTTTTGTTTCCTGGGCAGGAAGACACAGAAATGAAAAAGACAATACGATAAAAAATAATTGCTTTTTACATGCCAGTTTAGGTAATGAATATGTTCTTTTCATCCGAAAATAATTATAAAAGTTGGCCGGATGTAACTCGCATGATGAATTTTCATCCGTGTTTCCCGAAAATTCGGGACAAGTTTTAGTTAACGAATCATGCTCGTTTCAAATCTGTTTAATAAAATCGTGTTTGGTGTGACGTGGATAAATCATAAACGGTTTGAACTTGAAATTATTATACAAACCTAATTGGTTGGGGTATTTAATAATTTCTTTACGCAAAGGTTATATTAAAACCATTTCTGCCTAACCCTCACTTAATATTCGAAAGTTACTTTTGATTACAGTTTAAAGATGAATTATTAAAGTATTATAATTATAAAATGAAACGATGAAAACTAGAAAAAACTTTTTTAGGCAAATGTTAACCAAGGCTTTAATGCTAATTGCATTTAGCCTTGTAATTGTAGCTTGTGAAAAGGATGATGAAAAACTTGGTGAGATTCCATCTTTAACAATTTCACGAGAAACAGCACAAAATGCAAACAGCAAGGTGGTTACTACTAGGTTGTCAATAGCCGCTCCGGAAGGCGCAAAAGAATTGATTATTCTGAAAAATGGTGTGCAATTTCAAACTGTGCCAATGAATGGCGAAAAAACCAACACCTATGATTTTAATTATACTATCAATGAGGCTATTGGTTCTACTATAAACTTTACTTTCCAGGTGATTGATAAAAAAGACAGGATTTCAGCTACTTCACCTGTTTTTGCTGTATTGGTAACCGCAAAACCTATTGTTGTAGTTGAGCCTGGAAATTACCTTGGGCAAACAACATGGACATCAGATAACATTTATTTCCTTAAAGGATATGTGCGCATTGGTAGTGATGTGAAGCAAGGCGATGGCTCACACGTTATTAATAGGGGAAATAATGTTTTAACTATTGAAGCGGGAACAGTTATTCTTGGTGATAAGGAAACCAAAGCTGTATTAGTTATTCAACGCGGTGCAAAAATTATTGCTCAAGGTACGGCTGATAAACCAATAGTTTTTACATCTGAGCAACCTGTGGGAATGCGTCTTCCCGGTGACTGGGGTGGCTTGGTTATTTGTGGTGAAACAGTAAACAATCAGGGACGAAACATTGAAATGGAAGGTAACTACGGCGCTTTCCATGGCGGTAATGTGGCTCTTGATGATGCCACGCATTCTTCGGGTATTTTAAAATATGTTAGAATTGAATACGCCGGTGTACCCATTAACCCCAATCAGGAAGTGAATTCATTAACCATGGGTAGTGTTGGCAAGGGCACCGTAATTGAACATGTTCAGGCTTCATATGGTTTGGACGATGCTTTTGAATGGTTTGGTGGCAGTGTGGATGCAAAACATTTGATTGCCTATCGTGGTTTGGACGATGATTTTGATGTGGACTTTGGTTATAGCGGTCATGTTCAGTTTGCCATTGGTATTCGTGATAATAACTTCGCCGACCAATCGGGAAGTAACGGTTTTGAAGTTGATAACAACGGAGATGGAGATGCCTACGAACCATTTACTTCAGCAAGGTTTTCAAATGTGACAATAATTGGCCCCAAAAAGAACAGCGCTACACCATTGCATACCCAGTTTCAGCACGGTGCTCAGTTAAGAAGAGCGAGCAAATTAAGAATTTATAATTCGTTTATTACCGGATATCCTTTTGGTATTTATATTGATGATACTAAGGGAAATACCAGCAACTATGCAACTTCCGATGAGCTGCGCATTCGCAATACCATTATTGCCGGTGTTGATGGTTGGGGTGGTAACGGCTATGGATCTGTTTATGATGCAGCTGCTGAAGGAACAATTGGCGGATTACCATTTGGTTCAAATGCTAACCATGGCTCTCTTCCTCGTGGAACTTCTCTTAGGAAATCAACAGCTTCGTTTGATATTGTTGGATGGTTTAATACACCTGCCTACCGCAACAAGCAATTGGCCAAATGGACCGATGCCGGTATCGAAGAATCCATTTTCGACCTTGGTAAAACGCCTAAATTAACACCAAATGCAGGTTCTATGTTGTTGAATTACGCTGCCTGGAACAATATTCCTGAAGCTGATAAATTTGAGCAGGTATCTTTTATTGGTGCCTTTGGTGCAACCAACTGGGCTGCCAAATGGGCTGAGTTCATGCCACAAACAGTAGTATATTATTAATAAGCGCTATATCTTTGTGCTTTATAAATCATGTCACAGGCCTGGTCAAAAAACCAGGTCTGTTTTTTGCTTTTTAATTTTTTCTTAAATGTCTCTTATGGCAAAATTCCTAACATTTTTTTTAGTTGTATTGACAACCGGTATCCTTTTGCCTTCATGCACAAAAAAAACTTACAATCCTCAAGCTAATGTTAAGCATACATCGGTTGATAGCCTTATGGTCGATTTAGCAATTTTTATGGGCAAACGCCCCAAAGGAGTTAGGATCGCTGCGTGCCATAACCCAAAATACCGTCAATACTATACCGAACTATCCGCTGAATTTTATTTATTATATTATCATGTAACGTCCGATGGCTACCATTATTTTTATGCATTGCGTCCGGCGCGGAACCATACCGGAAAAGTAAACAGGGCAGTTGGTGGCCGTTTTACATTGAATAATGAAGGCCATATTATCCGGTTTGAAGAGTTGTTTAACACCCGAATTCTTCCGAAAACAGAGCTTGAGCAAGTGGGGTTGGAACTTTTCAAAGAAATGATTCAAACCGGTGGTATTCAAAAATATATTAAAAATAGGCAATTAATTGAATGGCCCGATTCAAAAACAGTTTACGATACTGAATTGAACGAATGGGTTTATCTAAATGATTAGTATATTATCGTATTGATTTTACGGTTTATTCGGATTAAATTGTTTGTGTTTTTATCTACAAACCAAATCCGATGCATTATGAAAGCTTTAGTTTTATTAGTGGTTTCGCTTTTTATAGTTGGTTTTGCTGTTGGCCAAAACACCAAAACCATTAAACCTGTAAAAAAAGTTAACAAGATTGTTACTCCAACAACAACCCAACCTGCCGTTACTTCTAAAGAGCTGGAGCAAAAGGTTGGTGAGCAGGCTTCTGAAAGTCCGGTACTTGTTACCGACATCGATGGCAATCTTTATCGCCAGGTTAAAATTGGAAATCAGGTATTTTTAGCCGACAATTTAAAAGTTACCCATTTCAAAAATGGCGACCCAATTCCATTAATTACAGAGAAGGATTTATGGAACAACTCCTCTCAACCCGGTTATTGTGTTCTTTATAATAACCAGGAAAATATTGCAGAGCATGGGCTGCTTTACAACTTTTACGTTGTTGCTGATTCGCGGGGCGTTTGTCCCGATGGATGGAAAGTACCTTCCTATAGCGAATGGAATACTTTGCCATCGTATCTTGAATCGAAAGGGTTGAATGCAGGCGCACTTAAAATGACGGGTTTTACTTATTGGGCAGAACCCAACGAAGGTGCAACCAACAGTACTGGTTTTAACGGTAAAGGTAGTGGTAGCAGAGCATCCAATTTCGGTGGGAAGAACTATAGTGCCATATATTGGTCTTCCACAGAGAATGATGCCGTTAAAGGTTATGGTTTTGGCCTTCATACAACCCGTACTTTCCTTATGCCCTTAACAAGCCTCAAAATTGATGGCTTTTCTGTTCGCTGCATGAAAGAATGAAATGGATGGCATGATATATAATTGAGTGAGAATCGCTCAGCTTTGTCGCTTGTTTGCAAGAGTTAGCATATTAATAGGGCAAAAGTATAACCACTGAAGTTATATTTTTGCCCTTTTATAATCACTCAATTCACTAAATGAACTGCCATAAGCCTAAAACGGAAAATCATCCTCAAAGCTAACTTCAGCCTCGGGGCCTTTATCGGGTTTAACGGCCAGTACATGAGTGCCGTTGCCGTTTATAAATATGGCCCGGTAGGGTGCCGGTACCGGACAAGGATACTCACAAGCGCCGCATCCAATGCAAATATCCGGATTCACTTCCGGTATCATCAGGCCGTTTTTATACGGAACCATGTTTACCGCTTTTGTGGGGCAATGCTCCGAACAAGCCCCACAGTCGGTTTCATCGGTATAAACCACACAGTTCTGGCGAACAAAAATAGCTTTCCCAAGCTGTGTTAGGTGCTTTTCTTCGAGTGGCAGTGGTAAAATAGCGCCGGTAGGACAAACATCGGCACATTTATGGCAATCGAAGTTACAAAAACTGGTTTCATAATCCATAAAAGGCTGCATAAAGCCACTCAAACCATATTGTGTGATGGCCGGTTGGAGCACATGCGTAGGGCAGGCCGAAACGCACAGCGAGCATGCCGTACAGATGGAGTTAAAACGTTTTACACCTTTTGACCCCGGAGGACTTGGAAAGAAATCACGTTCGTTAATCAGCAGATCTTTTTGAGTCTCTTTAAGTTTGTTCTTTTTGAGTGCATACAAGCGCGAACCTGCCATTAATGCCATTCCGGTAATCAGTAATTTCCGACGGCTGTTATCAGAAGTTTCTGCTTGTTTCTCAAGCTTTTTAACAGGTGCCGGCTTTATAAAACCAAAGTCGAGCGCAGCATCGGGACAAACCTGCAAACAGTTAAAACAGGCAACACACCTCGACACATCAACAGTTTGAGTTTTTATGCTGATGCATTCGCTTTTACAAACGGCGGCACACTTACCACATTTGGTACAATTATCGGGGTTAAATTTTACTTTTAGCAACGAAGCTTTTGATGTTACACCCAGAAAAGTCCCTACAGGACAAATAACATTACAGAAAAACCGACCTCTTTGCCAGGCCAGGGCTCCAATAAACAAAAACAATGCAATGGTTATTGACATGGGCAGCCACGATACATGATACAACTTAATGTGATGTAAAGTATAAACATCCCTTTTTTGAAGCATGCTGGCTGCCGTATTATTAACGGCATTCACAACAGGTTCGGCCAGATAGGAGAAAAACCGGCCGGCAATGCTGTAAGGGTCGAGCCACGATACAATAAAACCCAGCCCGGCCAGCATGGCTATTGCCATAATTCCCAAAAAAGAATACCTCCATACGGGATGCCCTTTTTTATATTTAAAAAAGACTTTTTTGCAGGCAATTTTCTTCGAAATGTAATTGATGATATCCTGAAGTACCCCTAACGGGCAAATGGTGGAACAATAAAAACGCCCCATAATAAGTGTTAGGGCCAGTATAATAATAAATCCCCCTGCTGTAACAAGCGATAATGTCTGCGCAAATTTCAGGATGGATGGCACAAATTGAAGATATAGCACCTGCCCAAACGTTTCGGGCGCAAACTTTTCGTATAAATCAATAAATAGTGCCAGGGTAATCAGGAAAAAAACAATTCCCAGTATAACCCTGACCTTTTTAAGTAAGGAAAATAATGTCATTATTCCGTCTTTAATAAATTATTGTTGCCTGAGCAGGAGCTGTTTAAATAAATCTGTAGACATTAGACACAAGACTAAAAAAAACTAAATTGTCAACTAACTCAAACAGTTTTTCCAGGTATTATCTTTATTTGTCCTGTAATCGCAAGTCTTTAAAATCTATTAAGTCTTTTCCCGATACCGGAACACGTGTCTAAACGTCTAATAGCCTTTAATAAATACAGTAAAATTAAACAGTTTCAAAATATTTATAGAATCACTATACACGGATTCGGTTAATCGATAATTTATCAATTTGCATGGTTCCAAATCCCATATCATTGGCAATTTTAATATGGCCTATATTTTCAGGTTTAGAACCAAACATCATAGTGGCAGCGGCATCAACAGCAACAATGTCAGCGCCGGCTATCAAAGCCTTTAATTCTGCAACATCGGCGGTTGAAACACCTCGTGGCCCGTTTTTGGTCATCATTCTATACCCGTCAATTATGTTTAGGTCAGGTTTTCTATAGGCAAGAAAATCTGCAATGCATTGACTTAAATCGTTGGCATGATAAAACCGCCTGTCCCAAACCACGCCCATCAGGTTTTTTATAGCCAGTGAAACAGTGGTAGAGCCGTGGTGCTTTAAAACAGGTACGTTAATAAAAACATCGGTGGTCAATAGCAACTCATGAACTTTGGTGGTTTTAAGAATTTTGGCGCCGGGAATGGAAACTTCACGGTAATTCCGCTCGCTGTTTCCGGGAACAATGGTTCCACCATTGGCCTTAACAGCAGCTTCAATCTGGCTGTTTTTATAGCAGCGGTCCCATTGGTCGCAGGTATGGTCAAAAACATACACATCCGAAGCCCCGGCTTCGAAACACGACTTAACAATACGGCCAACCAAATCGGGGTTGGTATTAGCAGCTCTTTCAGGCGGTGTATCCCAACCAATATTGGGTTTTACCAAAACTTTTTGACCTCGCTTTACAAATTTACCCATGCCACCGAGTGATTCCATCGCTTTGTTAAACATGGCTACCGGTTCACCACCGCGTACAGCCACCAAATCGTAAACGCCAGTGCCGGAAGGAGCAGATGCCAGAGCATCAAGGCCTCCAAATAATGGCGCCATAGATCCCACAACGCCAACACCTAAGCTTTTTATTACAAAATCTCTTCTTTTCATGTGTCTATAATTTGATTTTTAATGGTCACATGGAACTCGTCATTCGTTCCCGATAAATCGGGACAAGCTATGCGTCTGTGTGTCGAAACGTTCGACATGGCTCGTTTCATGTGTCTATAATTTGTTTTACAGTTGCCACATAGTTTACCCCGATATATCAGGATAACTCGCCATAATAGTCATCCTCACTTCGAAAGGGTTCTGTGCATCGCATTTGTGGGAACTCGTTCTTAAGCCGAACACAATGGATGGTACATAAATAATACCAGGTTAATTGGGTTTAGATAGCAAAGCTTTATGGGTTATTTAGTTCAGATTCAGACTCAAATCTGAATGAAAGATACAAAAAATGCAGCCCTTGTATGACTGCATCTTTTCTATTTGTAATCAGATTAAATTAATTATACGTCCTAAAAAATTGTTTGTCAATAAAATGTATTTGCAACTGCGATTTTCAGCTTGATTGTTAATGTCTTGTTAACAAGCTGGTTTTAATCTTTTTAGTGGTTTGGAATTAGAATACTTTACGATCGATAATATTCCCTTTCTCATCGCGAATTATCCAAACGCCGGTTTTCTTACCAAGGTTATATTCCATTTCATAACGCTGAATCCCATTTTCGTCCCAGATGCCCCATTTACCATGTTTTAAGCCATCATTATAATTGGCCTCACCTGTTTTCTGGCCTTTTTTATTCCAGGTTGTCCATGTTCCGTGATTTTTATTGTTTTTAAAGGAACGTTCTTCCTTTTTTTGTTTATTTTCAAAATAAATTGTTGTTATTCCGTTTTTTTCACCATTCAAAACATTCATTTCTAACGAAATAACACCGTTTTGATAATATTCAAAATAAGTGCCCGAAAATAGTTTGTTTTTTATATCATAATATTTACCATCTTCTTTTTCAACAAGCTGGGCATTAATATCAGCAAGTATAAAAAAGGAAATAAATAAGAAAAATAGCTTCATTGGTTTTATAATTATAATTTGTGAATAATCACTATTTTAAAAAAGTATTGATTGCTATCAAAGCAAAAGCTTACATGCTTATTTAAATTGTCGGTCTGGCTTAAATACTTACTTTTATTAAAAGTTTCTTAATAAAACACTAATAATTAGAGTTATAAAATTAAAAAACCGTTTCCTCTTATAAAAAGGGGGAACGGTTTTAAATTTATAGAATTTAGTTATTCATTAATAGCTTCCAATGCAATGTTAAGCGAATGAAGCTCATTAGTTTTAACTGAAAGACTGGGGGTTTTGGAACATTTATACGATATGTAATTCGTTGTAACCCTGTAGGTACCGGGTTTTACACCGTCAAAAACAAATTTTCCGTTGAAATCAGTATAAGTTTTCATTTGGGTCCCTTCAACTATTACTTCAACCCCGGTTAATGTTTCACCTGTTAAATGATCTTTAACAATTCCTGTGATACTGTTACTTGGAATAGTGGCTGTATCTGCTGATGGGTTCTTTTTTTCACCTTTAAAACTGCTGAATCCGAGGAAAACCAGCATAGCTAATAGTAATAAATTTGTTGGTTTCATTTTTATTTAATGGTTTATGGTTAAACTCACTGGTTGGTTTTTACTTTTCAAAAATAGTAAGCCAATGTTACCTTAACATTAAAGGGTAGTTATTAGTGGGTTAAAGAATTGTAAAGTATGGGTGTAGTTGTAAATTATTACTTTTTTAAATGCAGGAACTAAAACCCAACAGTGGCAGATGTGAGAAAATGGCTGAAAGATGAAATTTTTAATTGTGGGTTGTACTGGATTCGAACCAGTGGCCCCTACCCTGTCAAGGTAATGCTCTAAACCAACTGAGCTAACAACCCCAATTTATACTGCAAATGTAATGATAATTTTTTTGCCATAAACAAAAAAGGCCCTTGGTTAGGCCTTTTTAAATCTGGATTTTTCTCTGATTTCAAGGGAAAGGTTTTTAATCTTTCGATCACAAAAATAAACAAAATTTAACAATTTCAAAAAAAAACTTTTTTTAATAGATTATGGTTTATTTATTCAGTTTACCTGTACCCTAAAATTTTATTGGGCCAAATTTTCTTCTGAAATTCGCCTTTCCTCCAAATCGTTTATAATTCCTTGCATAGTTTTTTCGTCCAGTTTGTAAAATAACATGAAAACTCCAGATAACAACGCTCCTATGGCCGGTATATAACTCATCATATATTTTATGCCTGTAATTGTTTCGGGTGATTGTTCAACATTTGCTTTAAACCCGTAAAAAGCAAGCAGCCATAATGTTATTGAACCTCCAAGGGTCCAGCCCAGTTTCTGCGACATACTGGAGGCTGAAAACACCAATCCTGTAGCCCTGCGACCGGTTTTCCATTCTGAATAGTCGGTCGCATCGGCATACATTGACCATAGTAACGGAAATATTATACCGGCACAGAAACTAATCAGTGCCTGTAAGGTGTAAATTATAATTATTTGATCCTTGTTAAAAAAGAAGAATACTGAACTTAAAATTGCAGCTACAAACATTGCAGTAATAAAAGTCTGACGTTTACCAATAATTGATGAAACAGGTTTTGCCATAATAACACCAATCATATTTGTTGCCTGCCCAAGCAAAATGTATAAGGTACTGAAAGTGAATGTCATTTTCGAAATGGATGTAGCTGTATTGTCAATTATGTAGTATTTAAAATAATATAAGGCAACACCATCGCGTACAGAGTTAAATATAAGGGTCATTACCCCGGCGGCAAGCAATATAAACCATGGGATATTGTGAAGTAAATTGCGAAAATCCTCCTTAAGGTTACTGGTTTGGTTTCTGGGAGGGTTTATTCTTTCCCTGGTCCAGGCAAAGGTTAACATAAAGAAAACCACCGCAATTAATCCTACAACCGCCATAGTTAACTGGTAGGATGACTGCACTGAAAATTCCTTTTGAAAAAAATCAACCATTGGCTGATATATGGCAACTACCAAAAGGCTGCCTCCAAATGCAAAAACCATACGGTATGATGCAAAGCTGGTTCGTGTGTTTGGGTCGGCAGTCATTACACCTAGTAAACTTGCGTAGGGTACATTTATGGCCGTGTATGCCATCATCATTATAGTGTATGTAATATATGCATAAATAAGTTTACCGGTAATGTCAAAGTTGGGGGTAGTAAACAGCAGTATCCCGATAATTGCAAATGGCACGGCCACCCATAACAAATATGGCCTGAATTTTCCCCACCTGGATGCCGTCCTGTCACCAATAATCCCCATTATGGGGTCATTGGCAGTATCCCAGATCCGTGTTACAAGAAACATGGTTCCAGCGGCAACAGCAGGAATCCCAAAAACATCGGTATAAAAAATGGCTAAATAGAATGTAAAAATTTTCCAGAACATGGATGATGCGGCATCTCCAAATCCGTATCCTATTTTTTCTTTCAGGGAAACTTTTATTTTTGTCATTTTTGGCTGATTAGGGTTATATAGAGGTTATTGTAAAATAAAACTAATTATTGTTTGTTGCAAGGCGGTTAATTATTTCAATTAATGCACGGGTATTGTGATACGGACATTTCCAAAACCCGATTTTTGGATCACCGGGTTGATGATTTCCAAATTTATCTATCCTTAAAAACCACTCACCAATGTTTTTATCAATTATATGGTTATTAATATAATTCCAGGTTTCAATCATTTTATCTTTGTATTGAATATTTCCGGTAATTTGCCATGTATTTAAAAAACCAACCATTGCTTCGGCCTGTACCCACCAATGCCTGTCTTCGTCAAGATGATTATTTGTAAGGTTTTTTTCATAAAATAATGAACCATCATTTGCCATCCCATCAGAAATTACTGCATCTGTTATTTTTATTGCCACAGCATCAACTTCTTTTTGAATTTCGGGATTGTTCAATAATGCGGCAGCTTCACATAAAAGCCATGTGCATTCAATATCATGGCCATACGAAACCATACTGCATTTTTGTTTCCAGTTCATTTCAAAAAAAAGTTTTAAATGACCAGATTCTTTATTAATTATATGGTCGAGAAAAACCCTGATGAGCGCACTGATTTTTTGAGCAAGCTCATTATTTGGCCAAACTTTGTATAAATTGGCATAAGGCTCAATTATGTGAAGATGGGTGTTCATGGATTTGGGCTCATTTGCATCTTTGGGGCTTAACCGCATATCTTCCATAGGTTTCCAGTCATGGGTAAGGGCCTCAATATAACCTCCGTATTGCGGGTCAAAGCTATGTTCCTCTATTAAAGAGAATAACCTTTTTGCAAAATAGAGGCTCTCAATTTTACCCGATGCCCTGAAGTACTCCGAAAAGGAATATACCCCAAATCCCTGGGCATATATTTGTTTATGGTCATCAATAACTTTTCCGGTACTGCTTACACTCCAATACAAACCTCCAAATGAGCTGTCCCAGAAATAATCCCTGATGTATTCAAATGCACGGTCTGCAATTTGGAGATATTCCTTTTTTTTCGAATAATTATAAGCGGCTGAAAATGTCCATAAAATTCGTGTGTTCAAAACAACACCTTTGGGAGAATCAATTACAGGTGTCCCAGCAATGCCAACCTCACCGAAAAAGCCTCCATTGGTTTTGTCAATACCGTATTTAATCCAAAATCTTAAAATATTATCAAGTTCTTTCTTTAAAACCGACGAAAGATTTTTTTCATTAATATCCACCTTTTTATTATTTAGTTAAGTTATAGGCCTCTTTAAGTACCATTATTAGTAACAGGTTTTATTGCGATGCAGGTTTTAAACCCTTACACTCTTCAAACCGGAAAATCAGGCAGGACAAACGGTTTGGTTTGCCCGTTGAATCAGCGTTTAAATTACCTGTAAATCATTATAATTTATTTCGGTAATGTTAAAAATACCGCTTTTAGCAGGTCATGCTTGTTTCTTTAAAATGGTTATTCATAAAGGGCTCATTTTTATCAATAAGAAAATTTATGTTTTTTACTGATTCGCTGGTGCTGAGTTTATCATTCGGTGAGTTAATACAGTGATCAACAAGTTGGTCAATTGTAGTTACTGCCACATGCATGCGGGTGTCGGACGATGCGTAATAGATAAATACTTTTCCATCGTTATCAGCAATCCATCCATTGGAAAAAACAACATTAGAAACATCGCCAACTCTTTCTTTACCGAAGGGGGCAATAAGGTGGCCATTTGGTTTATGGGTTAAAATCCATGGTTTTTCCAAATCTGTCATAAACAAATAAAGGGTGTAACGAAGTCCTGCTGCGGTGTTTCTAACTCCATGGGCAAGTTGGAGCCAACCTTTTTCAGTTCGAATAGGTGAGGGTCCTAAACCATTTTTAACCTCGTAAATGGTGTGATAGGTTTTGCCATCCACAATCACTTCTTCCTTCACTTCGGCGTTGGTAATTGATTCAGATAATCCAAATCCAATACCACCGCCTTTTCCGGTATCAATAAATCCATCCTGCGGGCGTGTGTAGAAAGCGTATTTGCCATCAATAAGGTGTGGAAAAAGCACAACGTTGCGCTGCTGACCGGTGGTTGATATTAAATCGGGCAAACGTTCCCAGTTTTCAAGATCTTTGGTACGGGCAATTCCGGCGGCAGCCACAGCACTGCTTGTATCGCCATCGGGTGCATTTGGATCTTTTCGTTCGGTGCAAAATACGCCATAAATAAACCCGTCGTCGTGTTTTGTCAGGCGCATATCATAAACATTAGTGTCAGGGTTTTCAGTTTCGGGAAGCGTAATGGGCCTGTCCCGGAAACGAAAATTGTCGATACCATTGGGACTTTCGGCAATGGCGAAAAACGATTTGCGGTCGTTGCCCT
Source organism: Marinilabiliaceae bacterium (assembly GCA_037439945.1). GTDB lineage: Bacteria > Bacteroidota > Bacteroidia > Bacteroidales > Marinilabiliaceae > CALEUX01. The sequence goes on from JBBIVA010000060.1 coordinate 18,077, forward strand.
CAACCCGAACGGCTAAAAGATACTTATCGCCCCATTTCATGGCACCCGAATTAAAAGTGGCGTTAAACCCAATACGTTCCATAAAATAAGGATTGGTTTTGGGGTTTAAATCAAAACGCCAATGAAGAGGAATGTGCTCACGCGTTAAAACGGGATATTTGTACTTATTAAAAATTCCGTTGGTGCTAAAAACCTCCTCATTGGGGCGAAGGATTAAATGCTCGTGTGCATTTTTAATACGGGTAAATCTCTGATAAAATAAATTTTCTGGTGTCATTGTATTGTATTGGTGGTTGTTTTTCTGTATTGGCGGTTGTTTGCGGATGAGCTACAATCCTTCCTTAAAATTTTTCCATTCGTCAAGCAACCAGATGTGTTCCTGGGCTACAAAAGCCCTAAAACTTCCGGCAGCCGGATGTTCGGGATGCGGCACATAAAAATGGCTCAGGTTGTGGTTACGCCAAACCATGGCATATACAATTTTCCGGGTTGTTTCGGAGGCATTTAATGCAGCTCCCAATTGACTGGTGTACCAATCAGTCTGGGTAATTCCATCAAGCCCGGTTTCGGTAAAGGCGGCTACTTTCCCGGTTTTCTCGGCATAGTTTACCACAATTTCCAGTTTCATAATGGCACTTTCAAGACCATCGGGTTGGCGTAAATCCCAATAATTATCAACGCCTATCACATCAACAATATCATCACCGGGGTACCATGTAAGATACTCTTCTTCGGAGGTAAAATTCCTATCGGGCGAATAAGCTGTTAAGAAATTGGTTACTCCCTTTTCGTGCAGATATTCAATGGTGAATCTGAAAAGCTGTTGCAGTTCGGCGGGTGTACAAAGTTGGGAGCCCCACCAGAACCATGTGCCATCCATTTCGTGCCACGGACGAAAAATAAAAGGCACCTGTGCGCCATTTTCGGTTTTAAGCGAAGCAAAGAACTCGGCAACTTTATTTAAATGACCTTTAAAAACCTCGTGATGGGAGCCTCCAGGTAAAATATGTTTTACCACAACATCATCGGTTACCCATGAACTTTTAGTTTCGTTAACTGCCGAAAACGGATGCCAGCTAAAGGTGTTAACGCCACCGTTTTGGTGCACCCATAGTGCAAATTCTCTAATTTTATGAAATGGCACGCTGTCGAGGTTAACCTCACGGCCAAGTTCCAATCCGCCAAGCTCCCAACCAAAAAGGGCAGGATAATCACCTGCCGTTCGTTTGGTATCCGATTCGCCTTCGATGTATTTCCAGCCTATACCATAGGGCAGGTCGTCCTGGTGGCCAAATAAGGTTCCCTTTCCTTTAGCCGCTTTTAACTGTTCCAGAAGAATGTTGGATGTTGATTTTGGTACTTCCTTTATGGAGGGCGTCTGACATCCAACAAATGCAAGTATCCCCAATGTTAATAGAATATATTTCTTCATGGTTATTTTTTTGAAACGGGTTTTAATACAATTTGAAGCACATCGCGGGGCGGAACTGTTGTATAAATTGCTTTCTTTGTGGTCCCTATGTTCTTTTTTGTCCATACGTTGCGAATATTAAAGGTAGCTTTATCAAAATCAAGACTTAAACCAGCAAAACTATCCACAATTTGCCTTCCTTTAAACTCAAAATCTACCCCTTGTGGTGTGTCGCTCCGGTTTAAAAAACAGATGGCCCATTCACCATTCGAAAGGGGTTTTATCCAGGTTTCCAAATCCCCTTTCTTTTCGTATCTGAAGGCCTGAATCCCCAGCTTATCCTGATTGATGGCGATAACTTCGGCATTGGTAAGTATATCAAAAGTTTCTTTGGTCATTTTGCGCAAATCGTTGCCGGCAATTAGCGGTGCAGCCAACATTGCCCAAATGGCAAAATGAGCCCTGTCTTCGTTAACGCTTAAACCGTTTCCAACCTGCAACATATCGGGGTCGTTCCAGTGGCCTGGCCCGGCATACTCCCGAATATTAAGATCGTGGTGCATGTCGAGTATTTTCAGAATCCCCCACGAAAACCAACCGCCATGGTCGTGGGCACAATCCCAGCAAAGGTATATATCGCCAGTAGTGCGCCACATATGGCCTACTTCCTTAGCCCACTCCCAGGGTTTGTTATGCCCCCAGTCGCATAGACTGAAAAGTATAGGTCGCCCGGCCTTGCGCAATGCCTGACTCATAGTTGTATAGGCCCCAATTCCGGATAGCCCTTCGGTATCGCACCAATCGTATTTTAAATAATCAATGCCCCAGGCTGCATAAGTCAATGCATCCTGATATTCATGACCACGGCTACCGGGACGCCCCGCGCAGGTTGTATTTCCTGCATCAGAATAAATCCCGAATTTTAATCCTTTGGAGTGTATATAATCTGCTAAAGCCTTAATGCCTGATGGAAATCTAACAGGGTCGGCCTGTATAAACCCCAGGGTATCGCGCTGTCCGTGCCAGCAGTCATCAATAATGATATATTCATACCCTGCATTTTTTAATCCCGATTCAACCATGGCATCAGCTACCTGTTGAATAAGGGTTTCGTTAATGTCGCAGCCGAACTTATTCCAACTGTTCCATCCCATTGGGGGGGTTAAAGCAATGTTACTGTACTTTTGTGCTGGTAGTATTGCATAAAAGCATAAAAGAATAATAGTAATTGTACCTTTTTGCATAATTATAACATTATTTTAGGGATTTTGCAGTTTAACCCAAATTTGTCTTTAGCCATTTTTTCTAATGACCGTCATTAGAAATTAA
>JBBIVA010000061.1:0-9155 GCA_037439945.1 Marinilabiliaceae bacterium
CACTATTAATTTCTAATGACGGTCATTAGAAAAAATGGCTAAAGACAAATTTGGGATTAAAAAAGGGCGTCCGGATAAGTTTGGACGCCTTTTTTATTGGCCAAAATATTATTGTGAATAATTTATAGCCCTTCTGCGATTAATTACCTTTAATATAAACACTAGTAAAAACTTAATATTTCAAACTTTTTTTAACTAGGTACGTAACCGCAAAAAACACATGTTTAAAAAATGTGTGACAAATTATCATCAGGTTAATATTATGGCAATTACTATTTTTAATAGTTATAAATAACACACAAACAGCATAATTGTAATCTGCAAATTACAAAATCAAGATGACAAGTTATAAATTTGCACCTTAAAATAAAATTTGTTTTAAAATGATGCAGGCCTTTTTTAAAACACACCGTTATTTACTTGATCATCTTGAAGTACCCCTAAAAAGGGAATTGATGAATACGGTTAAATGGGAAGACCGGCTTATTGGAATACTTGGTGCCCGTGGTGTTGGGAAAACAAACTTTCTGTTGGACTTTGTTGAGTCCTTCTATTCGAACGATAAATCCTGCCTGTACGTAAATCTTAATAATTTATATTTTTCAAATAATTCAATAGTTACTTTTGCCGATGAATTTCAAAAAACAGGAGGTAAAATACTTGTACTAGACCAATTATACAAATATCCCAACTGGTCAGAGGAACTCATTTACTGCCATGACAATTTTAAAAATTTAAAAATTGTATTTAGCGGCTCCCCTTTAATGCGCACCCAGGAGGGAGAAACTGAACTCAACGGAAGAGCCAAAATATACACTCTTGAAGGTTTCACCTTCAGGGAATACCTGAACCTTAAAACGGGGGAAAGTTTTAAACCATATAGTTTGGATGAGATTTTAAACAATCATGAAAAAATTGCATCGGAAATAGTAAAAAAGGTTAAACCCCTTGCCTATTTCACTGATTACCTTCACCATGGCTATTACCCCTTTTTCCTTGAGAAAAGAAATTACCTGGAAAACTTATTAAAAAATATAAACCTTGCATTGGAGATTGATATAAGTTACCTTCAGCAAATTGAGTTGAAATATCTTCCGAAATTGCGTAAATTACTGTATGTTATTGCTGGTTCGGCGCCTTTCCAACCCAATATAAGCAAGTTAAGCAACGATATAGAAACAAGCCGGGCAACAGTAATGAATTACCTTAATTACTTAAATCAGGCCAGTTTAATAGGGTTGCTATTTCCTGAAAACCCAGATCAGGCAAAAAAACCGGCTCGTTTATACCTACAGAATCCTAACCTTGTTTATTCAGTGGCTGCTGGCGAAATCCAACCTGATGTATTAAACAAAACATTTTTCTTTAGTCAGGTTAATTATATGCATAAGCTAACATTTTGTAAGGATGGTGATTTTTGGGTAAATGGATATGGGGCCTTTAAAATTGGTAAAAAGGGAAAACAAAAGGATGAAACCCAGACAAAGGTTTGGCAAACACTTGAAATGGCAGAAATTGGCAATAATAAACAAATACCCCTGTGGTTATTTGGTTTTTTGTTTTAAAAAAGCACTAAATACTTAATAATAATAACCTTAATAATTTTTAACTGTTTTAGGAGAATAAACAAATGGCAAAAGCAAAAAAGTTCATTACCTGTGATGGTAATTATGCAGCGGCACATGTGGCATATATGTTTAGTGAGGTAGCTGCTATTTATCCAATCACACCTTCTTCCAACATGGCTGAATATGTTGATGAATGGGCAGCCAACGGAAGAAAAAATATCTTCGGAGAAACTGTTCAATTGGAAGAAATGCAATCTGAAGCAGGAGCTGCAGGTGCTGTACACGGCTCATTACAGGCTGGTGCATTAACATCTACTTTTACTGCATCACAGGGATTATTGCTTATGATCCCTAACATGTATAAAATTGCCGGAGAACTTCTTCCCGGAGTATTTCACGTTAGCGCTCGCAGTCTGGCTGCCCAGGCACTTTCAATTTTTGGTGACCACAGCGATGTAATGTCGACCCGCCAAACAGGTTTTGCAATGTTGGCAACAGGAAGTGTGCAGGAGGTTATGGATTTAGCCGGTGTAGCCCACCTGGCTTCCATAAAATCAAGGGTTCCTTTTCTCCATTTCTTTGATGGTTTCCGTACTTCACATGAAATACAGAAAGTTGAATTAATGGAACAGGATTCGCTTGCCACGCTTCTTGATAAAGATGCCCTTAAAAAATTTCGTGATAACTCATTAAATCCGGAGCGTCCTGTAACCAGGGGTATGGCACAAAATCCTGATATATATTTCCAATCGCGTGAATCAGCTAATCCATATCATAATGCCATTCCTGATATAGTGGCCGGATATATGGACGAGATCTCAAAAATTACAGGTAGAAAATACCGTCCTTTTGATTATTATGGTGCCCCCGATGCGGAAAACATTATTGTAGCAATGGGTTCAGTAACTGAAACAATCAGGGAAACTATTGATTACCTTGCTGCTAAAGGAGAAAAAGTAGGATTAATTGCTGTTCACCTGTATCGTCCGTTCTCAGCAAAATATTTCTTCGAGGCATTTCCAAAAAGCACAAAAAGAATTGCTGTACTTGACCGCACAAAAGAACAGGGCGCTAATGGTGACCCACTTTATCTGGATATAGTTGAACTATTCTACGGTAAGCCAAATGCACCAATAATTGTTGGCGGACGCTATGGCCTTTCTTCAAAAGATACAACTCCGGCTCAAATTCTATCGGTAATTGACAACCTTAAGTTACCCGAGCCAAAAAATCAATTTACAATTGGAATTGTTGACGATGTAACGTTTAAATCTCTACCATTACGCCCTGAAGTTGATTTGAGCACCAAGGGAATTTTCGCTGCTAAATTTTACGGATTAGGATCAGACGGAACTGTCGGGGCCAATAAAAACAGTATCATGATTATTGGTGATAATACCGATAAATATGCGCAGGCTTATTTCTCATACGACTCAAAAAAATCGGGAGGAATAACTATTTCGCATTTACGTTTCGGTGATTCGCCAATAAGGTCGCCTTACCTGGTAAATACGCCTGACTTTGTTGCATGCCACGTACCTGCATATTTGGGCCGTTATGATATGCTAAAGGGTCTTAAAAAAGGCGGTACTTTTCTTTTAAACAGTATTTGGGATATTGAAGAAACAAAAAACAGACTACCAAATGATGTTAAAAGATACCTGGCCGAAAACAATATCAATTTCTATATTATTAACGCAACTGCACTTGCCGAAGAAATTGGCCTGGGTAACCATACCAACACTATAATGCAATCGGCATTCTTTAAAATTGCTGAAGTAATTCCTTTTGAACTGGCCGTTTCAGAAATGAAAAAATTTGTCAAAAAATCATTTGGAAGAAAAGGTGAGGAGGTAGTTAAAAAGAACAACCTTGGTGTTGATAAAGGTTGTGAGTTTGTAAAAGTTGAAATTCCGGCCGAATGGGCCAAACTTGGTAATGATGTTCCCGTTAATGGAAGAAAAGTACCTGAGTTTATTAGCAATATGGTATTCCCAATTAATGGCCAGAAGGGCGATGATTTACCAGTTAGTGCATTTGTTGGACGTGAGGATGGTACTTTCCCTGCAGGGACAACTGCTTATGAAAAAAGAGGTATTGCAGTGAATGTTCCAGAGTGGCAATCAGAAAACTGTATTCAATGTAACCAATGTTCATATGTTTGCCCTCATGCAGCTATTCGTCCATTCCTGTTAAATGAGAAAGAACTGGCTGCAGCTCCTGCCGGTACAGTTACTATTAAACCAAATGGTAAAGGGTTTGAAGGTTTGCAATACAGGATTCAACTTAGTGCATTAGACTGTACCGGTTGCGGAAACTGTGTTGAGGTTTGTCCGGCTAAAACCAAGGCTTTGGTTATGCAATCACTGGAAAGTCAAATGGTTGAAGCTGACCGTTGGGACTATATGGCTGAAAAAGTATCAATAAAAGATACAATTATGCCAAAGGATATGAATGTTAAAGCTTCCCAGTTTGCACAGCCACTGTTTGAATTCTCGGGAGCTTGTGCAGGATGCGGTGAAACACCTTACATTAAACTTATTACGCAATTATTTGGTGACAGAATGATGATTGCCAATGCAACCGGATGTTCATCAATATATGGGGGATCAGCTCCTGCTACACCTTATTGTACTGATAAAAACGGACGCGGGCCATCCTGGGCAAACTCGTTATTTGAAGATAATGCTGAATATGGTATGGGTATGGCCACTGCGGTAAATAAACTACGCGACCGTATTGAAATTCTTATGAAAGGTTCATTAAGCGAAGTGTCTCCTGCCAGCAAAGCAGCTTTTGAAGCATGGGTTGCAGGTAAAAATGACGGAGATAAAACCCGCGAACTTTCAAATGATGTGTTAAAGGCTCTGGAAACCGAAAAACATTCTGTTGCAAAAGAAATTCTGGAACTCAAAGATTATCTGGTTAAAAAATCAATATGGATTTTTGGTGGTGACGGGTGGGCTTATGATATAGGTTTTGGTGGATTGGACCATGTTATTGCCACGGGTAAAGATGTTAATATTTTGGTAATGGATACCGAAGTTTATTCAAATACCGGCGGACAGGCATCTAAATCAACACCTGTAGGTGCTGTAGCAAAATTTGCAGCAGCAGGTAAAAGAATACGTAAAAAAGATCTTGGTTTAATGGCTACGACCTATGGTTATGTTTATGTGGCGCAGGTTGCAATGGGTAGCAATCAAAACCAATATTTTAAAGCGTTAAAAGAAGCTGAAGCTTACCCGGGCCCTTCAATTATAATTGCTTATTCACCTTGTATTAGCCATGGATTGAAAAATGGCATGGGTGATGCCCAAAACGAGTCAAAACTTGCTGTTGAAGCCGGATACTGGCACCTTTACCGGTTCAATCCAATGTTGGAAGCAGAAGGTAAAAACCCGTTCCAGCTTGATTCAAAAGAGCCTGATTGGAGTAAATTCCAAAGCTTCTTAATGAACGAAGTACGTTATACATCACTTATGAAAGCATTCCCTGCCGAAGCTAAGGAACTTTTCAAGGCTGCTGAGGAAAATGCAAAATGGCGGTATAATACTTATCGTCGTTTTTCAGAAATGGTGTACTCTTCTGAAAAATAATCATTTGATTATATATTAAATTTAAAGAGGCTGTCTCAAAAGCCGGTTGGTAATTCCAACCGGCTTTTTTTTTTTTAAAAGATTAATATATATAAGTGAACAACCTAATAGCTTTACTGATTTTAACCCGGATTAGTCAATAGAAAGGCAATGAACTAATGACTTAGCCGGGATTAACCCTACCGAATAGTCGGTACAGGCTGCTTTAGAAAAACTTAATTTGTAAGCATTTATGATTACAAATTTTTAGTTTTTCTTAGCGATTTGTCAAAATACAAGCCACATATTCAACAACTTAAGACTATAAATTTCAAATGGCCGTTATTATATAAACCGGCTAAAGACAAATTTGGGTTGAATACCAAAACTGCAGAATTTTAAAATCCCAATTGTATTTTCCTGAAAAACAAAAATAATACACCTCAATCTTTTGTTATTTTTTTATATAAGTTTGTTTTATTTAATAATTTTTGCATATATTTAAACCATCTTTAACAAACAGTTTAATCATTAATATCTACAATAATGAAAAAAAATAAGGTAACCCTTTTACTGATTTTAGTGCTATCATTTCAAATTATTGGACAAAACCTTTCTGCCCAAAGAACTGGAAATATAGTAGAAATATTTGGAAGGGAACGCACCGAGAAAACAGGAGAAGGTATAATACTGCATGAATTTACCGAAGGCCTTTCTCTTAAAAATTCGATGCGACCGGGTTTACTGACCGGAGGCCAGGATATATTGTTCTGGCAAATTGCCACTAATAAATTTGAACAGCCAAAATCAGGAAATAAACTAGCCGTAAACTATAAGAAAAACCCAACAGGTTTAATATGGGAAAGAGTTGTTGTAGATTCAACCGGCACATTCAGGGAGATGTTTTCAAGAGGGTATATTTATACTGAATTCACATCTCCAAAAGAAATTAATGTCCTGCTTGAAGCAAAAGGGCATACTCAGGTTTATATTAATGGATTTCCCTACGAAGGCGATCATTATGATTATGGCCATACGCTAATTCCTTTTAAACTTAAAAAAGGATTAAACCAGTTTATTTACACTTATGGAAGATTTTCAACCTTAAACTCAAAAATTGTAATTCCACAAAAAGAATTACAATTTACATCAAGAGATTTAACCCTGCCATCGGTTATAAGAGGTGAAAAAGACGCTAAATGGGGGGCAATCAGAATTGTTAATGCTTCAGAAAAAACCATAAATGACCTGTCAATAACCTGTATATTATCAACGGGCGAAAAAATAACCTATAACACAAATTCTGTTATGCCAATGGCAGTTAGAAAGGTTAAATTTAAAATTCCTGCCCCGTTAAATACTGAAATACCTGATTCTATATCAGCATTGCTTATTTTAAAAAATTCATCGGGTAAAGAAATTGACCGCATAAATATTCCATTAAAAGTAAGAAATGCAGAACAAACTCATGAACGAACTTTTATAAGCGGAATTGATGGAAGTGTTCAGTATTTTAGCATAGCCCCTTCCACTAATACGAGCCCAAAACAGGCACTGGTTTTAACTGTTCACGGAGCCTCGGTAGAAGCCACCAACCAGGCCAGGGCCTACCGTCAAAAAAACTGGGGCCATATTGTTGCACCAACAAACCGCCGGCCTTTTGGCTTTAACTGGGAGGATTGGGGCAGAATGGACGCTCTTGAAGTTTTACATGAGGCCAGAATGCTTTATTCTACAGATACTTCGCAAACCTACCTTACGGGTCACTCCATGGGAGGGCACGGCTCGTGGTTTCTGGGGGCAACCTACCCTGATAAGTGGGCCGTTGTTGCACCTGCAGCAGGATATCCTGATATTATCGGATACAGAAGGACCGGAAATGACACTTTATCACAGCCAAACATCCATTTTGAAATGATTTACAGGGGCGCACTGCCAGGCAGGACCATCGACCTTGTACGTAATTATCTCCAATCCGGGGTATATATTCTCCATGGCGAGGCTGATCGTGTTGTTTCAGTTGAACAGGCCAGATTAATGAGAAGCAAACTTGGACAGTTTCATAATAATTTCACATACTATGAATATCCCGGTGGTTCACATTGGTACGGCGATCATAGTGTTGACTGGGCACCGCTGTTTGATTTTATGCGACAAAACACAATTGCCAAAACCAGCGAAGTCACTAAATTTGAGTTCAGAACAGCATCACCAGGTGTTTCGGCAAGCAATTACTGGGTTAGGATTAATCAGCAAATAAATGCATATAAACATTCAGATATTAAGGCTGAATTCAGAAATGATACAATACTCCTGCAATCAGGAAACATAAGGCACATGACAATTCTGTTAAGTCTGCTGAAACCCGGAAAAAAGCCAACTATAATAATTGATAATCAGGCTTTACAACCAAATTCTATAAATGATATTTCCATTATAAATAAGCAAGGTACCTGGACTATTAGTCACGATGTAGCCGTAAATGAGAAAAATCCTGATCGCTATGGCGGATTTAAACTTGCATTTACCAATAACGTTGTACTTGTTTATGGTACCACCGGAACAGGCGAAGAAAATCTTTGGAACCTGAATAAAGCCAGAATGGATGCTGAAACCTTTTTATACAGAGGTAACGGATCGTTTGAAGTAATTTCAGACAAGGAGTTTTTACAAAATAAATATAAGGACCGGAGCGTAATTTTATACGGTAATGCCAACACTAATAAAGCATGGCAATATTTGCTTAAAAATGCCCCGGTTCAGGTTACAAGGGAAGGAATAAAATTGGGCAGCAAATATTTTAAAGGAGAAAACCTTGGAACTTATTTTATATACCCACGCCCCGACAGCAAAAAAGCTACAGTAGGTGTTGTGGCAGGAACAGGAATTTCAGGCATAAAATCTGTTTCTCCAAATAACTACTTCTCAGGAATTACAGGATTTCCGGATTTACTTATTTTCGATATCGACTGGTTAAAAGAAGGATTGGATGGAGTTAAAGTTTCAGGATTCTTTGGTAACGACTGGAGTGTAGAAAATGGAGAATTCAGGATTAGTGAATAAATTAACTTCGAATTATTTAGTTGATGATTATATCAAATCAAAACCACTCAAGCCGTGAGTGGTTTTGATTTGAAAACCCACAGATTTAAAAGAATAATCAATACTTGTTCTATTTCAGAATTTATTAAAGCTGTATTCCTGCTTTACCACACTAATTAAGATAATTATTTAGGGTTTCAATTTAAAGAAACAGTGAAAAAACTAACTCGGTTACCCTTTTTAACTTATAAAAACCTATGAAAAACGCGCATTCAATAAAAACCCTTTGTAATTCCTTGAATTTCAGCTTTTATAATATTATTTGTAAATATTTTTTTTATCTGATCGTATCCGGATTTTTATCATGCAACAATCACATTGAAGATTTAACAAAATATGTAGATCCAATGATTGGAACAAGCGCCCATGGCCATACATTTCCGGGTGCAACAACTCCATTTGGGATGGTGCAGCTTAGTCCGGATACAGGAACCGAGGGCTGGGACTGGTGTAGCGGATATCATTATTCTGATAGTTCAATAATAGGTTTTTCACACACACATTTAAGTGGTACAGGGGGAGCAGATTTGGGAGATATTTTAATTATGCCTTTTGTTGGGGAATATAAGTGGGAAGCTGGTTCCAAGGAAAACCCTGATGAAGGTTACCGTTCACGTTTCTCTCACAAAAATGAAACGGCCAGGGCAGGATACTATTCTGTATTTTTGGATGACTATAAAATACTGGCTGAACTTACTGCCACACCCAGGGTTGGTATTCATAAATACAGTTATCAACCAACAACAACAACACCATCAATTATTATTGACTTGGAACATGGTATTTCTGACCAGCCAAAAGAGTGCTTTATACGCATAAATAATAAAAATGAAATTGTTGGTATGAGACGTTCCCAAGGGTGGGCATCTGACCAGTATGTTTATTTTGCGGCTCGATTTTCAAAACC
>JBBIVA010000061.1:9255-20688 GCA_037439945.1 Marinilabiliaceae bacterium
ATATTCTCATTATGGGATACTTTCAGGGCAACACATCCACTCTATACTATTATTGAACCTGATAAAAACAAAGATTTTATAAATACCATGCTGATTCACTATAAACAGCACGGTTTATTACCGGTATGGGAATTAATGGCCAATGAAACAGGCACAATGATTGGATATCATTCAATTCCTGTAATTTGGGATGCCTATCAAAAAGGGGAAAGACGATTTGATTCAGCCCTTGCTTTTGATGCAATGATTAAATCAGCCATGACCGACCAATCAGGATTAAAACACTACAAATCACTTGGCTTTATACCAAAGGAAAGAGAGACTAACAGTGTTTCCAAAACTGTTGAATATGCTTATGATGATTGGTGTATAGCGCAAATGGCCAAGGAGTTGGGCAAAATAGATGAATACAATAAATATATTGAAAGGGCTCAAAACTACCGGAACGTGTTTGATGTATCAACAGGATTTTTAAGAGGAAGAGAGGCAAACGGTAACTGGCGCGAACCTTTTGACCCAATTGACAGCAGTATTCTTGGGTCAGGCGATTTCACAGAGGGTAATTCATGGCATTACACTTTCTTTGCGCCACATGATATAACAGGATTAGTAAATCTTTTTGGAGGAAAAGAAAAATTAGCCACCAAAATTGATGAAATGTTCGACCAGGAGCCTATCGTAACTAATGATCACGCTCCGGATATTTCTGGATTGTTAGGTCAATATGCACATGGTAATGAGCCAAGCCACCATGTAGCCTACCTATACAATTACACCGGTAAACCATGGAAAACACAGGAAAAAGTTGCCCAAATTATGGACTCCCTTTATACGGATAAACCCGATGGACTAAGTGGAAATGAAGATTGCGGGCAACTTTCGGCATGGTATATTTTTTCAGCCATGGGTTTTTATCCTGTTACTCCGGGAAGCGGGCAATACATAATTGGATCGCCATTGTTTGAAAAAACCACAATTAATGTTGGCAATAATAAAACCTTTACAATAAAAACTTCAGGAAGGTCAAAGGATGCCATTTATATTCAATCGGCACAGCTAAATGGCAAAAACTTCAATAAATCATTTATAACCCACCAGGAAATATTAAAGGGGGGGGAATTGGTTTTTGAAATGGGAAATAAACCAAATGAAAAATGGGGAAGTGATACCCAAAGCATCCCTGATGGAAAAGGTATTCCGGATGATTACAGATCCAGGCCAATTGAAGATAAGCAGGTTTTTACCCCCTATTTTGATGTACAACAAACTTTGTTCAACTCCAAAAAAAATATTGAAATTAAGTGCAATACCCCCGGGGCACAAATATATTATTCATTAAATGGAAATGAGCCAACTACAAATGAATATCTGTATACTACGCCTGTTGAGATTTTAAATACCACTCAAATAAAGGCCCGTGCCATTAAATCAGGATTAGCCCCAAGCGAAACAATTTCAACGGAATTTATAAGGGCAAAAATTAAAAATAATAATTACGGCTTCCCGTCAATAACCTATTTAATACCACCATCAAAATCATACAACAGGGCTGGCAACAATGGTTTAATTGATGGTAAAAGGGGAAGGCCTGATTTTCATGATAACAAGTGGCTGGGCTTTAATGGAAAAATTGAAGCAATTATTGACCTTGGAGAACCTGTACAAATAGGAAATATCAGGCTCTCCTTTCTTCGAAATATTGGCTCATGGATATTATTCCCGGAAAAAATTGAAATTTTTGCATCAAACGATAAAGTCAATTACATATTAATTGGTTCAAGCCATAATAAAATATTGCAGGAAGATTATGAAATAAAAATCCATGAGTTTGTTTATCCTGTAAATGATAAATTCAGGTTTTTTAAAGTAAATGCGCTAAGTGTTCATGTTTTACCAGATTGGCATCCGGGATCGGGCAACCGGCCATGGTTATTTGCAGATGAATTTATTTTTGAATATTAAGATAAATATGAGGAAAGAAGTTTTTATAATTTTTTTGGTTTTGATAAATCTTTTGGGTTGTTCATTAATAAAAACATCCGAAAATGAACGGCTTATAAGTTTTGTAAACCCATTTATGGGTAGTGATGGTCCCGGTAATACATTTCCGGGTGCTACCGTACCATTTAGCATGGTTCAATTGAGCCCTGACATTGGCTATTCAGGCTGGGACAGAATTGCAGGTTATTATTGGCCTGATAGTATTATAACAGGATTTAGCCACCTGCATTTGTCAGGTACCGGGGCAGGCGACTTATATGATATTCTATTAACTCCGGTAAACAGCAGGGCAATAAAAACAACACCTTTAAACGGTAACCGTCCATATTCACTATTTGACCATAAAAACGAATATGCTGAGCCGGGGTATTACCAGGTTCTGCTAAAAGACTTTGGTATAAACTCAGAATTAACGGCAACTCAGCGGACCGGAATACACAGGTACACTTTCCCTGAAGACAACAATTCGGGTTTCATACTGGATTTGGGTTATGCCCTTAACTGGGATAGTCCGGTACAAACCTATATTGAGATTGAAGACAATAATACTATTTCAGGATATCGTTTTTCGTCGGGATGGGCAAAAGACCAAAGGGTTTATTTTGTTGCAGAGTTCTCAAAATCATTTGAAACTATAACCTTGTTTAACGACAATAATCCAGTAAATACCAAAAATGTATCGGGTAAAAACACCAAAACAGATGTACGGTTCAGAACCTATGAAAATGAACAGATAATGGTAAAAATTGGTATTTCAAGCGCCGGTACAGAAGGTGCCCGGAATGCAATTAAAAGTGAAGCTAACGGTTGGGATTTTGACAAAATAAAAGTTAAAGCATCAAACGATTGGGAAAGTGAATTACAAAAAATAAAGATTGTAACTGATAATGAAACCTGGAAACGCACATTTTACACCACACTTTATCAAACAATGCTGGCGCCAACAGTTTATAGTGACGCCCTTGGTTTTTACAAAGGTGCCGATGGGCAAAACCATAGTGCCAAAGGGTTTATAAAATATGACACCTTTTCTTTATGGGATACTTTCAGGGCAACCCACCCACTTTTTACAATAATGCACCCTTACAGGGTTTCACATATGGTACAATCAATGTTAAGCCACTATAAGGAAACCGGATTATTACCGGTATGGTCAATGCAGGGAAATGAAACAAACATGATGATTGGTTACCATGCTGTTCCGGTAATTGTTGATGCATATATTAAAGGTATAGGTGGTTTTGATGTTAATCTGGCCTATGAAGCCTGTAAATCAAATGCCATGTCAGATAAACACAGAATAAATGAATACCGGGAACTGGGTTATGTACCGGTTTCCAACCACCATGAAGACTGGTCGGTATCCAAAACATTAGAATATGCATATAATGACTGGTGTATTGCTTTATTTGCCAAGTCTTTAGGAAAATTTGAAGATTATGAAACCTTTATTGAGCGATCAGGATATTGGAAAAACAATTTTGATAAGGAATCTGGTTTTTTGCGCCCACGATATTCTAATGGAGATTTTTTAAATGATTTTTCTCCAAATGATTACTCATACCATTATTGCGAAAGTAATGCATGGCATTATTTCTGGTATGTACCACACGATATTGAAGGATTAAGGGACACTTTAGGCCGAGCACGGTTTAGTTCAAGGCTCGACACTCTTTTTACAATAAACCCGTCTATTGATGATAAACTGCCTATTTTCAGCACCGGAATGATAGGCCAGTATGTTCATGGCAATGAACCCTGCCATCATGTTTCATATCTGTACAATTACACGGGTGAAGCATGGAAAACACAGGAAAAAATAAGACAAATATTAACCACACAATACTCCCCTACCCCCAATGGACATTGTGGAAATGAGGATTGTGGCCAAATGTCGGCCTGGTATGTTTTTAGTTCTTTAGGCTTTTACCCTGTTAACCCTGCAACCGGAATTTATTTAATAGGTACACCTTTATGGAAGGAAGCTTCAATAAATTTATCGCCTGATAAAAAATTTGTTATAAAAGCACCAATGGTAAGCGAAAATAATAAATATGTGACCAGGGTTTTTCTTAACGGGAAGGAGTTAAAACGGCCATGGATCTCACATAGCGAAATTTTAACCGGTGGTACAATAGAGTTTGAAATGTCAGCCATTCCAAACAAAGAGTTATGGAATGAAACAACCGAAATTCCTTATTTGAAACTTTTGGGCTTGTAATACCATTATTTGAAAATTGCATTGCCCGAAATACTTAAACTGAATCTACAGGTGGCACAGTATAGAGTTTTTAAAGTTATAATCATTGTGATATGTTGCGTAATAAAATATTCTATTTAGTGTCAGGAGTTATATTAATAACTGCCTGCAACAAAAACCGGTTATTGGTAGAAACAAAAGAGCTAAATCAAAACTGGGAGTTTCGCCAAAATGAGTGTGATGTTTGGAATAGAGCCACAGTACCGGGTTGTGTACATACAGATCTTATTTCGGCGGGTATAATTAACGACCCCTTTTTCAGGCTAAATGAAGATTCGGTGCAATGGGTAGGTAAGAAGGATTGGGTTTACAGAACAACTTTCAATATTGATGAACCTGATTTATGCAATCAGGCAATTAACCTGGTTTTTGAAGGTTTGGACACACATGCATCAGTTACATTAAATGGTGAGGAAATTCTCAATGCCGATAATATGTTTTTAAAATGGGAAGTTCCGGTAAAAAAATATTTAAAAACAGGAACAAACAAAATTGAAATATATTTCAAATCGGCTGAAGGGTATAACACTGAAAAGGCATCTGAAATACAATATAAATTACCCGAGGATGAAAGGGTCCACTCACGTAAAGCTCCATATCAGTTTGGCTGGGATTGGGGACCGAGGTTAATAACTGCTGGGATTTGGAGGCCTGTTTATTTGCAACT
The DNA here is from genome assembly GCA_037439945.1 of Marinilabiliaceae bacterium. Classification (GTDB taxonomy): domain Bacteria; phylum Bacteroidota; class Bacteroidia; order Bacteroidales; family Marinilabiliaceae; genus CALEUX01. The sequence goes on from JBBIVA010000061.1 coordinate 14,184, forward strand.
TTGGAATAATTCAAGGATAGATAATATCTTTTTTTCGGCAAAAAACATATCGACCGAAAAAGCAGTTTACAATGCACAAATTGAAATAGAAGCTTTACAATCAGGGAGCGCTGAAATTGTTTTATCAGCCACTGAAAAAAACATAAAAACCCGAAGAAAAAAAGTTGAGCTTAAGGAGGGTTTAAATACCATGAATATGGAGTTTGACATTGTAAACCCGGAGCTTTGGTGGCCAAATGGCATGGGAAAACCAAACCTTTACAATATCAATATCTCATTATTTACCCAGGGTGGCTTTCATACCCTTAATGAAAAAATTGGCGTAAGAACGATTGAACTAAAACAGATTGATGATGAGCAAGGTAAGTCGTTTGAATTTCATGTTAACGGCATTCCTGTTTTCTCAAAAGGAGCCAACTATATTCCATTGGAAAGTTTCCCTTCACGGTTAACAGCCCATGATTACAAAAATGCCATTAATGATGCCGTTAAAGCCAATTTTAATATGCTCAGGGTTTGGGGTGGTGGTATTTATGAGAATAAAATATTTTATAATTTATGTGATGAAAATGGTATAATGGTATGGCAGGATTTTATGTTTGCCTGTGCCATGTATCCGGGTGATGAACCTTTCCTGAACAACGTAAAAAAAGAGATTACACATAATGTAAAGAGGCTTAGAAACCACCCATCTCTTGTACTCTGGTGCGGAAATAACGAAATAAGGAATGGATGGTATGACTGGGGATGGCAAAAATCATTAGGCTATAGTGCAAAAGATAGTTTAGAAGTATGGGGAAACTATGAAAAGATTTTCCATAAAATAATCCCCGATGTACTTGCAAAAGAAGACCCAACAAGGCAATACTGGCCTTCGTCGCCGTTATATGGATGGGGGCATAAAGAGTCGACAACAACCGGCGATAATCACTATTGGGGAGTTTGGTGGGGTAAAGAGCCCTTTGAAATGTACCAGAAAAAAGTAAGCAGGTTTATGAGTGAATTTGGTTTTCAATCATTCCCCTCATGGGAAACTATATTGACCTTTACCAATCCTGAAGACCGGCATTTATGGTCGCCTGTTATGCGTAAACACCAAAAGCACCCAACCGGGAACGAAACTATTAATGAATACCTGAAACGGTGGTACCCTGAGCCCAAAGATTTTGAATCGTATGTTTATGTCAGCCAGGTATTACAAGCTGAGGGAGTGCTTATAGGAATTGCCGCACACCGGCAGGCCATGCCCTATAGTATGGGAACCCTTTACTGGCAATTTAATGATTGCTGGCCTGCGGCATCATGGTCAAGCCGCGATTACTATGGTAATTGGAAAGCCATGCACTATTATGCCCGAAAAGCTTATTCAAACCTGTTCATATCATCAAAAGAAGAAAATGGTAACTTAAATATTTATATCACATCTGATTTGACTGAAATTTCAAATAACCAAATTGTAATTACACTTTACGATTTTAATGGTATCGAGATTTATTCATTTAAAAACGATATTGAAGTTAAACCCGGCAGCCAAATAGTTTTTAAAAGAAATATTGAATCAATAACCGGTAATCAATCCTTAAAAAACTGTGTTGTAAAAACTGAGCTTTTAAATAATAAAAAGATTATTGCAGATAATTACTTTTATTTTGACAAGGTTAGAAACCTTGATTTAAAACCTGTTAATATTAAAACCAATGTCCTGAAAACAGAAAATGGTTATGAAGTAACCTTCTCATCAGATTATTTAGCCAAAAGTGTTTTTGTAAGTTTACCAGGTATTACAGGATGGTGGAGCGACAATTTTTTTGATATTATTCCGGGTAATTTCAAAAAGGTCCATTTTGAAACAGGTGGGGAAATTTCTGATATAACCGATAGAATTAAAATTATATCAATGGCCGATGCATTTTAAAAAAAGGCTAATTTATTATAAGGCTACATATATATTAACTAAAGCATAAAAGATAATGGCGGTAAGTGCTTCAGATTTTTTATGAAAATAAAGGCAAATAGTGTAGAACTAAAAATTGCCAGGTTATGTAACAGGTTATACTATATTATTAAATTTGTAACAATGCCGATGAATGAGATATTACAAGATAAATAACCGGTATTTAGCACTGCTAATTAATATGATTTTTAAAAATATAAATTCAAACAGAATCAGTATCGTTAAATTAACTTTAGCTCCAATATTTCTGTTTTTATTAAAAAACGGTTTTGTATCGGCAAAAGACCCTGCATTATGGGTTAATCCCTTTATTGGTACATCAAATTATGGTGCAACCTTCCCTGGTCCGGTTTTGCCATGGGGTATGGTTTCTGTTGTTCCGTATAATGTTTCACCCGTGGAGGGCAACAACAGTTCCAACACAAATAACTGGTGTTCAAATCCGTATGTTTACAGCAATAAGGTAATGACCGGCTTTTCGCATGTTAACTTAAGCGGTGTTGGATGCCCCGATCTTGGCAGTATTATTCTAATGCCACTTACCGGTGACCTTGAAGTTGACTTTAACAAATATGGCTCTACATATAGCAATGAAATAGCTAAACCCGGTTACTATTCGTCATTTCTTGACAAATATAAGGTAAAAGCAGAAGTAACAACAACCACACGCACCGGATTAAGCCGTTATACTTTCCCAAAAGGAAGGTCACATATCCTTATTAATTTAGGTCATGGTTTAACCAATGAATCAGGAGCTTCCATGCGAATGGTTTCAGATACTGAAATTGAAGGATATAAAATTATGGGAACCTTTTGTTATAATCCTGATGCTGTTTTTCCTGTATATTTTGTTGTTAAATTGAGCAAACCAGCAAGTCGGAACGGATACTGGAAAGAACAGAAACAACTTCCCGGGCACAGGCACAATTGGGATTCAACAAGCGGTAAATATAAAATCTACAACAGTTATTATAAAGAACTGGCTGGCGACAATATTGGCAGTTGGTTCTCATTCGATACCAAAGAGGGAGAGCAAATTGAAGTTAAAGTTGGAGTGTCATACGTTAGTATTGAAAATGCCCGCCTTAACCTTCAGGCCGAGCAACCTGGATTTAATTTTGAAAAAACAGCCTCTGATGCCTGGAGTGAATGGAATAAACAGTTGTCAAAGATTGAAGTTGAGGGTGGAACCGATAATGATAAGGCCATATTTTATACTGCCCTGTATCATATACTTATTCACCCTAACATTTTGCAGGATGTTAATGGGATGTATCCCGGTATGGAATCACCAAAAAAATTTGTAACGGGCCAAAACCGGTACACAGTTTTTTCTCTTTGGGATACGTACAGAAATGTTCACCCGTTTTTAACACTGGTGTACCCACAGCAACAACTTGAAATGGTAAGGTCAATGATTGATATGTACCGTGAAAGCGGCTGGTTACCCAAATGGGAACTTTATGGGAGGGAAACCAACGTTATGAATGGCGACCCTGCTGTAATTGTAATAGCCGACACTTACATGCGTGGTTTAAGGAACTTTGATGTACAGACAGCTTATAATGCTATGCTAAAATCGGCCAACACAAGCGGAAATCTTAATCCAATCAGGCCTGATAACGATTTTTACCTGAAAAACCACTATATAGCTTTTACCGATAGTTTTGACAACTCCGTTTCACAGGCCCTGGAATTTTATGTAGCTGATTACAGTATGTCGCAAATGGCAAAAGAGATTGGGAAAACCGGGGATTCTAAACTACTTTATAAAAGGTCACTTGGTTACAGAAAATATTTCGATAAAAAATATAATTTATTACGACCGGTAAATGCCGATGGAACATTTATGGACGGATTTAATCCTTTACAGGGAAACAATTTTGAACCTGTCCACGGGTTTCACGAAGGTAACTCATGGCAGTATTCATTTGCTATTCCGCATGATATACCCGGGTTGGTTAAATTGATGGGTGGAAGGCGCAAATTTTCAGCCCATTTACAAAAGTGTTTTGATGAGTCACATTTCGATATGGGTAATGAACCTGATATTAGTTACCCATATTTGTTTAACTTTATAAGCGGAGAAGAATGGCGTACGCAAAAAACAGTAAGGCTGTGCATTAATAAGTATTTTAGTAATCAACCGGGTGGATTACCCGGCAATGATGATACGGGTACCATGAGCGCCTGGCTGGTTTACAGCATGATGGGCTTTTATCCGGTTACACCGGGCAATCCCAACTATACGTTAACAACCCCGGTTTTTGACAAAATCACTATTAACCTTGACCCTAATATTTATAGCAATGATAAAATAGTAATTGAGACCATTAATAATAAACACGGCAATTTGTACATCAACAAAATTGAATCAGGTAACAAGTTAATTAATGGTTACTTTATACAGCATGATGAACTTATCAGAAATGGAAATTTAAGGTTTTATCTTAATGATAACAAGAATTAAAACATTTCGCTAAAAAATATATAAATAAGCAGATTACACCAATTATAAAATGTTATTATGATGAAAAGAGCATTATTCGTAACCACAACTTGTCCCGACTTTTCGGGAAACACGGATGAATCGAGGATAGGCCGAGCCAAAATTCTTCTTGCGAATTCCATCCCGCTATATTTTTAAAATTATTTACCGATAAAACAAGCCCCGAATGTTCGGGGCAAGCTATCAAACCTATAAAAATCAAATTTATTTATGAAAAAAAAATCAAATTATTTAATCATGCTTGTATCAATTCTTTTATGGAATTGTTCGCAACCACCGGCTATTGTTAAAGATGAAATAGCTATTATTCCAATTCCAAAGAGCCTGGAAACAGGTTACGGATACTTTATTTTAAATGAAAAAACCGTTATTTCCTTTAATCAGGAAAATAAGGAGGATGCATCTGTGGCATCATATTTAAAGGAAGTCCTTGCCCCTGCAACCGGTTATTCATTTGAATCAGGAAAAAGCAGCAGAAACATAATTGAATTAGTTACTGATACTACCATAAAAGGAAACAAAGGTTCCTATAGATTTGAGTCGACCACGAAAAAAATTGTGATTTCAGCGCCAGATGCAACAGGCCTTTTTTACGGTGTTCAAACTCTCCGTCAGTTGTTACCAGTTGAAATAGAACAAAAATCATTACAAAGCGGTATTGAATGGAAAGTACCTTCGGTAATAATTAATGATGAGCCATCATTCGAGTATCGTGGTTTACATTTGGATGTTGCGCGCCATTTTTTCCCAGTAAGTTTCATAAAAAAGTATATTGACCTGCTTGCCTTTCATAAAATGAATAAGTTTCACTGGCATTTAACCGAGGACCAGGGTTGGAGAATTGAGATAAAAAAATATCCGTTGTTGTCTGAAATTTCAAGTATAAGAAAGGAAACATTAATCGGCCATGGAGGTATCCAGCCTTTCGTGTATGATGGTAAACCGTATGGTGGTTACTATACACAGGAAGAAATAAAAGATATTGTTGCCTATGCCATGTCAAGACATGTAACCGTTATTCCGGAAATTGAACTTCCAGGGCATAGCGTTGCAGTTTTGGCCGCCTATCCGCATTTGGGTTGTACAGGCGGGCCTTACAGCGTTGTAACCCGCTGGGGTATTTTTGATGATGTTTTTTGTGCCGGTAACGATGATGTATTTGTTTTTTTGGAAAATGTATTGGCTGAAGTGATTGAACTTTTCCCGAGTGAATATATTCACATTGGCGGAGATGAGTGCCCCAAAACCAGGTGGAAGGTTTGCAAAAAATGTCAAAAACGCATTAAAGATGAAGGCCTGAAAAATGAATATGAGCTTCAAAGCTACTTTATTCAAAGAGTTGAGAAATTTTTAAATTCCCATGGCCGCCAGATAATAGGTTGGGATGAAATTCTTGAGGGAGGTTTGGCTCCCAATGCAAGTGTAATGAGCTGGCGTGGTGAAGATGGAGGGATTGCAGCAGCTAAAATGGGACATAATGTAATAATGACACCCAATTCACATCTCTATTTTGACCATTACCAATCAAATCCAGAAGAAGAACCTTTGGCAATTGGAGGGTTCACCAATCTTGAAAAAGTTTACAGCTACCACCCCATACCTGATTCACTTACAAATGAGGAGGCTCAGTTTATTTTAGGTGCACAGGCAAATTTGTGGACAGAATATATGAAAACACCAGAACATGTTGAATATATGGCGTACCCAAGAGCAGTTGCACTTTCAGAAGTTGTATGGTCTGACAGGTCCCAAAAAAACTATGATGATTTTCTTCGTCGTTTAAAATTACATCTAAAACGTTTAGATGGGATGAATGTAAACTATTTTAATAAGAATTGATTTCAAGCCGGGTTGACAATTGTAGTGAAAAATCTTAAAAAATTTTAACTACATTACTATTATTGAACCAATTATAACAATGGCAGCTTAAAAAGGTTATGCTTTTTAAGCTGCCATTATCATTTTAGTCAAAATTACAGGGCTTTTTAACCCAAATTTGTCTTTAGCCGGTTTATATAATAACGGCCATTTGAAATTTATAG
>JBBIVA010000062.1:0-20339 GCA_037439945.1 Marinilabiliaceae bacterium
CCGGTCGCCGCCAATTTTAAAAATCCGGGCCATATATGGTCGGTTTTTTTAGTTTGTTGCAGGTATGTGCAATATTTTGAAGTTTCACCGATTTAAACTACCAGTAAAATATTGTAGTAACTGTTTTATGTTGAAGGTTTTTTTTATAAGAACAGATTATACCAAGGATATTAGCAGTCATTAATGTTGTTTAAGGAGGAAATTTTTAGATGCAGGTGGATATAAATATCTTTTTAACTATTTTTGGCTATTGTTAAAAAATCTTCTTTGACCGCATTTTCAGTATATAAGTAGATTAATCCAGATGATTATTTTTTACATTTAACTAAATCCTTTTGTATGAAAAAGTTAGTTTTTATTTTCTTTGGACTTGTAGCTATATCTTATTTAAAGGGACAAAATTTGCAGCTTCATTACGACCTGGGTAAAGATAGAAGGTATTTGACAACAACTATTGAGATGTTTAAACCAGATAAATGGGGCAGTACTTTTTTCTTTGTTGATTTTGATTATAATGTTGGAGATGTTAAAGGTGTTTCATTATCTTATATGGAAATAGCCAGAGGTATTAAGTTTTGGGACAACCCTTTTGAATTCCATATTGAATATAACGGCGGTTTTGGACAATATGCACCGGGAGGTTCATATCAAATTAATGATGCATGGCTGTTGGGAGGTAATTACACATGGAATAATTCTGATTATTCAAGAATATTTACTTTACAGGGAATGTATAAATATATAAGGGAAAAGCATAGTGCATCTTTTCAAATTACCGGCGTATGGAAGGTTCATATGGCCAATAGGAAAATTACATTCTCCGGGTTTGCTGATTTCTGGAAAGAAGGTAATACTTTCGGAAACAAAAAGAGTGATTTTGTATTCTTAAGCGAACCCCAGCTTTGGTATAATGCAACAGATAAATTTTCAATAGGTGGAGAAATTGAGATAGGTTCTAACTTTGCCGGAGTAGAAGGGATTAAAGTTTGCCCAACTATTGGGGCTAAATGGAATTTTTAAGAGTAAAAATTAGCATAGTTTTTTGAAACAATAAGCCGATATCATATGTTGGAAAAATTTTTCAAATTAAAAGAGAATAATACAGATGTAAAAACAGAGATTATTGCTGGGATTACTACCTTTATGACCATGGCATATATTTTAGCCGTTAATCCGGGAATTTTGTCAAGTACCGGCATGGATAAAAATGCTGTTTTTACTGCTACAGCACTTTCTGCTTTGGTTGCCACCCTTGTGATGGCCCTATGGGCACGTTTACCATTTGCTTTGGCGCCTGGTATGGGGCTTAATGCATTTTTTGCCTTTACGGTGGTAATAGGTATGGGATATAGCTGGGAATTTGCACTTACAGCTGTTTTTTTAGAGGGTATAATATTTTTAGCCTTAACAGCATTTAATGTGCGTGAGCTAATTGTTAATGCCATTCCAATTAATCTCAAGCACGCAATATCTGCTGGAATAGGACTCTTTATAGCATTTATTGGATTGCAAAATGCAGGGATCATTGTTAAAAGTGATGCAACCATGGTAACGCTGGGAAGTTTAGGGGTTCATACCGTATGGGTAGCTGCAATTGGATTAATACTAACCGGTGTACTGTTGGCATTAAAAGTTAAAGGGGCTTTATTAATTGGAATTTTTGTTTCGGCCCTTATAGGTATTCCTTTAGGTGTTACCATACTTCCTGAAGGACATTTAATTTCATTACCTCCTTCAATTACTCCAATAGCCTTTAAATTTGATTTTAGCCAGGTATTAACACCAGATATGGCAATTGTTCTATTAACATTTCTTTTTGTTGATATGTTTGATACAGTTGGCACTTTGGTTGGAGTGGCATCGAAGGCAAATATGATAGATAAGGAGGGTAAATTACCACGGGTAAAACAAGCATTGTTTGCCGATGCAGTAGGCACTACAGTAGGAGCAATGGTTGGAACATCAACAGTTACTACCTACGTTGAGAGTGCCTCAGGGGTTGCAGAAGGAGGCCGTACCGGGCTAACATCATTGACAACAGCACTATTGTTCGCAATTGCCTTATTTTTGGCCCCCTTATTTTTAATGGTACCGGCATCAGCAACAGCCCCTGCACTTATTCTTGTGGGGTCGTTTATGATGTCCCCAATATTAAAAATTGATTTCAATGATTATACCGAATCAATACCAGTTTTCCTAACAATTATTGTTATGCCGTTAAGCTATAGTATTGCCGAGGGGATTGTTTTTGGGATGGTGTCTTTCGTGGCTTTAAAACTTTTTTCAGGACGCTTTAAAGAAATCTCATTGGTTATGTATATTTTGGCGGTTTTGTTTATTGGAAAGTTTTTCTTTTAAAAAGGTAAAAAAGATTAAAGAAGAGGCTGTCTCAAAAGTTTTTTAAAGACTATTAGAATTGAATATTTGAAAAACTTTTCGGATAGGGGTACGAATTAAAAGAGGGCGTCTCGGACTTTTGAGACGCCCTCTTTTACTTTTAAAGGTTTTTTACAAACGTGGGTTATTGATCATATCAATAGACGAAATTTTAAAAGTGAATTAATATCTGAGAATCCGAAGATGTTTGCAATATATTAATAAACAATAAAGATGCTGGTTTTTTATATTTTAGCAAATAGAAAAAATTCATTATAGTTTATTCAAAACCATCAGTTAAATACACAATTCAATTTTTTGGGGTGATGGAATCATTCAAAAATGTTACTTTTGAATATTATTATGTTGGCACCATTTGTAGAATGGGAGTCAATGGGCGAACGCGTACCTTTGATTTAATTGTAATTTAGGAGTTATTTTAATATCCATTTCATAATTAGCTTATGTTGAAGCAAGTAATTATTTTAATCCTGTCAATGTTTTTGGTTTTAATCCATGTAAATTCTCAAAATATAAACAGCAAAAACATTGATATAGAAACTTTAAATGATAGCCAGATAAGAAGACTGCTGGTTGAAATTCAGAAGAGAGGATTATCAGAACAGGAGGCAATTAATCTTGCAGTTGCATACGGGCTTTCAGCCAATCAAATTAATGTTTTAAGGCAAAGAATGTTAGCCTTAAGAACAGAAGAAGTAACATCCGACAACTTTATAATGGGTTATGATACATTATCTATATCTACTTCTGAAAAGGAATTTATAGGGGCATCTCAAAAGGAGAAGTCGGTATTTGGGTTTAATCTGTTTAACAGTAAAAATCTAACCTTTGAACCCGGTATTAATATTCCGGTTTCTGACAGTTATGTTGTTGGGCCTGGAGATGGTTTTGTTATTGATATTTATGGAATTTCACAACAGAGATATAATCTTCAGGTAAACAAAAGCGGATTAATCAATATCCCGAATGTGGGGCCGGTTACAGTAGGAGGATTGGAACTTGCACAGGCCGAAAAACGGATTTTCGATAATTTGATTCTTATTTACAGGGATTTAATATCATCTCAGCCCAAAACCTTTGTAAATATTCAGCTTGGCCCTGTTAAAGCAATTAAGGTAAATGTAATAGGCGAAGTTTTTACACCCGGGACTTACACTTTGCCGGGGACCGCATCTGCCTTTAATGCTTTGTATTTATCTGGTGGCCCAAATTTCAACGGAAGTTTCAGGTCTATTAAAATTATAAGAAACGGGAAGGAAATAATTGAACTGGATGTTTATGACTATTTAATTAATGGTAACAGCAAGGTTAATGTTCCATTAAGGGATGGGGATGTTGTACTTGTTCCAACTTATAACAAAAGGGTTAGAGTTGGGGGTAATTTTATACGTACCGGTATTTTTGAAAGTAAAGAAGGAGAATCTGTTGCGGAATTAATAAAATTTGCAGGTGGCTTTAATGAATTAGCCTACAGAAGAAGAATAGAATTACATCGTAATAATGGACGTGAATACGAAATGGTTGACATTTCACATGATTTGTTTGCCAACACATTAATACAGACAGGGGATAGCATATTTGCAGGTAAAGTATTATCGCGGTTCACTAACAGGGTTTTTATTGATGGGGCCGTGTTTAGGCCGGGGCCATATGAATTGACCGAAGGAATGACTTTAAAACAGCTTATTGATAAAGCAGATGGAATTAGAGAGGATGCATTTCTTGAAAGAGGAATGATAATGAGGTTAAATGACGATTTAAGTTTAAATAATGTTTCATTTAATGTAAGTGATATATTGGCAGGGAGAAATAGTATTGATCTGAAACGGGAGGATGCAGTTACCATTTCACCTATTGATTCGATTCGCCAAAAACGAACGGTTAATATACATGGGGAGGTTCAAAAACCAGGAGTGTTTGAATACCGAAGCAAGTTAACTCTCGGGGACATAATAGCTATGGCAGGGGGATTTATGGAATCGGCATCAGAATCATATATTGAAGTTACACGTAGGTTAAGTTACGATGAAGCTGCAAAGTATTCAAACAAGAACAATCATTTATTTCAGTTTACAGTACCCCGCTCGCTAGCTTTAAACAGTAAGGATGCATCTTTTGAACTTACTCCTTTTGATCATATATATGTGCGCAGGTCACCAGGTTACGCCGATGGTGGGTTAGTGTCATTATCAGGGGAAATTCTTTATGCAGGGCAATATGGATTAACCCGGAAAAACGAAAGACTATCAGATTTAATAAAAAGGGCAGGTGGTTTAACACCTGATGCATATGCTTCGGCGGCAATGTTGACCAGGGCAGTAGAGCTTACGCCCAAGGCCAAGAGACTAAGAGAAGTATTCAGGGAGGGATCAGATGGGGTTAAATTTACTGAATTGGGATTTGAAATAATAGGAGTTGATTTGGGAAAAGCAATCCAAAGACCTGGCAGCTCAGACGACATAATATTAAGAAATGGTGATGAATTGGTAATCCCCAGGAAACTTTTAACTGTAAACATTTCAGGTGAGGTTTTAAACCCGATTACAATGCCTTTTATCGAAGGTAAAGGGTTAAGGTTCTATATTAACCAGGGGGGAGGATTTGGAGTTAAAGCAAAAAAGAATAAAGTTTATGTTGTTTATCCTAATGGCACTGCCGCAGCAACAAAGGAATTCCTGTTTAAATCCATTTATCCTGCTATAAAACCAGGTTCTCAAATTGTGGTACCCCAAAAACCCGACAGGGAAAAAATACCGGCTGCCGCATGGGTAGCAATAAGTAGTGGGGTTTCATCATTGGCATTAACAATAATTACTATTGTAAACGCTTCAAAGTAAAATGATTATTTTAGAATAGGTTTAATACAATAATAAACCGTGGTTTGGCAAGTTATTGGCCTAAATTATTGAAAAATAATTAAATTTTTATGGACAACCAGCTTTCAGAAAATAAAAGGTATAATCATTCTTCCAAAATTATAAAAGATGGGGAAATTGATTTAATTGCATTGATCCGGTTTTTTTGGACGGGGCGCAAAACAATTATTTTCATTACATCAATTTTTTTATTTACAGGGCTGTTAATTGCAGTTTTTAGCCCGGTAAAATACGTGTCAAATACAGTTTTTTTACCCCAATCTGAATCAAAAGGTAGCTTTGGGCAACTAGGTGCATTAGCAGGCCTTGCCGGGGTTAATCTTAGTTCAATGGTTGGTGAAGGAGGGGGTATTAAACCGGAGTTATATCCAAAAATTACAGGTAGTTACCCATTTATCCATGAATTGGTTAATTATCCGTTAAACTATTCTGAGCACAAGGAACCAATTTCCTTTTATCAGAAGTCATTGGCAGATTCAATTCCATCATTTATTTCATTAATTATTAATTATACCATAGGATTACCCTGGACCATAAAGGATTATTTTACCACGCCCCCGAATTTAGGGTCAATATCCGGCAACAACCATAACGGGTTAGTTTTGCTCGACAAGAAAAAAGAGAGTATTTATAAAAGTTTAAGTGCTTGTATATCTATAAATGTTGATAAAAAAACAGAGTTGGTTACAGTTTCGGTAGAAATGGAAGAACCACTAATTGCTGCACAGTTAACAAAAAAAACTGTTGAACTGCTTCAGGAGTATGTAATAAGTCATAAAACAGGGCAGGTAAGGGAGAACCTTAGATTTATGGAAGAGCGGTTTATTGAAAAGAAGGCTGAATTTGAAAAAGCACATAAGGAGTTGTTCGAATACCGTGATACCTACAGAAACCGAGTGGCCGAAAGGGTTGACACACATTACCAGGAGTTAGAGGACGCATATAATCTTTCGATGGGCATTTATAAAAACCTTGCACAACAAGTTGAACAGGCACGAATTGCTGTTAAAAAAGAAACTCCTGTTTTTTCAGTAATTGAACCAGCTAAAGTTCCAATTAAAAAGGATAAACCAAAAAGAATGACAATTTTGCTTATTAGTGGATTTATGGGCGTATTTTTTGGGTTAATATATTTAATTGGGAGATTAATTTTCAATGGATTTAAGGAAGTTTGGGCATAAAAAAATAGGAATTGGAACAGGACTACGTTAGAATGGATGTAGGCCTGGTTCCTCAGGGTCATTTAGATATTATAGATGATGCATCAAAAATAGAGGAGATAACTATTTGCCTTTTAACTGAAGGGCAATGCCATCCAACAATAGGTTACCTTACCCTGAATTTGAACAAATTAGAATTATCGTTGTGAATATTAAAGTGTTATCAAAGGTTGTCATCAGGATTCACTCGGTTACATGCCAACCCTTTATCACTATGCACCCGATATAGTTGTTCATGGAGATGAATGGAAGGAGGGAATTTAAAAGCAAACCCGTCAACAGGTTATTGATACACTGGCAAAATGGGGTGGTAAACTGGTTGAAATACCATAAACAGAAGGGTTTTCATCAACCAAGTTAAACCATGCTTTGAAAGATGCTGGAACAACATAGAAATTAGACCTAAAAGATTGCAAAGGTTATGTAGCCCCGTAATAAACTGAAATAAAATTGACCCAAAAGTTTGGCACTTATCTTTGTAAAATTATGGAAAAAAAGGGGCGTCAATGTAGCAAAGAACCAAAGCTCCAAATTATACAAGAAGCTGAAGTAATTGGGTTACAACCTACACTTCGCAAGTACAGTTTATTACAATCGTTATTTCATAAATGGAAGCGAAGTTTTAATGAAAAAAGGATTTTAAGTTTAGGGCCGCAATATCCGCATGTTGATCAGGAAAAACGAAAGCTGGAACAGGAAATCAAACAACTCAGGGTACTGGTTGGCGAACTTAGTTTGGAGTTGCGTTTTAAAGATGGGCTTTTTAAAAAAAGCCGATGCTAAAACAAGATGTATGGAAGTTATCAAAGCATTTGATGATCAACGGCCAATAACAAAGCGGTTAACATGGAGTGGTGTCAACCACGATAGTTATTATTATGTTGCGCAAACGGGCAGGCTTGGGTGAAAGCCCGGCGAAATGACGTTAAAAACCGATGGCAATTTGGTTTCCAACCATGAAGTTTTGGAAGGAACCAGGGATTTCCCCGGCATCGGGTTTTTGTGTTACGGCTTCGTTCCTATTACCGATGGATTGTTTCACCGGAGGTTCATTTTAAACCATAAAAATGTTTACAGCTTGATGAAATAAAACCTTTTGCTTAAAGAATTGGCAAAAAATGCACAAATGACATTTGTTAAATAACGAAAAGTGTTGCCACAGGGACAATTGCAAGTAATCGAGATGGATATAAAATATGAATGGGTTGACCAATACAGAAGGTAAGCATTCGCACTTTCTATTATAGATACTTTTACCCGTACAGTTCTTGCTTGGGAGGTGGCTTATAAAATAAAACAGGCACTTGTAAAACAAGCCTGGGAGAAAATAACCAACAATTATTTGCAGCCATACGATTGTTAAAACGCAATATCCAAATTGAAATACGCAATGACAACGACAGTAGTTTATCGCTAAATCTGTACAGATTTTTTTTTGCCGAAAATCATTTGGACCATGTTTTTACACATCCTTATACTTCGCAGGAAAAAGGGCATATCGAGAGCTTTCAGGCTATTGTGTCCCAGAAATTGATATGATACAATTTTTGGTTGTTAGAAGACCTTGAACAAACCCTTGTGTTGTTTTACGAAAAATACAATAACCATAGGCTACATAGTTCAGTGTTAAACTTGCCACCAATGGTATTTTGGGATTGCTGGAACAGAAATTTAATTAAAACCCAGATAAATGAAGATAAAAGAACAATGAAACATTTTTTAAAAATCCCTTATCACAAACTATCGGGAAATATGAACCTGAGGGCAGTTCCTTGCTCTCAGCCGAAAACTCCCGATGGGTTTGATGATGGGAAAATAATAGAAATGAAAGGCACCGGAACACTTCATCAACCATTGGTTTAATAATCGCCTTCGTTTGTTCCTGGCTGTTGCAAATTTAATAACAAAACTATATGTTTGTTTAACCATCTATACAAAAGACCGATTTATAGGGGGCTAAACCAATATAGTTAAATAAATGATGGTATTCTTTAATTAACGTAAGATAATTCAAAAACATAATTGAGATGGAGGTTAATTTTGCAGTAATAATAAAGAAGATTATTAATTTAACGGGGTTTGATATTTGTAAATTATCAAATAGTTCAAGACATAACCTTGTTGGATTAAAAAAAATACCCATAAAATCAATAATTGATATTGGTGCAAATAAGGGTCAATTTGCCAGAAAAATTTCCAATGTATTCCCCCATTCTTTAATTTATTGCTTTGAGCCATTACCTGGGCCCTTTCATGAATTGAAAAAGTGGGCAGAATCTCAAAATGGTAAAGTTTTGGCATATAATATGGCCTTGGGTGAAAGTGAGGGCCATGTGGAAATGTTGGAACATATCGATCATAGTCCATCTTCGTCATTGCTTAAAACAACCGAAACGTGCACCGACCACTATCCGTTTACAGAAAGACAATTGCCTGTATTGGTGCCACTTACAACTTTAGATAAAATGGTTAATAGTATGGGTCAATATTTAGATCCGGATATACTTATTAAAATAGATGTTCAAGGGTATGAAAAACATGTTTTAAACGGAGGTGCTGAAATCTTCCAAAAAGCAAGAGTTTGCATTATAGAAGTGAATTTGGATAGGTTGTATGAGGGGCAACCAACTTTTAAAGATATTTTATTAAAACTAAGTGAGTATGGGTACACCTATGCTGGTAATTTGGAACAATCCTATGCTAAAGATGGTCATGTAATATTTATAGATGCTGTATTTATAAAAAAATAGTAAAAACATGGAATATGATCAAGGGGTTTAAATTTAATAATAAAACGTATTGGCATTTTTTATTTTTGAATGTTATAATTGAATGGTCTTAAATTACAAATGATAGATTAAGAAGGTTATGTTGATTACTTAATTAAGTATAAAAATTAGTTTTCGGTGGTAATCTTCTTTATGTGTAGGCATAGAAGTTAGAATAAAAGAATGCAAAAAAAGCAAATTTTATTAAATGCGGTAATGTCAATTATACAAATAGTAATAATTGGCATTACTTTATTTATACTTTACCGGTTTTTACTAAAAAAAATTGGAGTTGAGCAGTTGGGAATTTGGTCATTAGTATTGTCAGTTGCATCGGTTACGCAAATTGCAAATTTTGGCCTTTCGGGAAGCGTTGTAAAATTTACGGCAAAATACATTGCCCGTGGAGAACTAAATAAAGTTATCATAGTAATCCAAACAGCTGCCATATCAATTGGTGTTTTTGTAGGGGTTTTATTATTAATTTGTTATCCGATTGTACACTGGCTGTTAGATATGGTTATACCGCAGGCATCGCTTCAACTTGCACAATCCCTATTACCATTCGCATTTTTCGCATTATGGGTAATGATAATAACTAGTATTTTTCAGGCCGGATTGGACGGGTTTCAACGAATTGATATAAGAACTTCACTTTTAATGGGCGGTGCTGTAATAAATTTGGTTTTATGTTTTTTATTAGTACCAATCTACGGTCTTCAGGGAGTGGCTTATTCCCTTGTAATTCAAAATATATTAATTCTTTTTGGGAGTTGGATTATGCTTAAAAAGCTTCTTCCTGAGATACCAATTTTCCCACACAAATGGAGCAAACCCATGTTTAAAGAGATTGTTGGATACGGAATTAACTTTCAGGTAATTTCTGCTACTACTATTCTTTATGACCCAATTACCAAGGCTATGCTAACAAAATTTGGAGGGCTTGCATTAACAGGTTATTTTGAAATGGCAAGCAAAATGGTACAGCAATTTAGGGCCATCATTGTTTCTGCTAATCAGGTGATTGTTCCTGCTATTGCAAATTTAAAAGAGATAAGTCCGGAAAAGATTGTGTCTGTTTATTCAACATCATACAGGTTGATGTTTTATCTTTCACTGCCATTATATTCCCTTATAGTAATATCCACCCACTTTGTATCTGAGTTATGGATAGGCAGTTACGAGATGTTTTTTGTGAATTTTTCAATTTTGCTTTCCATTGGGTGGTTTATAAATACATTAACCGCCCCTGCCTATTTTGCATACATGGGCAGCGGGTATTTACGCTGGAATGTTATAGCTCATATTGCAATAGCATTTCTAAATGTTTGCTTAGGCTTTATATTTGGGTATTATTTTGGTGGTATAGGAGTAGTTATAGGCTGGGTGCTTTCTTTGGCCATTGGCAGCAGTTTAATAATTTTTTCCTATCACCAAATAAATGGGATCAAAATAAGCGAGGTAATACCAAAAGAAAGCAGGTTTTTTTCTTTTGCCGGCGGTTCGTGTTTTATATTTTTTTTAATTATAGGGGAAAGGGCTGATAGTCTTTTATCATTTTTGATTTATAGTATTATGCTATTAATAATATTAACTTTAATGTGGTTCCATCCTATGCGAAAAACATTGCTTCAATGGATTAAAGATGGATTGATTAGAAAAGTTGAATAAAGATTGTCGAATAATTTAAACGGGAATTTACATTTAACTAAAAAAACTAAAAACTTATAAATCAAATTTTGTATTGGCTGAATTTAAGATGCAATAAGTTTTAACCTTATAGATAAATCTATTTTTGGGAATGACAGTTTTCATTGGAATAGTATTATTTGTTTTTTCTTTACTTTTTACAGCCCTAAAGCCAAAATCTTTAATTTATTTGTTGGCTTTTTTTATTCCATTTAGCTCAACCGCTGTAATTGGGGTTGGAGAAAAAAATTTTTCTCTGCCATTTTCTATTTTATTGATGGCAATTACAGTTGGAATAACTAAAAGTATTATTAAATTGGGAATATCATGGAGAAAGGAGAATGGATGGATTAATAATTACATGCTTTTGATAGCAACAGTATTAATTATTTCAGGGTTTATGCCATGGATTATTAGCGGTAAAATTCAGGTTCTTGACAAATATTCTGATCTTTTAACCTATGCCAAGTTAATACCGTTGTATCCCAAAATGCAGTATATTACTCAATTAATTTATACTATTGCAGGAATATGGATTGTATACTTTGTGGCAGATAAAATTAAAGATTTTGATGATTGGAAAAGAGTAATAAAGGTACTTATAGGATCTCTCGCATTTGTTTCAATTTGGGGATTATTTGAATTTTTAACTTTCTTTATTGGGATAAGATACCCTTCGGAAATTTTCAGCAATTTAGGATTAAACAGCAACGGTATTAATATTCTAAATGAGATGCCAAGGATAAGTTCAGTAACATTAGAACCTTCAGCTTTTGCACAATCCTATTCTTTAATAATTCCAATAATGCTATGGGGAATAAAGTATAACGAAGTTTTCTTTACGCCATTAAAAGATAAACTATTAATAACTCTTTTCTTGGTTACAATTATTTTATGTAATTCGTCAACTGCCTATATTTTACTTGTATTTTGGGTTATTTTGTATTTTTGGGATTTAATAATCAGGAAAAAGAAATTTTATTTAAAACTAATATTTGTTTTCATAGGAATTGCATTGATGGTGGCTTTAGTGCCTGTAATTATTGAATATTCAATAAACAAACTTAATGATTACTCCGGATTGGAGCGTACACTTGCGGTAGTATCTGGCATAGAATATTTTTTAGAATACCCTTTTTGGGGTGTTGGCTGGGGAGTTTTTCATGTATGGGATTTTGTAATTAATTTACTATGTGGTGCTGGTATAATAGGATTAATAGTTTTTTTCCTTTTTTTTAACCGAATTAGAAAGGAATTATCTGGTCTCAACAATGTTAAAGTTAATTTGAAAACCCCTATAATTTATGCATCTGTATCCTTATTCCTTGCTGTTCAATCAAGCGGGTTTCTATACTATGCTCAATATGTTTGGTTTTATATTGGCCTTATTGTGTCTTTTATTGTAGTTAGTAAAAAATCAAAAAATGTATAATCCCAAAATATCTGTTATAATTGCTACTCTAAACTCGGAACAATATATAGAGAGAGCAATAAATAGCATTTTAGAGCAAACTTTTCCCAATTTTGAAATAATTATTGTGGATGGAATTTCAACAGATAAAACAGCTGAGAAAGTATTAGGGTATGGGACAAAAATTAAAGAATTTGTTCAGGAAAAAGACAGTGGTATTTATGATGCTTTTAATAAGGGAATAAAGTACGCAACAGGAGATTGGATTTGTTTTTTAGGTAGCGACGATGCCTTTTATAATAGAGAGGTTTTAACCTTATTAGTCCCACATTTTAAAAAAGTTAATGAAACTGAATTTGGTTACATTTATGGGCAGGCTTTAATTGTTGCCAAAAATGGAAGCGAAATTGAGTTGGCAGGGTATAATTGGGAAAAGGCATCCAGAACATTCCATAAAGCAATGAATATTAATCATTGTGGCGCTTTTACCAGGGCATCTGTTTTTAAAACGAATGGAAATTTTAACACTGATTTTAAGATTGCAGGAGATTATGAATTTTTACTAAGAGTTTTCAAAAATGGAATAAAGCCTTATTTTGTTGAAATGCCATTTGTAAGAATGCAAACAGGAGGGGTTAGTAATAATTTTAAATTAAAACAACTATTGGTAAATGAGTCTATGATGGCCCAGAGGCTTAACAATTTTAACCCGTTTAATTCTAAAACAATAATTTGGTATTTAAAAATAAAGGCTTCAACCATTGTTTGTAATATTTTTGGTGAAAAAAAATTGTATTCTTTGGCAGATGTGGTAAGGGGAATAATTGGTAAAAAAAAGAAATGGACTTATTAAAATTTTATCAATTATTAGGATAAATTAATACTATTTTTGATTTTTGGTGTATAACATAGAAAATCCGACTATGAGGTATTTCTCAATTATTGTTCCAACTATTGGACGAAAAGATGAATTAGTAATGCTTTTTGAATCAATAGAAAAACAACAATGTAACAACTTTGAAGTAATTTTAGTAGATCAGAATGAAGACAGGGAATTGTTAAAACCTGTGGTACAGTCATTTTCCAAATTATTTCCAATTTCTCATGTACAAGTAAGCGGCAAAGGCGCTTCATATGCCAGAAATGTAGGCATAACGGTTGCTGAAGGGGAAATTCTTTTGTTTCCTGATGACGACTGTGAATTTACCGATGGACTGTTGAAAAAAGTGGAGGCTTATTTTGTTGAAAATTACAATATTGATGGAATTTGCATTTTATCTAAAGACAAATTTGATGGGAAAAAAATGGGGCTCCTGAGGAGTAAAAATGTTAAAATCAGCAGAAAGAATATACTTTCAACAGTTGTGGAGCATGGAATTATAATTAGAAAATCTAAATTGAACGGGGTTAAATTCGATGAGCAAATGGGCGTAGGATCTCAGTTAAGCCGTTTCTGGTCAGATGAGGGGCCTGATTTCATACTTAGACTTATTAATATAGGCAGATCAATTAATTTCATGCCAGGACTATTTTTTTATCATCCTAACCCAACAAAAGTTTATAATGAAAAAACAGCCATAAGGTCTTACCGTTATGGACTTGGCCGGGGTTATTTTTTGAAAAAGCACGGATTTTCTAATTTTAAACTTTTCTATTTTTGCTCTATTTATCTGGTTGGCATGCTGTTAGGTTTATTGAAGTTGAACAAATGGATGATAAAATATTTTCAGAGAGGATTATTGGGTAGAATTCAAGGTTATTATGGTTAAATTATTAGATTTGCAAAATATGAATTTTAAGTTTTATTAAGAACTTAATAGTTTTAGCCTGAGATAAAAATTGTATCCAATTATCATGAAAGTAGCAATTATTCAAGAGTGGTTAACTTCAGTTGGTGGTTCAGATAAAGTAGTACGCGCAATTTTTGATTTATTTCCCGATGCTCATATTTACACTATTGTATCAAAACAAAATGTTTGTAATGAATTAGGAATTGATTATTCAATTGTTCACAATTCTTTTATACAAAAACTTCCTTATGGTGTATCAAGATATAGAACATATTTGCCTTTAATGCCATATGCTATTGAACAATTTGATTTATCATCTTACGATATTATTATTTCTTCATCACATGCAGTAGCTAAAGGGGTTTTAACAAAAAGTTCACAATTGCATATATGCTATTGCCATTCACCCATTAGATATGCCTGGGATTTGTATCATGAATATATTGAAGACTCTGGATTAAAAAAGGGAATTAGGGGATTATTGGCCAAATATTTTCTTCACAGAATTAGGATTTGGGATGTTTTAAGCAGTTTTAGAGTTGATGAGTTCGTTAGTAACTCCAATTATGTTGGGAACCGTATCAGGAAAATATACAGAAGGAACTCCACCACTATTTACCCATGTGTAGATGTTAAATCTTTTGAGATAGAGATTTTAAAGGATGATTATTTCTTAGCCTGTAGCAGACTGGTGTCATATAAGAAAATAGATTTAATAGTGAGGGCATTTAATCAATTGCCTGATAAAAATTTAATTGTAATAGGAGACGGACCGGAACTAAAAAAAATTAAAGCATTAGCAAAATCGAATATTCTAATGTTGGGTTACCAGAACAAAGAATCGTTGGTTTACCATTTAAAAAAAGCCAAAGCACTAGTTTTTGCGGCTGATGAGGATTTTGGAATAATCCCGGTTGAGGCTCAGGCTTGCGGCACACCAGTGATTGCATACGGAGTTGGAGGCGCCCTTGAAACAGTTATAGACAAAAAAACTGGTGTATTTTTCTATGAACAAACCGAGGGGGCTATAATTAAAGCGATAAAGGAGTTTGAAGATATTAAATTCAACCCTGATGAAGTAAGAAAAAATGCAGAAAGATTTTCAGAAAAAAGATTTAAAGATGAGTTCTATAGTTTTGTGGTGAACAAATATAATGAATTTGGGAAGGTGTAATGGATAACACAATTATTTTCGGAAGCAAAGGCTTTATAGGCACCCATTTTATTAACACACTAAAAGACAACTCACGCATTTTTGAATTTGATATTATATCAAGCAATTACGAGGATGTTAGAAAACCAATTTCAATAGAAGGTGAATTTGGGCATAATGATATAATTTTTAACCTTGCGGCAATTCATCGTACGCCTGGCCACCCCGACAGGGAATATTTTGAAACCAATATTCGTGGGGCCGAAAATGTTTGTGAATTTGCTGAAAAAAAAGGCATAAATAATATAATCTTTGCAAGCTCGATAGCTCCATATGGGGCTTCAGAGGAACTTAAAACAGAAGGTACACTGCCAATGCCTAACTCACCATATGGCATTTCGAAATTAACAGCTGAGTATATTCACAAAAGCTGGCAGTTAAAAGGTCCCCAAAACAGAAAGTTATTGATAATTAGACCGGGCGTAGTATTCGGTTACGGTGAAAATGGCAATTTTACACGCCTTTATAATAGCCTTAAAAAAGGCACCTTTTTTTATCCGGGCCGTAAAGATACAGTAAAAGCCTGTATATATGTTAATGATTTGGTTGATCTGGCTTTACAAATTAATAGTTCTTTTTCACATGGGGTAAAGCTTTATAATTTTACTTATGAACCTGCATACACAATACAAGAAATAGTGGAAACCATTTGTATGGTTACAGGAATTAAACCCCCAAAAACTGTAGTTAGTGGAAAGTTATTAAAGGCAATTGCAGGGTGCTTTGAGAAGGTTGGTGGAAGAAAATTGGGAATACATCCTGAACGGGTTAATAAACTTATGGTATCAACCAATATTTGCGGTAAAAAAATTGTGGAAGATGGCTTTTCAATGAAATTTGGGCTTCATAAAGGAGTTAAGGATTGGTATTTGCGATGTAATCAGAAGGGGTTGTTTTAAATTTAAGGGCTAAAAAAAACAGCAATGGGTTATATTATTTGAAGGCTATAATTATAACTTCCATTTATTTCGGTAAAAATAACCTAATAAGCTACTTATGTCATCATCATAATTACTTATCTGTTTATTTTCAATATATTTTCAGGATGTAGTTAGTGTAAATATATTTGACAATGGGTTGTATTAATTTTTACATTAATAAAATTAACCAAACCCTACCCTAAAAAAAAGTTAGTTTCCAACTGATTTGCTACTGGATGTTTAATGAACTCATTGTTGTAAGCAATTTCTTTTTTTAACAATAAAAAAATACTCCAAGCCATATTTGGAAAAACCCAGGCCAATGACTTGGCTATTGGCGCAGGGAAAGGGTAAAAATTACTGCCACCAAATTTTTGAATAGAGAAACCTCCCGGGAAACATTTTTCTACTAATTTAGTCAAATCACTTTTGGTGTACCCTCTTATATGGGCCGAATGGTTCTGAATGCAAGTAGGTTGCTTTCCAATTGCAAGTAACAATCTATTATG
Source organism: Marinilabiliaceae bacterium (assembly GCA_037439945.1). Classification (GTDB taxonomy): domain Bacteria; phylum Bacteroidota; class Bacteroidia; order Bacteroidales; family Marinilabiliaceae; genus CALEUX01. Next base: position 16,794 of record JBBIVA010000062.1, read on the forward strand.
TAAAGATGCAAGATTAGGGACACCAATAATTAAATGACCACCAACAGGAAGAACCCTTGTTGTTTCATGAAAAAACCAAAATAATTCTTTTAAATGTTCTATAATTTGGTTTGCTATTACTATATCAACACTTTCATCCGGAAAGGGGAATTTATCTTTCTCAATATTTAGTGCATGAACAATAATCCCTTTTTGTATTAAATTTTGTTTGTATTCATCAAATAATTCAATTGCATGAAGTTCGCAATTGGGATTAATGTTTTGTGCCAAAATCAAATCATCACCCCTTCCAGCTCCCACATCCAGGATTTTATTAAAGGGGGTTTTATTGGCTTCATTAAGGAAGTCATTAATAAGATGTCTTCCATAATTTAATGTACGATTTATTTTAAAAATATTATTTACATCCATAAAATGTAAAGCGATTTATTTGACTATAAAAATAACTTTTTTGTAATAATGGATTGTTTTCATTTGCCCTAATGGCGATAAAAAAAATTAATAATGAGTAAGAATATATATAGAAAGTTACGTAAACTTCCCTTTTTAACAAAATTCTTTTTAATCATGCATACATTCTCCCATTAAGATTTCAAACCTTTGTAGAACAACGTTGTTTATTCCTAAAAGTTTTAAAATTGAAGATATTGCAGTATTTATTTTCAATCAAAAAAAAAGACCACTTATTAAGGGTGATCAAGTGGTCTTTTTTGAGGTCGGTGGCGGATTCGAACCGCCGTACGCGGTTTTGCAGACCGCTGCCTAGCCACTCGGCCAACCGACCAATTAAGTGGCGCAAAAATACAAAATAATTTCTATTGACGATAAGGTTCCTGCTTTTTTTCTAATTTTTACCTAATTACTACCCAAAACAGGGTTGCATTGGTTAAATTATTTTTGAAGTGTAACACTAACTTTTTTCATTTGGCCCCCCATTGGAGGGTTCATTTTTGAAACTGTTACCTTGGCATTTTTAATAAATGGAAACCGGTCATAAAGTTTGTTTAATATTCGCGATGCTAAATGCTCAAGTAAATGCGAGGTTTGTTTCATTTCAAGCTTTACCAGTTCGTAAACACTAACATAATTTAGCGCATGGTGAATCCGGTCTGTTTCTGATGCAACAGTAACATCCGTTTCAATGGTAATGTTTACTAAAAACCGGTTTCCAACCACTTGTTCTTCCTTAAAGCATCCATGATAGGCATAAAACTCCATGTCCACCAGTTCAATAACTCCTGTTAACGGTTTATTGCTCATAAATACTAAATTGTGAGACTTAAATAATTTAAATATTACAAAGCTAAGGCTTCAGAATTAATCTTACATCCTTTAGAAAAAAAAAGGTAAAGGTGAAATTGACTTTTTTTATGTTTAATTATTTAATATTTAACACGGATTAGTCATTAGAAAGGCAATGAACTAATGACTTAGCCGGGATTAACCCTACCGAATAGTAGGTACAGGCTGCTTTAGAAAAACTTAATTTGTAAGCATTTCTGATTACAAATTTTTAGTTTTTCTTTAGCGATTTGTCAAAATAGAAGGCATGTAATCAATAACTTAATACTATTAATTTCTAATGACGGTCATTAGAAAAAATGACTAAAGATAAATTTGGGTTTAAATGTTTTTTAAGCATCAATGCAGATTAGAAGCAAATTCCTTTAATTTTGCAAATTAGTTTAACATTTATTTTCAATATGACCACGGAAGCTTTTGAACCCGGAGAAGGGGAAATTAAAGGAAATTTTATTTATCAGGAAATTGACAGGGACCTTGCCGCAGGAAAGAACGGTAATAAAGTTTTAACACGTTTTCCGCCCGAACCCAATGGTTATCTGCATATTGGCCATGCTAAATCAATATGCATCAACTTTGGGATTGCCGATCATTACAAGGCGGCCTGCAATCTTCGATTTGATGATACTAATCCGGTTAAGGAAGAGGTTGAATACATTGAATCAATAAGGGAGGACGTAACATGGTTGGGGTTTACCTGGGATGGTGAAGTTAAATATGCATCTGATTATTTTGACCAGTTATATGAGTGGGCGGTTAAGTTGATAAAAAACGGGAAGGCTTATGTTTGCGATCTTACTCCCGATGAAATTGCGGCTCAAAAGGGAACACCAACAACTCCCGGAAAAGATAGTCCATATAGAACCCGCTCGGTTGAAGAAAACCTAAATTTGTTTGAGAGAATGAGGAAAGGTGAGTTCAAAGAGGGCGAAAGGATTTTAAGGGCTAAAATAGATATGTCATCGCCAAATATGCATATGCGCGACCCTATTATGTACCGCATTTTGCATAAGCATCATTACAGAACGGGAGATAAATGGTGCATCTATCCTATGTACGATTATACACATGGACAAAGTGATTTTATTGAAGGTATTACCCATTCAATATGTACCCTTGAGTTTGAGGTGCACCGGCCATTGTATAACTGGTTTCTTGATCAGATACTTGACGGTGAGCCTGTCCCTGTTGTTAAGCCGAGACAGATCGAATTTGCCAGGCTAAATCTCAACTACACTGTAATGAGCAAGCGAAAATTGTTGGAGCTGGTTCAAAAAGGAATAGTATCGGGATGGGATGATCCACGAATACCTACTATATCAGGGCTGCGACGAAGGGGATATACACCTGAATCAATTCATCAGTTTGCAGAAAAGGTTGGCGTAGCGCGCCGTGATAATATTATAGATGTAGCATTACTTGAATTTTGTATAAGGGAGGATTTAAATAAAAGGGCAGTAAGGGTTAATGCTGTATTAGATCCGGTTAAGTTAATAATAACCAATTACCCTCAGGATAAAGTTGAAATGCTCGATAGCGTAAATAATCCTGAAGATGAAAGCATGGGAGTTAGAACAATTCCTTTTTCAAGTGAAATATACATCGAAAGGGATGATTTTATGGAACAACCCCCGAAAAACTATTTCAGGTTAGGGCCCGGGTTGGAGGTAAGGCTTAAAAGTGCTTATATAATTAAATGTGATGACTTTAAAAAGGATGATTCAGGTAAAATTACAGAAGTTTATTGTACCTATGATCCTGAAACAAGGAGCGGTATGCCACAGAGCCATCGGAAGGTCAAAGGGACTCTCCACTGGGTATCGGCAAAACACTGTATAAATGGTGAAGTAAGGCTTTATGACCGGCTTTTTATGGATGAAGAGCCTGATGGGCATGAAGATAAAGACTTTAAGGAATTTATTAATCCGGGGTCTTTAAAAATTCTTACCAATTGCAAATTGGAACCGGGACTTGCAGATGTAAAACCTTTAGATAAATTTCAATTTCAACGACTGGGTTATTTTTGCGTTGATGCTGATTCGGGCCCCGGCCGGCTGGTTTTTAATAAAACTGTTGGATTAAAGGATAGTTGGGCTAAGATTGTAAGAAAATAATAAAACAGCCAATTATACAGGAAAACTAAAAACAGGGCCTTGATTTTTTGATAAATCAGGGCCCTGTTTTTATTGTAACGTGAGTTCGATTTAAGCAGCTTTTACAATAGCCATATTTTCAACAACATCT
>JBBIVA010000063.1:0-20204 GCA_037439945.1 Marinilabiliaceae bacterium
ACATTCAGTAATTTATATGTTGATAACTATATGGTTTTCAACTCTTAATTCGCATGATTTATAAAAATTTAGGATATAGGCTTTGCGGTAATATTTTTTATTTGAAGTAACAACATAACAAACAATAAATAAATTCATTGATTATGGTTTTTGACCAGGGTCAACTGAAATGCACAGGCTTAAAATTAATTGCGATATTCTAAAAAAATAACCATGATGTATGTACAGGTAATAGCTAAAGATTAAGGTTGATTTTTAAATTGCTTATTTAAGGGTAATTCAGGTTGATTTTTATGCAATGTTAATTTATTGTTAAAGTATCAACCGTTATGTTTAAAAGCATGTTTACGGTAGTTTTTTTACCTTTGCACCTGTTAATAATATAATAAATGCAATAATGAAATGCAGGGAATTGTGCGGGGCATGTTGTATTATGCCCTCTATATCTTCATTTATACCGGGCATGCCGGATGGTAAACCTGCCGGGGTGGCATGCATACATTTAACTTCCGATTTTAAGTGCATGATTTTTGTGTCTGATGAAAGGCCTAAAGTGTGTGATGGGTTTAAGGCAGAAAAACTGGTTTGTGGAAGCAGTCGGTTTGAAGCGCTGACTATTCTGGCAGATCTTGAAGGAATAGAAGTACCAGATATTTATGTTAAATAACCAGGATGATTAAAATTTTAATACTTTGTACAGGTAATAGTTGCAGAAGCCAAATGGCCCATGGGTTTCTTCAATCATTTGATAAAAGGCTTATTGTTTGTAGTGCAGGAACCGAAGCATCGGGAAAACTCAATACAAATGCAGTACGGGTGATGAATGAGGCCGGTATTGATATAAGCAACCACACTTCTGATTCTGTTGAGAAATACCTTGATGATGAGTGGGATTTTGTAATTACAGTTTGTGGAGGTGCAAATGAATCGTGCCCTGCATTTTCAGGTAAAGTAAAAAACAGGTTGCACATTGGCTTTGATGACCCATCTCATGCAGTGGGCACGGAAGAATTTATTATGAACGAATTTTACAGGGTTAGAAATGAGATAAAGCATAGTTTTTACCAGTTTTATAATCAAAAAATAAAACCCGGATTAAAATGACACGGCAGGAAAAAGCACTTACATTATTTGATAACAGTTTTAACTGTTCACAATCGGTATTTGCATCATTTGCAGATAAGGTTAATTTAAACGAGGATATTTGTTTAAGAATTGCAACACCCTTTGGAGGCGGTATGGGCCGAAACCAACTTACCTGCGGTGCGGTAACCGGGGCCCTTATGGTGTTAGGAAATTATTATGGTAAAGGGAAAAAGGATGATGAAAATGGGAAAATTGAATCTTACCAAAAAGTTAATGAGTTTTTTAAAATGTTTAGAGAAAAACATGGGCATCTTTCCTGCCTGCATTTGCTTGAGGGGCTAAACTTTGACAATCCCGATGAAATGGACCAAATTAAGCAGAGGGATATGTTTAATACACACTGCAGGCAGTTTGTTTCAGATGCGGTTAAGATTACTGAAATTATTACGGGTATTGAAAAAGGTAACTAATTATTGTGGTTATAATTCCCCGGATTAATTATAAATAAATGCCATGGCCATTAGTGAAAAGAAAATTGATTTTTTTGAAAAGTACCTTACAGTTTGGGTTGCAATTTGCATTATTGTTGGAATTGCTATTGGTAAAACGGTTGGTGAAGGAATAGATTTTATTAGTAAATGGGAAGTTTCGGGAGTTAACATTCCGGTGGCCATTTTAATTTGGTTTATGATTTACCCGATGATGCTTCAAATTGATTTATCAAGAATATGGAAAGTAAAGGAAAAGCCCGCAGGTTTGGTATTGACTTTAGTAGTTAATTGGCTTTTAAAACCGTTTACCATGGCCTTTTTCGCATGGCTTTTTTTCTCAAAACTATATGGAGCATTTATAAATCCAGATGAGGCAGGAGAATATATTGCAGGAGCAATTTTGCTGGGAGCTGCACCATGTACGGCAATGGTATTTGTATGGTCATATCTTACAAATGGTGATCCAAATTACACACTTGTGCAGGTTTCGGTAAACGATATTATAATACTTATTGCTTTTGTCCCTATAGTTGGATTGTTGCTTGGGATAACTAATATTACAATTCCCTATGATACTTTGGTTGCCAGTGTTATAGTGTTTGTAGTCATTCCGCTTACTGCAGGTTACATATCTCATAAAATTATTGTAAAAGTAAAAGGATCAGATTGGTTTAAAGGGGTATTTATGCATAGGCTAAAACCAATTAGTATTATTGCTTTGCTTGTTACACTCGTTTTATTGTTTGCGTTTCAGGGCCATAACATTCTGGATAATCCTGTTATTATTTTTCTCATTGCAATTCCGTTAGTTATTCAAACCTATTTTATTTTTTTTATTGCATGGTATGCAGGAAAAAAAATGAAGTTATCTCATCCTGTTTGTGCACCGGCATCAATGATTGGTGCGAGTAATTTTTTTGAACTTGCAGTTGCTGTTGCCATTTCACTTTTCGGACTACAATCACCGGCAGCACTTGTAACGGTTGTTGGGGTATTGGTTGAGGTTCCTGTTATGCTCTCACTGGTTTGGTTTGCCAATAAAAGCAGATATTAATTTTCTATTGAATTTATACCCAATTTTTTTCCGATTGTTTGGTGCGGTTATTGAATTACATAACCTACGCGGAGTTTTACCGTATATGGAATTGCGGTATAAATAATACTGGTAATGATACGGTCATTATAAAAACAAATTTTTACAATTGAAAATTAATTAATAATGCGCAAAGTTTTGTTAGTTATTGTAATGTTAGGGGCTATGCAGATATCTGCCCAGACAAAAATAGACCAGGATTTAATTTTAAAACTGGTAAATGAAGCACGATCAGTAGATTGTAAATGCGGACATGAAAGTAAGAAACAGGCCCCTCCATTAATATGGGACGATAAACTTGAAGTTGCGGCCCGGAGGCATGCCAATGATATGGCGCGGAAAAAATTTTTTAGTCATACCGGGTCTGATAATTCATCGGTAAGTCAACGTGTTGATAAGGTGGGGTTTAAATGGCGAACTGTTGGAGAAAATCTGGCAATGGGCCGACTAAACGAAGCTGAGGTGGTTAAAGGCTGGATGGATAGTCCGGGACATTGCAATAATATAATGAACCCTGATTTTAAAAGAATGGGAGTTGCCATTAGTTCAGATGGTAAATATTGGGTACAGGTATTTGCCACAGCTATGGATGAATAGTTTTATTATGGTTATGTTACTGCCTGCATAACTCTGAGAGTAAGGTATCCCCAAATAATAAACCTGGCTGCCTTGCCAACCAGCATCCAAAATGCAGTAGTTATAAATCGGGTTTTAAGTAAACCAAGGGCAACTGCCAATGCATCACCTATACCGGGTAACCAGCAAAATATGGCTATCCATCCTTCCCTGCCTTTTATTTTGGCCTGTATTTTTTCAAGGCGGGAGGCTTTAATCCGTAAATATTTTTCAATCCAATGCCACTTTCCCATGTAACCAATCCAGTAGGTTGACAAACTACCTAGCCAGTTGCCTGAGGTTGCAACAACAATGCATAAGTATGGATTGTATTTAGCCAGGAGCATGGCTGTGAAAATTATCTCCGAACTAAAGGGTATAACAGTAGCGGCCAAAAAAGTGGCTGCAAACAAAACAAAATAACCAAGCTCATATTCCATGCAAAAGTTTTATAAAATAAGGGTTACCATATTTAATTACAAGTTGGGTAGATAATTGGAAATAATTTTTCGGTTGTAGAAGTTAAAATAGTAAATTAGCCGACAGTTAAAATCAAAAATTACATAATTAATTGCTTTCTACACCCATTTGTTATAGTTGCAAAAGTATTTAATTATTATACACCATTGTAAAAATATTGATATGGGAATTGGATTTAAAATTACTACTTCATTATTTATTGCCCTTATAATTTTTACCAATGGGGCAGGCCAGATAAAACTTTATGACCAAGGTAAAAATCAATACTTTAATGCGAAAAAACCCAATCAGTTACTTTTCAATTTTGAAAACAGGAATTTTTTTAAAAATAATGAATATTTTGGTGTAACAGCCCAGGGTTATACACTGTTGGGTTATTCATTGGCACCATCAATAATATATTATGGAGGTTCAGTTGTAAAATTTCAGGCAGGTGTTAAAGCAATGAAATTTCATGGTGAAGATGGGTTTTCAAGAGTTGAACCGGTAATATCAGCACATTTAAAATTAGCCCCTAACCTTGATTTAATTATGGGTTCAATAAAAAGTCATGAAAGCCACGGCATTATTGAGCAGGTTTACGATACAGAGATTCAGTTTTCGAGGCCTGTTGAAAATGGATTCCAGATAATTAAAGAAGGGGATAGGTTTTGGGCTGATTTGTGGCTTGATTGGGAACAATTTATCAGGGTTGGAGATGCATTCCCGGAGGTTTTCACGGCAGGGGTTAGTACCAGCACACAATTATTAAAAACCGGTTCAGGATGGAAAATTAATATTCCCCTGCAAATGCTGGCATGGCATTCCGGAGGCCAGATAAATACGGACGACTCCAAAATGCAAACGGTTGTTAACCTTGTATTGGGCCTTGACATAACAAAAAATGCAGGTGGTTTCTTTAATACGTTAGGATGTTTTGGTAATTTAATTTCTTATTCGGATGTAACAGAAAGTAACCTGTATGGTATTAATAGTGGCAGGGCAGTTTATTTTGGCTTAAAATCGGAGGGGGAAAAAGGATTTGCAATGCTAGGCCTTTGGAACAGCGATAATTTTATTGCCCCCAAAGGAAGCCCATTATTCAGCTCTTTATCGGCTTATGATGAAAAGGTTATTCCACACCGAAGGTTATTAACAGGGAAAATAGGTTATAAGCGCAGCTTATTGAATCAAATTAATCTTGCTTTTTTAATGGAAGGCTATTATGATTTACCAAATAATAAGTTTGATTATTCCTACGGAATCCACATGGTTTTTACGCCTGAATTTAAGATAGCGGAAATTCCTTTTTTGGGAATGTAACAGGTGGATTAAATCTATATTTTAGTTATTAATTTCAGGCTTAAACTGTTAAAATTTCAGGGCTTAAGCATAAATCTCCAGTTTATATTTGCCCAGTGGGTACCTGCATAATCAATACCCACACGGGGCAAGGTTATAATATTGCCAATTACCCTTTCAGGTGGTGAAATCCATAATCGTTCTGAATCGATTATACTTTCTCCGTAAAAAGTTTTATCCAATTCAAGTTTTTTGCCAATTCTGCCGGGGCCTTCAACCTGCCTTGTCCCTCTTATTAAAATTGCCTGGGGATGATTTTCGGGGCCGGTTGTTAAATTAAGAAGCCAGTACATACCGTAAATAAGATATACATATATTTTTCCACCTTCCAAATACATTATTTCAGTACGCGGGGTTCTACCTTTTGATGCATGACATCCCAAATCGTCCTCGCCCCTGTAAACTTCAATATCAGTAATATCAAGGGTTAGCATACGGTTATCTTTAAACCTTCTTACCAATTTCATCCCCAAAAGTTGATGGGCAATTTCTAAGGCATCTTTCTTAAAAAAATCACAGTTTATCCTTTCTGACATTAATATTCTGTTTTATCGGGCTTTAAACTCCATGCTTCAAATGTCTTTATGGCTTCATTTGGCATTAAAGGTTTCATTAGGATACTTCGCTTTTCAAGGGGCAATTTAAGCTCATTGTAAATATATTCATCATCAAATCCAATTGAAGCAGCATCATTGCGGGTATTACCATAAAAAACAGTTGAAATACGGGCCCAGTAAATTGCCCCCAAACACATCGGACATGGTTCACAGGATGTATATAAAGTACAGTCACTTAAATCAAAACGGTTAAGACTTTTAGATGCCGCCCTTATAGCAAGAACTTCAGCATGTGCTGTGGGATCATTTATTGTTGTAACCTGGTTTGCTCCGGTACCAACCACTTTATTATTTAACACAACTAATGCCCCAAAGGGGCCTCCACCATTTATAATATTCTCATTTGCCAGGCCTATGGCCATTTCCATAAAATTTTTGTGTAGTTCCATATACTCCTTACTATAACTCTAAATATTTATTTAAAAATCTTTTTTGTTTTGGCAAAAATACATTTAATTAATTTTTTTACCCTAACGGGACTATTTTTTTCAACAATTTGTGAACAGCTGTTAAAAAGAAATTAGTGCATTCAATACTAAAATTGCTTAACTTTGCATTTATGACAAAAGTAGAAAAATATATATCAGATTTACTTCACTTCCATGATTGTGTTATTGTGCCGGGCCTTGGGGGCTTTGTGACCAACTATAAGGCTTCTTCAATGGTGGAAGAACGCAATCTTTTTTTACCCCCATCAAAGGAAATTGGCTTTAACAGAAGCCTTTCACACAGCGATGGTCTTTTAATTGATTATATTGCAAGGCAAAACAGGTTACCTTACCCGGAAGCATCAGTTATTACCCGAAGATTTGTTGATGAAATTTTAACCCGGATAAAATCAGGTGAGATTATTGATATGGGTGATATTGGCACCCTAAAACGTGATGCTATAGGTAATATTCAGTTTACACCCGGGGAGGGAACATCTTTTCTTCCCGATGCTTTAGGGCTGGTTCCCTTCAGGTTTGAACCCCTTGAAACAAAAAAAAGCCTGAGAATAGATTTAGACGAGCAAATACCAAGGTTACTAAGAAGCCGTTCGCCTCGTTATTGGGTTGCTGCTGCTTCCTTAATAACTGCATTGTTTTTGTTTTCAACTGAATTAAAAATGCCAGGGATAAACGAGGCTGCATTACTTTATCAGGGAACAGTGCCAGTAATTAGCAATGATATAAAGGAAGGGGAAATAGCAAACGGGTTTATTATACCAGGGGTAAATAATGAAACTGATGAAACGGAAAATGTAAATTCATTAGAAGAAATAAAAAGTGTTATCCCACCCCGGTCAGCATTTTATCATGTTGTGGCTGCAAGTTTTAAGCATACCGTTCAGGCAAATAACGCCCTGGATCAATTTTTGGGCAAAGGTTTCACCGACGCAAAATTGATTGATGACAATCAGGGAAGGATAAGGGTAGTACTGGCATCTTATATAAACAAGAATGATGCTTTGGAGGCTTTAACCCAGTTCAGACAAAAACCTGGATTTGAAAATGCATGGGTATTATATTCCAAATAATTTTGGGTTATTTAAATTTTACAAGGGTCGTTTCATTTGGGCACGACCCTTTTTGTTTAAATATCAAAAATTGGTGAAAAGGTATTGTTTTACTAAATGGTGTTGAAATTAAATAAACACAAAAATGAAGGGATTTAAAAAAGTATTTGCATTACTTTCCGAAAGCATTGAAACCCTTGATTTGAAACGGATGTGCCTTTTATTGACGATTGTTTTTAACGCTGAGGAATTTAAAGTAAGTTATTTCATCATAATAAAATTAATTTTTGAAGGTAATATAGCTTGTCCCGATAAATAGGGGGAACTCGCCCCGAACATTCAGGGCCCGTTTCAAATTATTATTAGTTTGTATAACCTTTTATTATCCCCCGCAATAGTTATTTCTCAAATTATAAATAAATAGCTGAATAATATTATTTAATCCTAACAATATGTTTATGAAACCTGCACTAAAATTGAGTTGTTTAATAATATTCTTAGTTGTGGGATTACAAAATTGTAAACGAATAAATGAATCCGACAGAAAAAGAATTAATGAGTTAAAAGAGATAGGGTTAAAGGCAGAAATTGTATATTCATCAGACTTTCTTATGGGTAAAGCCCCAAAAAATTTTTATGAATATGCCGGAGTTACCTATAAACCAGCTTTTAACAGTGACCCGGGAATTCCTCCCCAGTGTTGGATAGAGACGGGGTACGGAACACAAAATGCATGTAAGTATTGTCATACCAACTATCTTGCTGAAATTGGACACGGCAATTCATGTCCTATTGCCGAAGACCAGGTTTTGTATAGTTTTCCAAACCCAAATATGAATCATATTTGGTGGCAGAATATTTTAAATCCGCAGGAAATTGAGAACAGGCTTGCGGAAGATGGAATACCTTTACCTAACATCGATGATGTGGAATATGTACGTAAGGATAACTGGTTACCTGCTTTTTTAAAGGCGCAAAGCAACGGTAAAAGCGAATGGTTTAACAGTAATGTTAGCGATAACAGTTTTGCTTTATTTCCGGCACTCGACCCACGTAATTTGTTTCCATTTAAAGAATCCGACCCCACAAATGGAGGAAAAAATGGTTATATTGATCTGAAGGGATTTGTACGTAACAACATGGGGCTATATACCGGATGGAGGGCTGTCAGTTTTTTCCCCTATTCAATTTTTACTCCTGTAACAGGCAGTGTTAGTGGAATATACATCCGGCTTCCAATTTCTTTTATGTGCCAAAACCGGATTTTTGATGAACTTATTTATTCTAAAAACCTCGAGATACTTGAAAAAAACATAAAAAACCAAAACCCTGAAATTAACTATGTTGGCGATGCATCTTCAGTTAAAGTAAAAAAAGGTTTTTACCCGGTAGGTACCGAGTTTGCCCACCCATTACACTATGCCGATTTGAACGCCGATGGAGAAACCGGTTTAATAGTTGACGGTGTTTCCGGAAACATAAATATTGATTATGAATTTCCGGGAACAAGGTCAAAAAAAGTGAAGGAAATCAGGTATATGTATAAGTGGAAGGATATTGGTTTAGATGATATTAAACCCGTGGAGAATAAACCTGCCAACCCGGGTTATATTGGGAATGAGGGACAAGGATGGGTTGATAATGGCGCCGGGTGGATAATAGCAGGGTTTATTGAAAACCGGTGGGGTAATTTACGTCCACAAACTACTGAGGAGCTTGCTCAATGCGTTGGATGCCACTCCAAAACAGGAAATACAATTGATGCTGTTTGGTCGTTTCAACGAAAATTACCGGGGACTTTGGGTTGGTCAGACATGAATTACGGTGGTTATAACAGTTCACAAAAAACCAGAACATTAATGCCCGATTATAAACAGCAAAACTCAGAAAAAGGAGAAAAAGGTAATTTTTTCCATTCAGTAGTTGGTGCCGATTTATATGGTATAATGCCCGTAGAAATGAAAACCGAATTAAAACAATTTGCCGAGGAAGGCAATATTGTTAAATTGCTTGGTCTTCAATTTAGTATTGATGAAATTTTAGATGATGAAATTCTAAAATATATGGCAAAGGATGAACGAAAACCCAGATTACTGGCCCGCCAGAAACTAATGAGGTATTATAGCAGCCGGCTTGCTTACTTAGAGTATAATAAAGACGACGATAATTTATACATTAAGGGAAATATCTTTTACCCAACAATTGAAACAATGAAATCAAATATTTTTGGGTACAGAAAAATTGTTCTCGACCAAAGTTTTAATCTTGGTAAGGATGTATTTGGTTCACAGTCTGACCATGTTCCCTTTACTTTTCGTTCGGATGGTACAGTAAGGGATGAAAATGGCAGAATTATTCCGGTTGGAAATGTAATTTACAGTCGTCCATACAATAAACTTGGTATTGGCACAACCCCAACAGGAATAATTGCAGGTGAATATGTTGATAAAAAGGGAAATGTGGTAAAAGAAGGATCAGATGGGGCAGTAGGGCTTTCAGGAACCCTGGATATGTATTATAACCCGGTTTTGGGCGAAAAAAAGGTAGAAGCCAAAGATATTGGATTTGATAAATTAAAGGTTGGAAAATAGGTTGGTATTCATAAATAACAAAATTATTTTTAAAAGGGATTATGGCTTGTCACCCAATTGTGGGATAACTCCCTTGTTGCTGATTTTGTTATTGTTGTGTTTCCCGAAAAGTCGGGACAAGTTGTGTTTTTTTGCAAACATGTTCGTATAATCAGTTAATATTTTGTTTTTTTAATTGAAGGATTGTCAAACCTAAATTATCGGAAAGTTTACATGAATTACTTTTATTGGCGTTTGTGATTGAACATAACATGTCAGCATCAAACATATTTGGACTTATATTAAGATATTTAACCAGAAAGAATCAAATTAATAATGTTTATGAATATTACACAGGCAATTATTGTTTTAATAGGGTTAATAAATATTGGTTTATTAATTATTGTTTTGGTAAAAGGTAAAAGCGGTTCAGACCTTGCTAATAAACTTGATTTGGTTGGTGCAAATATGGCACGTATTGAAGCTAATTTAAAGGAAGATTTCAGGGTTAACCGTGAAGAGAATTCTACACTGGCACGTGACAACCGAACAGAAATGAGCACTTCATTTAAAGATTTTAAGGAGGGAATGTCTGAAACATTAAGGTTAATAACCGAGCAAAACCAAAAAGCATTAGAAACAATAAATAAAACTCTTGAGGAGAGTAATAAACAAAACCGGGAAACTCTTGTGTTAAGCTTAAAAGAGTTTATAACCGAACAAAGGGTAAAATTTGATGAGTTAAAGGCTGAGCAAAAGGAATTAACAACACGAACAGTTGAACAACTCGAAAAAGTCATTAACAGGGCCAAAGAAGATAATATTTTTATGCGCGAGGCCATTGATAAGGCCTTTAAGGAGTTTCAATCATCGTTTGATAAAAATGTGGCATCGTTTAACGATTTGCAGCGCGAAAAATTTGTACAACTTGAGGAAAAGCAAACAAAACTGATTGAAAGCACTGAAAAGAAACTTGAGGAAATGCGTGCCACTGTTGATGAAAAATTGCAAAAAACTTTAAATGAACGTATTGGCCAGTCATTTGAAATTGTAAGCAAACAATTGGAAAGTGTTCAAAACGGGCTTGGCGAAATGAAAAACCTTGCCCAGGATGTGGGCGGGTTAAAACGTGTTTTAAGTAATGTTAAAATGCGTGGAGGCATTGGAGAGGTGCAACTTTCGTTATTGTTGGAGCAGATTTTGGCCCCCGACCAGTACGAATCAAATGTGAAAACAAAAAAGGGGAGTTCCGAAGTGGTTGAGTTTGCTATAAAATTACCGGGCCGTGATGACAGTAATTCAATTGTTTGGCTGCCGGTAGATGCAAAATTCCCCAGGGATGTTTACGAGCATTTGCAGAATGCCTATGACACGGCCGATGCTTCCCAGATTGAGAATGCTCAAAAAACATTGTTTGCAACAATCAGAAAAATGGCAAAAGATGTGAGCGATAAATATATTGACCCACCAAATACAACCGACTTTGCAATAATGTTTTTGCCATTTGAGGGAATATATGCCGAGGTGGTTCGTAAAGCAAGCCTTCTTGAGGAATTACAACGTGATTATAAGATAGTACTTACCGGCCCCACCACTTTGGCTGCAATTCTTAATAGTTTGCAAATGGGTTTCAGAACCCTGGCAATACAAAAACGCAGTGGGGAGGTGTGGAAAATTCTTGGTGCGGTTAAAAAAGAGTTTGAGAATTTTGGCGGATTACTTGAAAAAGCCCAGAAAAATCTTCACTCGGCAAGTAACCAGATTGACGAGGTAATGGGAAAAAGAACCAGGGCCATTCAGAGAAAATTAAAAAGTGTAGAATCGCTTGATTCGGCTCAGGCCAGTTTAATGTTGAACGGAGAATTGGGAGGAGATGATGAAGATATTATTGATGAAGAGTTATCTCAATAAAAACTAATTCGTATAAATTGTTATAATTTCAACATAATAATATCTTTAAATAATTATTTGTCAAGTAATTCTAATTTAAGATATTGCAACCTTTGGTCTTGAAAACCGATGTATATAAGATGTAACCTTTTAATAATTATGTATTAAAATAAATCCACTTTTTTGGCAGTGGATTTATTTTTTTTAGTTGTTTTACTTCACTTCCGAGCCATTTTTAACTTTGGCCAACGGAGAAACAAAAACCAGTTTTCCATCAGCATTTTCAGCCATAAGAATCATTCCCTGTGAATCAATTCCCTTTATATTGCGGGGAGCCAGGTTCACTAATATTGAAACCTGTTTGCCAATAATTTCATCGGGTTGAAAATATTCTGCAATGCCTGAAACCACCGTTCGCTGGTCAATTCCGGTGTCAATTTTAAGTTTCAGCAGTTTTTTAGTTTTGGCAACTTTTTCGGCTTCTAAAATGGTGCCAACCCGTATGTCCATAGCCGAAAACTCATCATAGCTAACATTTGATTTTGATGAAGGTGCAGTTTTGGATTCGGCCTGGTTCATAATTTTTGTCTGTTCCAGTTTATTAAGTTGAATTCCAATGGTTTCATCTTCAATTTTTTCGAAAAGAAGCGATGGCTCATTAATTTTATGCCCCGGTTTTAAAACTTCCTTGTTTCCGCAAAGGTTCCAATCTGTATCGCCCATATTCAGCATATTTCTAAGTTTTTTTGCTGAAAATGGCAGGAAAGGTTCAGTTAATATAGCCAGATTGGCCGTAATTTGAAGTGCTATATTTAGAATTGTTGCTACCCTTTCAGGTTCTGTTTTTATAAGTTTCCAGGGTTCGGTATCGGCCAGATATTTATTTCCAAGCCTTGCCAGGTTCATAGCTTCTTTTACAGCTTCCCTGAATTTGAAATTTTCGATGTTTTCTTCAGTGTTTTTTACTATTACACCAATGCTGTCAAGTGTTTCTTTATCAAAATTTGTAAGAGCTGCCAAAGCCGGTACTGATCCGTTATAATATTTTTGGGTAAGCACCATTGACCGATTTACAAAATTCCCATAAATAGCAACCAGTTCGTTATTATTGCGGGACTGAAAGTCTTTCCAGGTAAAATCATTATCCTTTGTTTCCGGGGCATTGGCAGTCAGAACATATCTTAGAACATCCTGTTTGTCCTTAAAGTCAACCAGGTACTCGTGAAGCCAGACAGCCCAGTTGCGCGATGTTGAAATTTTATCACCTTCAAGATTCAGAAATTCGTTGGCAGGGACATTTTCGGGTAAAATGTATGAACCTTCGGCTTTAAGCATAGCCGGGAAAACTATACAATGGAAAACAATATTATCCTTACCAATAAAATGCAACAAACGGCATTGTTCATCTTTCCAGTATTTTTCCCAATCAGGAGTTAGTTCACGTGTGGCCGAAATGTAACCAATGGGAGCATCAAACCAAACATAAAGCACCTTACCATCGGCCCCATCAACCGGAAGGGGAACCCCCCAGTCAAGATCACGGCTTACGGCACGCGGCTGCAGGCCCAGGTCGAGCCAAGATTTACATTGTCCGTACACATTACTTTTCCACTCTTTGTGATCTTCCAAAATCCATTTTCGTAAAAACTGCTCATGTTTATCGAGTGGCAAATACCAGTGTTTAGTACTTTTCATAACCGGCGTGCTGCCTGAAATTGTTGACTTTGGGTTAATAAGGTCGGTTGCGTTCAGTGAAGTGCCACAACTTTCGCATTGATCGCCATAGGCCCCATCTTTTCCGCAATGGGGGCAGGCACCTGTAATATACCTGTCGGCAAGGAACTGTTTTGCCTCCATGTCGTAATATTGTCCGGATTCTTTTTCAATGAACTCACCTTTATCGTATAAAGTTCGAAAAAACTGTGAAGCAGTTTCGTAATGTATTTTACGGCTTGTACGGGAATATACATCAAATGAAATCCCAAAATCACGAAACGAACATTCAATTATACGATGGTATTTATCAACAACATCCTGGGGAGAAATACCTTCCTTCCGGGCTTTTAAGGTTATTGGAACACCGTGCTCATCGGAACCTCCTATAAGCAATACATCTTTTCCTTTAAGCCTCAAATAGCGAACATAAATATCGGCGGGGATATAAACACCGGCCAAATGGCCTATGTGAACAGGTCCATTGGCATATGGAAGGGCTGTAGTAACCAAGGTGCGCTTAAAATTTGTCATTTGGATAATCTGAATATATTTTTTGTTTTTTTTTGATTATTATGCAGTTGCATAAAAATGTCCTTGTATACCAGGACGATTTCATTAGGTAACCTCTATTTTTTTTTAACTTCACAAAGATAACCAAACAATTAAATTGTAATATTGTGATATATACAATAAAACAATGATTATACCTCCATTTTTAAAAAAGAATTCGCTGGTTGGCCTGGTTTCTCCGGCAGGAAAAATTTGCGAGGCTGAAATAAGGCGCGGCGAAGAATTTTTGAATGCACATAAATTCAGGCATATACGTG
This sequence comes from Marinilabiliaceae bacterium, assembly GCA_037439945.1. Lineage (GTDB taxonomy): Bacteria > Bacteroidota > Bacteroidia > Bacteroidales > Marinilabiliaceae > CALEUX01. Next base: position 14,225 of record JBBIVA010000063.1, read on the forward strand.
CATCGCACGTGGCTGATTCGTGGCACCAGTTTGCATCAACCGATGAGAAAAGGGCTGCCGGTTTTCAGGAGATGCTTAATAATCCGGAAATTGAAGCTATTTGGTGTTCAAGAGGGGGATATGGGGCTATAAGGCTTCTTGATTTAATTGATTTTTCAACTCTTAAATCAAACCCAAAATGGCTTATTGGGTACAGTGATATAACTGTATTTCATGCAGTTGTGCAAAATATTTTTGGTTTATGCACTATTCATGGGCCAATGGTGCGTAGTTTAAAAGAGGGGAGCTTTAACAATACCGGTATTAAGAATTTGTGGGAACTTTTACAAGGAAACCCACCTTCGTATAATATTCAAACACATGTATTAAACAGGAACGGAAAAGCAAAAGGAACTTTAATAGGTGGAAATTTGTCCCTTTTGTATGCTTTAATTGGGTCACCTTACGATTTTAACCCCACCGGTAAAGTGCTTTTTATTGAAGATGTTGGTGAGTATCTTTATCACCTCGACCGAATGATGTTTGCTTTAAAAATAAGTGGAAAGCTGGCAGGTTTAGCCGGGTTGGTAGTAGGTCAAATGAGCAATATGCAGGATAATGAAACACCGTTTGGATTAACGGCCAACCAGATTATTTCCAATGCAGTGAAGGATTATAATTACCCTGTTATTTTTGATTTTCCGGCCGGCCACGCAAGACAAAACGAACCATTAATTTTGGGAGCCAGAGTAAACATGGATGTTAATAAGGAAAAATCAGAGTTGAAGTTTTTATTATGACTACCGCTTTTTTTAAAGACTAGCTAAAAACACTTTATGGAACTATTAAGTGAAAATGATTATTTCAAAATTACTCCGGTATTGCAAAAGGTAACCATTAATAATTTGTTTGCCCTAAAGGTTATCGGATTCAGAAAATGCCGCCCTTAGTTTCAATCGTTTTTTTCGAGGTTACAAATACCCAAGAGGGCCGTGTTATCAAAAATCTGTTATGTTTCATCAACATGTATCTTCAATCTTAAGCGGGTAATTATATAGAGCATTATATTTTTTCAATTAATGGGACCGTGTTAAAAGAGTAGTGCCCCAAAATCAGGGACACTATCTTTATTCCTTGCCATTCTATCTAAAAATTCTCAATTATTTTGTTCACGGTTCTTCAAATCTATTTAGTAAACTTCTACCGTGGATTCTATAAACTTATTTATTCTTCCACAGGCTTTTATTTTGTTCTTAAAACAAGATTTATTAAAGCAATCCTCATACAATAGATCGTTAGACTTTTACAATATTAGAAAAAGGGCAAATTCTTGATATTAAATACATTAAAGGTTTACCAAATATTTTTGTATGCATCTGTAAATCAAGCAAATAAAAAAATAACTAACTAACTATTACTCATATCATGATCGTTTTATTTTAATCTTTTATACAGCGCACACTTAGGCCCGGGACTTTAGTCGGAAGACTTCTATAAAGATTACTTGCATCATGGCCTATGTACCGGTCAGCCGCATTTGATCCCCAAAATTCTGTCGAACTCCACCAAGAGCCATATTCAAGCATATTTCCGAATGATCCCATTCTGTTCCGGTTGCCGCCGGGAAGGGCTGAAAACCCGGTTTCATTGGTTGCACCAGTGTTCGGGGAATTCCAAAGTTCCAGTGACTTTAATTTTCCGCCCGCTACATTTTCACCACCAAGAAATAGGGTCAATGTGGCCCACTCTGCATCAGAAGGTACATGCCAACCAACAGGGCAAAGTTTACCCGAGTTTACTGCAAACCAGTTATAAAGTGCCCCGTAGGTATTTTGGTACGTAGCTTGATCGTTGTTGTACCAACAAAAGGCGGGTGTATTAAGGGCTGCCCAATCAGCATTGTCGGTTACCAACGGTATGGCAGAACCATCATTGTACTTAGTTGATTTAAGGTTTTCTGCCATCCACACCTGTGAACCTATGGTTATAAATTGGTACTCATTACCTTCAATATCATATAAAGTATTTGGGTTTTTAGCAAAAATAATGCTGTCAATTTGATTTATTTGGTGCTTAGCTATAACAATTCCATTTTTCATTATATACATTGTTTCCTGTGCTGTAACACTTGAAAGTAAATAATTGAAAAAAAATATTATCACTATTATAATCTTGTTTATTAGTCTGATTATTACCATTGTTTTGTCCTCCTTAAATTTATTGTTTAATAATTTTTACTGTTTTACTTTCTGTCACATTAGTGTAGTGGCATAAATAAATACCTTTTGGGAGTTGTTCAACAGACAGTGGTGTAATGCCAGCTGTATTTACTTGGCCACTAATCATAACCTTGCCATCGATGGTTAGTATTCGGACAATACCTGGACCGGGCAATGCAATGTTTAACACCGAACTAACCGGGTTTGGATATACATGAATTGTTGCGTTTTCTTTTAATAACGGTCGTACCCCTGTAATGTAATCCGAAAAACTTATGTACCTCACGGCGCTTAAGGCAAATAACAGGCTGCTGTTGTCGTTTTTTGTAATTATGATGCCGGCAGGGGCGAATGTAATTTTCCTAACTTCACTCAAGGGATAATTAGTTTGTGCCCCATTGTTTTGCCTTACATACATGGTTTGTGCTGTAGCTGCATAGATGGAAAAGCTATATGTAATAAGGGTTGTCAATCCAAATTTTATTAGCATAATGCTTTTACCTCTGTGCTTTTTTAGCATGTGTTTCATTTTGACCTTCTTTTTTGGTTATTATTGTTTTATTTATAAGCTACTGTTAACTGCTGCAAACCTTATAGGCCACAGTCATGACTTACCTCGTAATAGCAAGGGCTGCAAGCAGTTGCATTAATAACAAGACAAAGATGTTTATTCTCAGTAATATTTTTTGCGTATACAACTATACCGTTAACACACAAAATATCCAAGTAAATGTCACTAGCGCCTGCCGGTATATCAAAAATACGATTCTTATTCATGGGCATGCCATTTTGGTATACTTCTTCAATTCTCTTTGTTATTCTGGTATTATTTATATCAAGGTAGTGTACATACCCTTTAAGTGTAAAACACGAAGCCTTATTCGTGACCATTATTCTGAACCTTCTGCTAACCATACATTCTTTGGCAGTATAATCGGTAGTATAGCCCATTTTGGCCACTTTATTGTCTTTCAGGTACTTTACAGTATATGCAACGGGTACGCCGGGGTTATTTTTGTTGTAATAGGCACTGTTTACAATTGCTTTGTTTATAATTCCGCTGTTATTTGCCGATTCATTTTGGTTGGCAGTTACATAAGTTATTCCTAAAGCTGCCCCTGCATCCCCGCCAATTGTTATTATTTCAATGGTAGAGTTTTTCAGGACCTGTTCATGCGCTAAGTTAAATGTAGCGTCCGCTGTATTGGCATAATTTACCGCAGCTTCAATTTTAGAATCAGCTTGCTTTGAATTAGTTGTTATTTTAACCATTATAATACGGCCGTAACTTACCGAATGAACATATCCCGGCACATTGGCCGCATCGAATGAAGATTTGGCGCTGGCAAGCGCAACCGAGGGGTCAAATACACTTGCAGGGTTTTCGGGGGTATTGCAGGTAACAGTATAAAATACCTGTTTAAACACTGACATATAAGTATATGACTCGTTTGAGCTGTTAAAGTTAAATTTTGCCGACACATCCCCGCTTGCCCATTTAACATTAAGGCCTACGCCTATGGCAAGTTGTTCTGATGAATATCCCATTGTTGTGCGGAGTGATGAATTGGTGGCATTTCTGTAACCTTCTACATATTTGTTGTTGTTCCACCAATTAAGGGCATTGTCAATTTCGGACTGTACATTTGCATTGGAAGGGTCTTTAATTTTCAGTACGCCATTGTCGCCCATCCCGGGGAGGTCAATGCTAAGGGTTACAGGGGCCGGTTTTAGGGTAATAGGTTCGGGCATGCCGTCTAATAAGCCGGTATTAATTTTAACAAGCGCCCCCGGCCAAATTATCCCATTGGTAGGGCGCAGTATAGCAACCTGTTCGGCATTTTGCTGCAGGTTATAGCTCTTGTTAATACATGTTACATATTCATTTTCACCGTTTTGATAATATGAGTTTTGTGTGGTTTGTTTAAGTGTAGATTTTGAACCATCCGACAAACCTATTTCCTGCACATTCATTAAAGCATCGGGGTCGTATGCCAGTCCTCTAATAAAATCGTTAATACCGGTTGAGAAATCTGGCACGCCATTATCTTTTTTACATGATAAAAAAATGATGGATAGACCGATAAATAAACTTGCGGCCAAAGGTTTTTTGGATGCCTGTTTTAGTTTAGCCAAACTTGGTAAGAAATTTTTCATAAAGTGTAATTTTAAGTTAGAAAACCCAAACTTGCCTAAAAGCAGGATATCAACTATTTAATTTTAACAATTTCATATTTCAAATTCACAAAATTTTTATATTTGGCTTTTCTTTACCTATGCCTGTAGTAATTATTTCATCGCTTGTAGTGGTATTGGCCCCTATGTTTTGGGCAATAATTTTTGGAGCAAACAGAAAAAAGAGTTTGGCTTACATGAGTGTTTTCATCCTATCGGCAGATGTTCTCCTGATTGCAATATCCAATTTTGTAAACACACTGGGTTTTCTTGAGGCAAGTATTGTTATCAGGGCAATTTATCCATTAACCACCGGGGCAACAGGGCTCCTTTATATTTTGTTTGTCTATTATTTCATATCAATTAATCAGAAAATGCCCCGCCGGTTTTACATACTTTTCATAATTCCGGCAGTTCAGTTTCTTTTATCGGGTTATGCTTTTTATATGCATGTACCAATGGATACGTTGAAACCGCATGTTTATGATATAATTTTCAAACAGCCCGATAATTTGCCTGCCAACCTTATGTTTACTTATAATATTGACAGGATAACATCAATTATTTTCTTTTTTAATTTAACCGGCGCTGTTATAAGCTCCCTGTTTTTTATACCTGTAATTATAAGGAATGCAGCACAGGAATTTGCAGAGGTAAGGGAGAGGGTGATAATGAGGTTTTTAATTTTGTTATCGTTTTTAATATTAATAACTATAGGTACAATTATGGCGCTTAATTCAGGCCATGATTACGAAAACAAAGAAACCTTTATCGGGATCAATTTATTTTGGGCATCATGTTTTTTTATGAGCGGATGGGTTATTAATAAAGAGCTTATATTTATAAATACAAGAACTGAATTACCTACATACTTAATTGTAAAAAACAGTCCTTTGGCAGAACAACTTGAACGTTATTTTACTGAAAAGAAACCATATTTGTCACACAATTTAAAAATTAGTGATGTTGCAGTTGCTATGGGTACAAACCGTACTTATATTTCAGATGTTATTAATAATGAATTTAAATCCAGCTTTAATGAATATGTAAACCGTTTCAGGGTTAATAATGTTTTAACGTTATTGAAAGAAAATGGCCGTGATTTGAAAGCCCAACAAATAGCATACGAGTCCGGATTTAACAGTTATGCAACATTCTTCAGGGCTTTTAAAGAAATAAAAGGAACATCGTTTAAAGAATTTAACACAACATTAAAATCCTAATATATTGGCGGTTAGCATCCCGGTTTATATTCATAAAGTAAATAGTTTAAAACGGCCGTAAATTCATAATTGTCTTAAGCCTAATAAAAGACCCGGCTTAAACCTTGCGTGTAATTATTCTATATTTTTCAAATTCTATTAATTTACATTTCCTTTTTACATTTGGTTATAAATTGTATATCAGAAAACTGGAAATAAAATTCAGAGCTTTATGATAAACTGGTTGTTTTTGAACATACTTAAATTACCATTTTGTTAGTTAGAGTGATTTTTTCGGGGGAGCCTACAGTTTTAACACAAAGGTTTTCCTGATTTTTTTTGCTTGCCGGTTAAACCCGGATTAGTCATTAGAAAGGCAATGAACTAATGACTTAGCCGGGATTA
>JBBIVA010000064.1:0-19884 GCA_037439945.1 Marinilabiliaceae bacterium
TCTTTAGCGATTTGTCAAAATAGAAGGCATGTAATCAATAACTTAAGACTATTAGTTACTAATGACGGTCATTAAAAAAAATGGCTAAAGACAAATTTGGGTTAAATAATCTCTAACCGGGCTTTCTCCAATTCAGTACCTTCAATTTCCTTCATAAAATTATTGAAATAACCTCTGTAGTGCAGTTTGTAACAAATTTCAATAGTTGTTGCATCAATTTAAGGCTCAAGTGCATCAAAAGCATTCGGAAGTTCACTAAAAACATGACCATTAAATGTTTCATCAACAATAAAGCCAGCGGCTTTGAATTGTTATTGGTTACAGGTTTGCCCACAACCTCCCAACAAAAAAAACTTATAACTATAAGCCCAATATAAATTTTTCATGTGTGTATAATTTGATTTTTAAATGTCACAACTTGGCCCGATTTACCGGAATGCAATGCGCCATAAATAATCATTTCTGTTTGTATGCAGTTTATTGCTTTTGGCTATTTAATGGTAATTTCTTTAAAAGTAAATATTGAAATTAAGAAAACAGATTGTTCTATATAATATTGGTTTACCCCTTAATCATTTATTAAACACATTATAATTGAATATGATCACATTACAGAACTATTAAAAACTATCAATTAAAAGGCACCATTATAATTAAATTCTATATCAATGAATTTTATGACAATTGTCATTATGTAACTTTTTGAGCGTTTTTGGCATCATTTGTATGCTTTTATTTGGTTTTTGATTATGTTTTCGTACTTTTGCTGATATATTAATATCATTTTATTATTTAACGTAAACAAATAAGCCATGTGTGGATTTGCAGTTTATACAGGAAGTGACAAGATGTTAAAGCTTGAAATGGCACATGAATTCAGGAAAATTCAGTATAGGGGTCCTGACAACACAATAATCAAAGATTTTGGAGACAACGGTTGGATGGGGTTTCATCGGTTAAAAATCATGGATCTATCAGATGCGGGAAATCAGCCTCTTTCTTATAAAAATATACACATGGTTTGTAATGGCGAAATTTATAATTTCAGAGGGTTAAGGGAGAAGTATGAGAAATCGTTTCCATTTGCATCACAAAGTGATTGTGAAGTAATTTTACCGCTTTTTTTAGAAAAAGGTATTGTAGGTATGTCTCAGGAACTTGATGCAGAGTTTGTTTGTGTAATTTATGATGATGAAAAGAGAAAATTTTATGCCGCGAGGGATCCCATTGGAATAAGGCCCTTGTTTTATGGGTACACCAACCAAATGGAGATAGTATTTGCAAGTGAAATGAAGGCTTTGGATAAAACATGTAAAGTTGTTCACCCTTTCCCTCCGGGTTATTGTTATGATGGTGATATGTTCATAAAATATGCAGATTTATCAGATGTAAAAAAGTTTCATGATCACGAACAGGAAGATATTTTCAGCAATATTAACCATTATCTGACAAAAGCTGTTGAAAAAAGAATGGATGCCGATGCTCCTTTAGGATTTCTTTGCAGTGGAGGACTTGACTCAAGCCTTGTTTGTGCAATTGCTGCACGTTTAACAACAAAGCCTATTAAAACCTTTGCCGTTGGCATTACAGAAAACCCTATCGATACAAAATATGCACGTATTGTTGCTAATTATCTGGGTGCTGATCATACTGAAGTCCTTTTTACCAAACAGGAGATTTTCAATACTCTATCAACCCTTATTTACAATATTGAAACATGGGATATTACAACCATCAGGGCATCTATTGGGATGTATTTGGTATGTAATTATATTAGCAGGAACACTGATATTAAAGTTCTATTAACTGGCGAAATAAGCGATGAAATATTTGGTTACAAATATACCGATTTTGCACCAAGCCCTGAAGCATTTCAAAAAGAAGCCGAAAAAAGGTTAAAGGAAATATTTATGTATGATGTTCTTAGGGCTGACAGATCAATTTCATCAAATGGACTAGAAGCCAGGGTACCTTTCGGAGATATAGATTTTGTGAAATATGTTATGGGAATTTCACCCGAGAAAAAAATGAACTTTACCGGTATAGGAAAATTTTTGCTGCGCAAAGCTTTTGAAGGTGAATATTTACCAATTGATATTCTATATAGGGAAAAAGCTGCTTTCTCAGATGCAGTTGGGCATAGTATGGTTGATTATCTTAAAGAATATGCTGAAGAATTATATTCCGATGAGGATGTAAAGGCTGCTGTAAGAAAGTACCCTTATGCAACTCCCTTCTCAAAAGAATCGTTAATGTACCGTGATATATTTGAAAGCCATTTTCCGGGTCGCGCAGAATTGATCCCTGCATTTTGGATGCCAAATAAAGAATGGGATAACTGTAATGTTACAGATCCCAGTGCAAGGGTATTGCCAAACTATGGAAATAGCGGGGTTTAGAATTATTAAACAACTATGTTTTGTAAACTTAAACACCAATGAACAAAATATATAACAGTAGTGTTCCCCCGAAGATTCGGGGCAGTCAATCCAAGCTGATAAAATAAATTTTGATCAGAAAAATTATTACAATTTGATTAAAGTAAAATATTAGAAGTTATTCAGGCATAAGCCATGTAATCTTAAAATGTAAATAACCGTAAAAAACCTGTTTACCAATTAACCTATAATTATTTTAACCAATATTTGGTTTATCCGGGGGCCCTATTCCTTTGGGGATTGAGAGCAGAGGTTCCCTGATGTTTTCAACTGCAGCCTTACCAGATTTTATTATTTATCGATAATCAGTGCAACAACTTTAACATAAAATTTTAATATTTAAACAACATTTTTGCAAGGTTAATTACCCTGCCATTCGCTTTTCAACAGAAAATGAAAAGTGCTGTTTACAGAATTTTTTCTGGCCGGCCGTATTTCAATCTTTTCATTAATTAATAAACGAATAATCTCAATACCTGCATAAAGCACAGGCCCGTAACCATGATCAGCATAAATACTTTTACCTCTGTTAAAATAATAACTGTTATCATGTGCGAAAGTAGTGGCTTCACATGTACCATCAACAGCTCCGTTTTCAAGTATCCTTGTTGAAACAGCATTCCACCCTGTTAATGCAACAGGCCCATAAACATGGTTTATCCAACCTTCATTAATGCCTTTTGCAATGGCAAAAGTAAACATGGCTGTACATGATGTTTCAAGAAATGTATCAGATTTATCCAACATATTATGCCAGAAACCTGACCCATGTTGCAAACCTGCCAAAGAGCGAACCATTGACCGGTATAAATGAAGTATTTCATCTCTTCCCTTATAACCTTCAGGTAATATACTGAGTAATTCAGCCATGGCCATTAATGTCCATCCATTTGCCCTTCCCCAGTAAAACCTTGGATCATAATCTCCTGAGGTTACACTCCATCCGTGATCAAACAGCTCTTTTTGCGGAATATAAAGTCTGGCCGCCATTTGGGTTATTTGCCTTACAGCATCGTCAAAATATTTTTTATCACCGGTTAGTACTCCCATATTGGCCAAAAATGGAACACTCATATACAAATCATCGGCCCAAATTGATAAATATTGAGGTCGGTGACGGGCCAAAGTTCCATCACTTAATCTTACCTGTTTATTAGAAATGTAATCAGCAATTTGATTAATTAGATTTAAATAATCTTTGTTATTTGTTTTTAAATAGGTTTTAATCATTGCGGCACCAATTGAGCCACAATCATCAAGGGCATGAAAATCAGGGGTCCTACCCCATCCAAATCTTGCATCTTTACCAAATTTTTCACGATTTGCCATAAAGTACGGCAGGGTTTCCACAACTTTATTAAAAAAACTGACATTATTTGCAAAATAGGCAGGTTCATCAATTGTGGCGGTTATATAATTAAAAGCCGACAAAACTACACCGTTTGTATATGACCATTCTCCAGCAAAACCTGGAGCAACCCTTGCATTTTTATTTGGTTGCTTATAGTTGGTTATTTCTTTACCAGTTTCTGAATCAACAATTTTAAGATTACTTGTTGATTCGTAATATAGTCTTATCCTGTTAATATCCTTTTTAATACTTTCAACAGTTGGCAATTCATAAGCCACCTGGTAAACAGGAATTCTTCCCGAAGCATCGCTCTGGGCAAACACTTTATTACTGACATTGAATACAAAACCAAAAACTAATACATTGATAAGCAGGTGTTTTTTTTTCATTTTAATATTTATAAAATTTTCAGCAATAGTCATAGGTTTTATTTTAAAACATTATTCCCTGTTAAACCGGTAACACCCTGTAATCATTTCTCCTAAAAAATCAATGAAGGCTCAAATTTACTTCCATTAATTGTGCAGACACCTTTAACAAATTAATTCTTTTTTAAAACAATATTAATAAGGAAATTATTATAACAGAAAATTTAAACCAAAAAATGATTCTAACTGAGGGAAAATATTTTAAACTAAAAGTAAATCGGCTTAAATGTCTTAAGTAATTTAATTCCCTTCAGGATGATTTTAAACAAAAACCCTGAAAATTCTGAATTTCCAGGGTATAAATTTTTGAAATGTTGTAGTGATCCGGAAGGGATTCGAACCCCTGACCCATAGCTTAGAAGGCTATTGCTCTATCCAGCTGAGCTACCGGACCCTTTGTTTTTAGCGGTGCAAATATAAATAAATCTTCCCAAAACATACCGCCCGTCAAATTCTTTTTTACTTTTTATTTCCCTTATAATTTTAATTTAATCCGGGATGGTTCAATTTACCAAAGAATTTCCTAATGCTATTCATTAAAATATTTATGTTTGTAAATAAAATAGCCTGAATAATGAAAGTCCTACTATTTACAGCTCCTTTAACACAACTTAATTCACCTTATCCTGCTACGGCTTATTTAAAAGGGTTTTTGGTGAGTGAAGGTCATGATGTTACTCAGGCTGACCTAGGCATAGAACTCTTTAATAGGCTTTTCACAAACCAATGGTTATTAAAAATATTTAACCACGTTAACCCAAATGGATATAATTCAGCCAGCGTTAAGCAAATACTTGATAGCAAAAATGAATACCTGGATTCAATTGAAGCAGTTATAAAATTTCTTCAAGGAAAAGATCCAACCTTAGCCACAAGAATTTGTAACACAGATTGGTTGCCACAGGGTGAACGGTTCAAAAACATTGCAGATATAAACTGGGCATTTGGTACTATAGGTAATACAGAACTGGCCAAACATATAGCCACTCTTTACATTGAAGATATTATAGATTTTATTAAGGAAACTATAAACCCACACTTTGAATTAAGCAGGTATGGAGAGCGATTATGTTTGCGATTACCGGAGATTGACCCTTTACTTAAAATCGTGCAAAATAAAAAGACGTTAATCGATGAATTACTATTAAGTATTGCAGAAGAAAAAATTTGTTCATTTAGCCCTGAAATGGTGTGTTTCTCAATACCGTTTCCAGGGAATCTTTTAAGTACATTTTACACAAGCAGCTTTATACGCCAGAACTACCCGCACATAACGGTTACCTGGGGTGGTGGGTATGTAAATACCGAATTACGCCAACTTTCAGATGCACGAGTTTTTGATTTTGCACATTATATAATGCTTGATGAAGGTGAACCGGCTTTAAGGGCGTTAATAAAACATTTAACTGGTGAAAGTACGAAGGATAAACTATATAAAACCTTTTACAAAGGTGACGACAATAAAGTGAAATTTATTGAAGGTGATAAAAAACAAAATATTCCATTCAATCAAATACCTGCACCCGATTACTCAGATTTGCCACTTGATAAATATATTTCTCTTATTGAAATTGCAAATCCAATGCATAAATTATGGAGCGACGGACGATGGAATAAACTAACCCTTGCCCATGGCTGTTATTGGGCTAAATGTGCATTTTGTGATACTTCATTGCCATATATAGCATGTTTTGATGCCTTAGATGCTAAAACAATTTGCGATTATATAGAAAAAATTATGTCCCAAACCGGAAGCAGCGGGTTCCATTTTACTGATGAAGCTGCGCCACCGCGTTTACTGAGGCAACTTTCAGAAGAATTGATAAAACGCAGAATAACTATTAGCTGGTGGACGAACATTCGGTTTGAAAAATCATTTAACCATGAATTGTGTAACTTAATGTCCAGGGCAGGCTGTATTGCCGTATCAGGGGGTCTTGAGGTGGCATCAGACAGGCTTTTAAAAATCATTAACAAAGGAGTCTCCATTGAGCAGGCATTTGAAACTACACGTAATTTATCGGAAAATGGAATAATGGTACATGCATATTTAATGTATGGGTTTCCAACACAAACACAAAAAGAAACCCTTGATGGACTGGAAATTGTTCGTCAAATGTTTGAACAGGGTTTATTACATTCAGCTTTTTGGCATAGGTACGCAATGACAGTACACAGCCCATCAGGAAGGTTTCCTGAAAAGTTTAATGCTGCAATAATCAAAACTAAAACTGGATCATTTGCCAATAACGAAATATTTTTTACTGATAATCAAAATATTAATCTCGAGAGATTGGGAAGTATTTTACGTAAAGCTACTTATAATTACATGCACGGACTACATTTGGACTGGCCTGTAAAAAAATGGCTTAATGTTTAGTAACTTTTTTATTTGTTTAATAAATAAGTAAATAATCCATTTTTTATTATCACTATAACAACCTAAATTTTGAAAGGAGAACAAAATTATAGAGAACCACCAATCTTTGACAGTATTAACTATTTACTACATGAAAGCAAACCTAATTCCGATTTTTAAAATAGAATTATTTCTTCTTAAATTTTTTTTTCTTCTTAACCACGCTTTCCAATTCAATTTGTTCCTTTATTAACGATTGCCAGTCGTGTGTTGAAGCGGGTGAAAAATCAATAGTAGCTTCATATTCATTTTTATCGATTTTGAGAAGTGTAATTGGTTTATCCAAAAAACTTTCGATTACAGCCAGGGTTTCCCTTTCTTCCTTGCTGCAAAAAGAAATAGCTGTACCTTTTTTGGTTCCACGACCTGTACGCCCCACCCTATGCACATAATTTTCAGGTTCAACAGGCAAATCGTAATTAATTACAAATTCAACATTTGGAATATCAATACCCCTGGCACTTACTTCAGTAGCAATTAAGACCTTGCAGGTACCATCCCTAAAACTTTCCATTACCAAAGATCTTTCTTTCTGGTCTTTATCTCCATGAATTGTTAAACTCTTAATATTGACACGATCTAAAGCCTTAGCAACCCTTTCAGCCCGAACCTTTGTGCGCACAAAAACCAGTATTTTGCTTTCAGAGTTCTCTTTAATAATATGCTCCAAAAAAAATCTTTTATCATCCATTTCAATATAAGCGACTGAATGATTTATATTTTTTGATACGGGATCTTTAGGTGAAATTTGAATACGAACTGCATGTTTAACTAAACCATAAGCCAGATCCTTTATTTCTTCATTAATGGTTGCCGAAAAAAACAGGGTTTGTCTGTTTTTAGGAATTCGCTTAAATAACTGCTGCATATCTTTTAAAAAACCAAGTTCTAACATATGATCAGCTTCATCCAGTACCAGAATTTCTACTCCTTTAAATGATATAAACCCCTGGCTTGCCAAATCAAACATCCTTCCGGGGGTAGCAACAAGAATATCAACGCCTTTACTTAATTTTGAGATCTGGGGCGTTTGGTCAACCCCACCAAACAGTCCTAAAACATGCAATCCGGTTCCCGATAATAAACTCTCAAATACACCAGCCACCTGAATTGCAAGCTCATGCGTTGGAACCATAACCAGGCATCTTACTGAATAATTTTCAACCACTGCCAGCCTGGTGCATAACAGTTGAATTACAGGAATAGAAAAAGCACCTGTTTTTCCCGTTCCGGTTTGAGCAATTGCCAAAATATCTTCCCCCCGCAATATGGGAGGAATACATTTAAACTGTATATCTGTAGGCTTTTTGAAATTAAGATTTTCAAGATTTCGTTTTAACCGGGGTATAAAGTTGTACTTTTCAAATTTCATTTCTGATATTTAATTTATTTCATCTGTTTATAATTTGTTTTTTATAGGTCAGATGGAACATCCATGCCCATAATCATACTCCTGTGTGTCGCCGAAAAGCAACGTGGATGTTTCATGTGGTTATTATTGCAAATTATAAAAACTTACAACCACCAACTAAAACTAATATGTTAAAAATTATACTTTGACAGATTAATCTAACAAAATGAGTTTCCTCACTACGTTCGGAATGACAGTACGAAATAGTGAGTAAAATGGCGGTTTTGTCGCCCTGTTTATCTCCACAAAATGTCATTCCGAGTGAAAGGAGGAATCCATATATAAATCTGGCAAAGTAGAAAAAATAATGATATTAAAAGAAATTGCGAATTACCTCAAAACTATTTATTAGCTATAAATAAACCAGGTAACAGAAGCCATAATTTCTTTACAAAGATAGCAAAAGAGAAGAATTGATTTTGACCCGAGGTTTGTTATTATGAACTGATTTTTATTAAAAGCCGTTAAAACAAATGATTATTTATATACTTAGTATCAATGCCTTAAGATAAAAATTGATTTTAAAAAAACAGAAAAACTAAAACAATGAGTTTTTGTGTTTTGCAAGGTTTTAAATCAGGAACCGGGCTGGTGGTTCCAGTTTTGGTGGAATATTGACTTTTGTAATAGCCATTATTGGATATTATTTTCAGTGCAAATTATAAAATAACCAAAACAGTTCTAGTATTACAGTTATCGTACTGGTGGGGTACCCCTTTTGGTAGTAATAATTACAACACCGTTTACCCCCTTTTCTCCAAATCTGTTAATTGCGGCATCGCCCTTTAAAACCCTTATTGATTTTACATTATAAGATGGAACAATAACCATGGAATTCACAATTTTATCATCAATAATATATAAGGGCGGATTTTCACTAATACCATACTTTTTTAATGTTGCTATAAACTCCCTTTCATCGGGTGACAAAATGAACTCTACCGGTATTGATAAATAAGAATGAACGGCTTTTCCATTTTTAACCCCGGGTTTCCATTTATCCAACATTTCAACAACTCTAATGGCTTCAATATCAAGTTCAGGGTTAATGCTTTTCTCGATTTTTACGTTCATCAGTTTTCCTTCATCAGTAATAACAAACGATACCTGCACAACTCCCTCAATTCCTTTCATCCAAGCGTCTTCGGGGTAAATTAAATTGTTTTTAACAAATTTCTGAATATTAGAGGGAGATCCTTTAAAAACCGGACTTTTATCAACCTTATTATAAACTGAATCAGTTGAAGGGTTGTATCCGATTTTTGATGCGTAAAGGCAATTTCCCTGGCCAGCGGTTAATAACATCAATATCATCGACAGGAATAAAATTTTACCACCTGCCAATAATATGTTTATTTTATTATTAATTCTGTTTAATGGTGTCATAATATAAGGCTTTTGCAAACCAAAATCAGCAAATTTTATTCCATAAATCACTTTTTTTAATTTTATTTAACATCTATAATTCCATATTTTTTTTGACAATTATATTTAATGTTTCTCTAAAATATAAAAAAGGGTTGCTACAATACATTGCTACAACCCTTCATTTTCAATTCATGTTAAAAATTACCAGGCAAAATCTGTTTTTTGCCACTATCGCGGCGGGCATCTATTTTTTGCATTACTTCCCTTAGGCTATCAAAACTGCTTTCATTTATTCCGGCAACTTTTATATTGAATTCTTCATTGGTTTTTGATTCCGGATTTTTTTTCCGGTAATTATCGCTTATTTCAAAGTTTGAATAAATTCTTGGTTCTGAAAAACCTTCCACTTTCTCGTAATCAAGAAAGTCCAGATAGCGCAATAATTCTTCAAAAAATTCTGCTTTATCGTCCCGAACTTTAACTCTGTAATTCTTCATTTAACAATTAATTTTGTATTATATTCAATTGGCCTGGATAATGGTTAAAAAAATCAATTTTAGTCACATGATAGTAAATTCATAAGTTTTTGTTAAGGTTAACCATATTATCGACTGTTTGTTTGAGCATTAAAATGACATATTTATTAATACACTAATAAATTAATTTTAAAAGCTTATTGTTTAAGCATTTACACACAACATCATTAATTGATATTTCAACCTTTTGCTACTTTCTCAATTACCAACAGAACACTAATGTGTTTTCCAACTACAAGTTACACAGATTATTAAATTAAATCAAATAAAAAATTATATAGTAAATAAATTCCGGTGATGACATAACATACAGTAAAAAAATACCCGATAAACTACTTACTTTTATATCTGATAAATGAAAAAGTTTTTGCCCAAAATTGTAATAACTTTCTTAAGAAAGATCGTTTCAATCATATGATTTAAAGGATGATTATTTTACCCATAATAGGCCATTATAATTAGTTAATTACTTAAAGCCTGCCAGTTAAATATAGGTTATTTGATACTGATTGAAAATTTATCGGCATCCATCCAGGCTGGAAACGCTTTTCTGAAATCATTCAGGTGGCCCTTTAGCAGGGTTGTTTCAACCAGGCCTGCAACGCCATTACCTAAGCTATCCATAACATTTCCTTTAAAATCGACTACCATTGAGTTGCCTGAATATTCTCCCAATTCGTCCATTCCAACGCGGTTAATACCCAAAACATAACTTTGGTTTTCAATGGCTCTGGCTTTAAGAAGGGTTTCCCAAACGCTATTGCGGGCCGATGGCCAGTTTGCTGCAAACAATGCAACATCATAATCATTCATATTGCGTGACCAAACCGGAAAGCGCAAATCATAACAAACAAAAAGCGCAAATTTCCAGTCATTAATTGTTATAATTTTCCTTTCTTCACCCTGCGTATAAAATTCGTCTTCTCCGCCCATTCTAAACAAATGCCTCTTATTATACCATTCTAACTGGCCGTTAGGAAAAACTGATATTAACCTGTTAAAGTATTTTGAATTTTCATTGATTACCACACTACCTGCAACAACAGCATTCATTTTACCGGCAATATTTTGCATCCATTTTACAGCTTTGCCCTTCATGGATGATGCAATCAAACCAGGTTTTGATGAAAACCCGGTATTAAACATCTCGGGTAATAAAATTAAATTGGGGCTGTGTTTGCTCTGATCCAATAACTTTTGGATTGTTTTGAAATTATTATCTTCTGACTTTTTGTCAATATCATATTGTACAATACTGATTTTAAAACTATTGGCATCCATAAATAATAATTTTTCAAAATCTGATTCTTAAATGAGAAATGTTAAACTTGAATTTAAACACATATTCCCGTAAACTGCAAACTTCACAGGATGTGAATTAATAAAGGAATAAATTAGTTCATTAATTTCAAAAGAACAACTTATTATAAATGTTAAAAAAATAGTATACAAAAACAACGAGGTTTATCATTTACTGTTCAAAAATCAATTTTTAAATTTATAAAACCCTAATAAAATTTCACAATGAAATAATATATAAACAAGAAAATTATTGATTATCTACTTGTTGTTGTTGGAGCATTCATACTGGCATCAGGATTTGTTTTTTTATAAATCCCTATAACATTGTACCAGGAGGAGTGTATGGAATAGGAATTATAGTTCACCACTTTATTCCTGCTGTTCCGGTTGGATTATTCGGGCTTTTTATGAATATTCCCTTAACAATTGCAGGAATAAAAATTTTAGGCCCGAAATTTGGCTTTAAAACCGTTTTCGGAATGATACTTACCTCAGTTTTTATGGATACCCTAACCTATTTTATTGGGGAAAGCGATCCTTTATTACTTCAAAACGATTTACTTCTTTCGAGTGTTTTTGGTGGAATTGTAATTGGTTTTGGTTTAGGCCTTATTTTCAGATCAAGAGCAACATCGGGTGGTTCCGATATAGTTGCTATGGTATTGGCAAAATTCACTAAAATGCCCCTGGGGCAGCTCTTGATTATAGTTGACTCTGCAATTGTTTTGGTAGGACTGGTTGTTTTCAAAGATTGGAAAATACCTCTTTACTCATGGATAGTAATTTTTATTACGGGTAAGTTAATTGATATAACGCTTGATGGAATTAATTATGATAAGGCATTGTTTATTGTTTCAGAGAAATGGAGGAAATAAGAAAATGTATTTTAAAGGATTTAGACCGTGGATATACTTATTTTATGGCTGAAGGATTATTTGGAGGCCAGCCCAAAATTGTTATTTTTACAGTTATATACAAGGAGAGAACTGGCTACATTGGAACATTTGATCCGGGGAATTGACCCTAAATCATTTTTAATTGTTATGAATACCAGTGAAATACTTGGTGAAGGATTCAAATCGTTGGCAGAAAAAACCAAACATGATATTTAAATTAAAAGCCGGGCTAAAAGTAATTTTCCCGGCTTTAAAGTATTTATTAAAACATTCTCCCGGGAGGCGGGGGACCTTCTCCGCCCTGATAAATAAAGGTACGTTGCTGTGGTGCACCGGGAGTTTGGTCATTAGGTCGTTGCGGAACGCCCTTACCCCTTAACCTGTAAGTAAAGGTTAACATGGTATAACGGGTTAACACTTCTGTTGTTGAAGTTTCAATGTAAGCATCCCTGATACTCCGGTTAACGCTCTTATTCTGATCAAGTAAATCGTACACCTTTAATCTTAACTCGGCCTGATTGTTTTTCAGGAATTTAACACCGAATCCGGCATTCCAAAGTAAAAAATCCTGATCGAACCCTTCACCCAATCCTGTATAATACAAATGCTTTACGTTATTGTTAAAAACAAATCTTTTCAAAAACAGCCAGTTAAAGTCAAATTGTGTTGTATGGTTATAATAGTTGTAATTTTCGCTTATGGCCGATGAGTTTTCAATAATGTTGTAACCGGTATTATAAGAAAGAGTAAAATCCAGTTCGGGTTTAATACTTGAACCAATAACCACTCCACCGGTAAATGTATATGTATCTGAAAAAGTATTTTTATAGTTATACATACCCGGCCTTGTAAGGAAGTTTACACCTCCGTTAAAATTAATGTTACTTTTAATTTTCTTAAAGGGAAACCCATATGAAACAAATGACCTAATACTATAATACCCGTTAAGGTTTACCGGTTTATTAAACTGTGTACCCCTTGGTAATAAAATTCCATCGCCAACAATACTATCCTGCCTTGCAATTACTGACGATGATGCCACATAATCGGTAAGGGAGGTAATACCACCCATTATAAAAAATGTTCGTGATTTTTCCGGATTATTCGTACTCAGGTTAAACATAAGGTTGTGCGAATATTGTTGTTTCAAATCACGATTTCCTGAACTATAGGAACGTGTATTGCTAATATCAACAACATCCTGTAGCTGGTTAATTGTTGGCGCATTTGTGTTGGTACGGTAAAATAATCTGAAATTTGTAGTTTTGTCCTTTTTAACCCTAAAAATAACCGAAGGTAAAATGTTGTTAAAACTTTTTTGTGTAGTTGAGTATTGGGGATAAAACTGCTCACCATTAAGCACTGCATCCTGGTAATTAACAATTGCAACCAGGTTTATATTTTGAGATGAAAAATTATAGCCAAGCCCACCCCTGTGCTGGATATAATCTGAAACTGTACTGTTGCTCAATGATGGCACTGGCAAATCTGCTGCCTGACCGGTAAGTGTCAGGTCAAAAACTTCCCTATTGCCATCACTTTTAGTTATTGACGGGCTATAATTTATCATTAACATACTTTTGGGGGAAATTGGTTCAGTAAAGACCAAATCACTATTTATGCCATAACTTTTACCCGAATTTTCGGTAAATAGGTTTATTAACAAATCATTATCCAATTGATTCAGGTAATCGCTTAGGGAATAAGAATTTGATTCACCGTTGGTAAATGTTGAAGAAGTGCCAACCCTAAGTGAAACAGTTCTCCGGCTTTTTATAAACTTATGGCGGTACATTATATCGCCACTTAATGAATACCCCTGGTTTGTTGAGTTTAAAAGATTGTTTGACCTAATTGTTTCAACCAGGTCATAATAATCAGAACCCATGGTAATAGATTTGCTTTTATTATCCTGCCAGCTTAAACGGGGTGTAAAAATTATACTGTTCAGGCTATCTATTGTATAAGTAAGGCGCAAATTAAACCTGTGATTATAATTATTCCTTGTTGAGCTATTATTTTCATCATAAATACGAAATCCATCTGGAGTCTCGAAATACTCTCTCAAATTATTTGAATTATTCTTATTATCGGAATGGTTGAAAAAATAGCTGGCTGTTACTTCAGCTTTTTTACCCCATAAATCACTATAATTAATACCTAATGAATTAGTCCTGGTAATTCCTCCCAAACTTTCACCCATAAAACCACCAGATATTCCTGGCCCTCCTCCGCCACCAACTATTACACGCCTCTGGCCCTGTCCCTGGCCACTCATTGAACCGGTAATATCGTCCATTGAAAAGTTTTGCTGGTTAATATTATTAAACAAACCAACAACAGATATACGTCTTGATTCCTTAAATGAATTAAGATTCCCCCCGGCTTCATACCTGCCATTACTTCCAACACCAGCATACATACGGCCAAAATGACCATTGGCAACACCACGTTTTGTAGAAATATTAATTGTACGTTCCTCGTTTCCATCGTTAAAACCGGTAAACTGCGACTGGTCGCTCTGCCTGTCAAACACTTCTATTTTATCGACCATATCAGCCTGAAGATTTTTTATGGCGAGCATAGGGTCATTTCCGAAAAACTCTTTACCATCAACCAAAACTTTCCGAACCTGCTCACCTCCAGCCTTTACAGTAGAGCCTTCAATTGAAATGCCCGGAATTTTCTTTAGTAAATCTTCAGTGGTTGCATCAGGATTAACTTTAAATGCTTCAGCATTATAAACTGTTGTATCGCCCTTTAACTCTTGTCGTAATAATAAACCCTTAACTTTTACCTCTTCAATATTCTGGTCCTTTAAATTTAGTTTTACAGGTTCCAATTCCAGATTTCTATCTGAAACTGTAATCCTTTTAAAGAAATTCTGGTATCCAACAAAAGAAACTATCAACATATAGTCGCCTGGGGCAATGTTTTTAATTTCAAAAGATCCGTTACTTCCTGAACTTTGTCCAAATTGAATATCTGACCTGAGTTGACGTAACATAATATTGGCACCAGCCAGAGGTTTACCGGTATCGTCAAGTATCTGGCCTTTAAGTGTAAATTGCTGTGCATAAACCGAAAACGCAACAAAACAAAATAATAATAAAACAACTATTCTTTGCATAAACCTGATTGTTTAAAAATTGTTGGTAACCACTCAAAATTGCTGCTTAGATATAACAGGGTGCAAAAAGTTTAAGCAACTATAAATAAATTTTTGGGCTTAAAATTAACCGTAAATCAATCATATTAATTATAAAACCGAGGAATGAACTTTTTTAATCGGCAAAACCAGAAAAAACACCGATATAGTTCCTTTTGGCTATTATTGGAATGGAGGGAAGAAAAAAAGAATTCCCTTTTAATAGTTATCAATCAAATTCCCAATTTCGGATTCAATGGATTTTCTTAATTTGGCATGTGTGGTAGTAAAATTATTGATCATTATACAGAAAGCGATTTTACGGTTTTTGCGTGTTGTTATTAAACCGGCATAACACAAAACTGAATCCATTGACCCGCTTTTTGCCGCAACCCGCCCATTGTATTCAGGTTGAGCCCACATTCGTGAAATAGTTCCTGATTTTCCACCAACTGCGAGTGTTGATTCTAAAACACTTAATCTATTACCGTTATTTGTTGATTTTATCAGGTTAACTATAAAACGGGCAGACACCAGGTTTTTTTGAGATAAACCGGACCCATCATAAATTATGTGTGGCCCCTTAATTTTTTTCTCATTAATGTAATGACTCAACATCCGGGCTGATTGTGACCAATTTTCGCCATCGGCAGAAAACTTTTTACCCAGAGTCAGGAAAATATGGTCGGCAAACAGATTGTTACTCTGTTGATTTACAATTTTAACAATCTCAGGTAAAAAAGGTGAATTAATTGCTGTAATGAACACTGATTTATTAAGAAAAAAATCAAGGTTTTGATTGGTAACAACTATGTCAATTTCATTATTACCGGAATTAAATATAGTTTTTAATTCACTTGCAAACTCACTAGCCGGATTTGGATTTGCTCCTTTAATTGTGAATGATTGTTTTCCCTTTGGAATGGTTCCTCTAATTTCCCATTTTTTTAACCCTGGATATCCATAAATATAGGCACTATCTTTATTGTTAGATGCAGATTTAACAAGAGTTATAAATTCAACACCATACAGTGGCGGCCGTATAGCAACAATTTTACACAATTCGCCTGCATTATCAGGTGAGGAAAGGTCTATTTCAAAAATATTATCGCGCCAGGTTAACCCACAGGGTGGAGCCCCGAAATAATTACCCATATCTTCCCACAACCAAAACCCCGGATACCGTGGTTCAGATATTTCTGACTGATCAATTATAATTTTCCCATTTAATTGTTCTATTCCAATTTCAAACAATTGTTCTTTAATAGTTTTTAAAACTAATTGGGGTGCTGTTTGTGCAAAATATTGTGACCCAAAAGAAGGGTCGGCACCGCCTTTTACAAATAAATCGCCTTTAAGTATTTTATTGGTAATTGTTCCGTTGTAATAAATTTTTGTGGAGTATTGATAATCATCTCCAAGTAATTCCAAAGCAGCAATTGTTGTAACCAATTTAACTACACTTCCCGGTTTCATTAGAATGCCTGAATTATAACTCCTTAATATTTCAGATGAGTAATAATCCTCGGCCAGAAATGCTATCTGGGCTTCAGGGGCAATTTTTGATATTATTTGCTGTCCATTAACCTGAACAGAAAAAAAAATACCTATAAAAATAAAGTGAATAAAATGCATAAATACAGCATATTTTACTTTTGGCCGGGCCCCAACTGTTCGTCAATCTTTTTCTTTTCCTGGTATCTTTCACAAAGCCTTAAGTAGTAATCCCTGGATAACTCCTGCTCATCAAAAGCTGTAAATACAAAACCCAGTCCATCAAATATTTTCCTGCTAATATCTGACCATGCAACAGCTTCCGGAAAATTCCCCCGTATTTCATATGACAATGCCAGGTTGTGGGCTGCCCTGGCTTTTTGCCTTCTATTTCCATTTTCATAAATGT
This sequence comes from Marinilabiliaceae bacterium, assembly GCA_037439945.1. Lineage (GTDB taxonomy): Bacteria > Bacteroidota > Bacteroidia > Bacteroidales > Marinilabiliaceae > CALEUX01. Next base: position 17,201 of record JBBIVA010000064.1, read on the forward strand.
AATACCAAACCTTTGCTGCTTCTTCCCAATTATTAGCAAGTCTTAAATCATCGGCTCTTAAAAACAGATGGTTTCCTCCTGTGTAGATATTTCTTGTAACCGACTCCCAATATGGGGCAATTCTTTTTATACCATTCTTCCCTAAATGCCATGCAAGTATTTCAACAGACTCCCTGATTGATGGTAAACCTGAATATGACAATTTAAACGAATTTCCGGTATTCTCCCAATAAACCGAATCTTTTTGGATACTGGCGTCCATTACGTTCCCACTTTGGTGGTACATTTTCCAAATAATAAAACCATTGGCATCAAGTGATGTATAATAATAGTCGCCAAGGTTAAATATATTTGTTTTCGTTTTATATTTTAAAGACTCGAGTGAAATTATGGCCTGAACGTTATAAGCATTTATCAGACTATCAATAATAAACCGGGGTATTTCGCCAAAATTGGGATTCCTATAATCCTGTTTTAACGGTTTATTGTGTGTAAACACTGAATCGAAGAATTTTCTTTCCTTCAACGATTCTCCAAAAGATTTGATTGCAATATCCCCGAAATTGTCAACCCATAAAGTATCAATAACTATTACTTTATCTAACGAACTAACAATATGGACGTTATTATCCCTGTATGGCAGAGAGTTATCAACAACCAAAACAGATAAAATTTGAGGAGGTACGCTAAAACTTGCAGGTCGTAAAACATCAACGTTTATATTAGTTAATGACGAGCAAGAACTAAACAACAATGGAAACAATAATAAAATAAGAGATTTTGTTAACCTGCCGGGCATAATTTATAATTAATATTTTAACTATGGCAATATAATTTTTACAATAACGAACATTTATCGTGCCAATTAACCTGGTTATATTGCTCTATTATAATGATTTTAAAAGAATATTTACCACATCCTGATCATTTAATTTTTTAAAACACCCCAAATCACCAAAAACGCATGCTTTTTGAGCCATTTCATTAAAATGCTCAGCTGTAATATTAACATCGCTTAATGTGGCCGGCATACCTATTGATGAAAAATAATTACGGACAGCTTTAATTGCTTCATGGGCTGCAATATTATTATCACCAGATTTAACACCCCAGACATTCCTTCCCATTTGGGCAAATTTCCATGCATTTTTATCATTTAAAACGTATTCCATCCAAACCGGAAATAGTATTGATAAGCCGGCCCCGTGTGTTAAATCATAAATTGCGCTTATTTCATGCTCAATTCCATGACATGCCCAATCGCCGGATGCTTTCCCTGTTGAAATGGTTCCATTCAACGCAAGGGTACTTGCCCACATTATATTAGCACGGGCCTCATAATCATCAGGTTTTTCAAGCGCTTTATGTCCAAACTCAATGCAGGTACTCATTAATGATTCGGCAATGGCATCCTGCACAAATGTACCTGGATCAGGGCTAAAGTAAATTTCGAAAATATGACTTAAAATATCTGTAATACCGGCCGCTGTATGCCATTTATTAACTGTAAACGTGTAGGTCGGATCAAGAACTGAAAACACCGGCCGAAGTGAGTTTGACCACATAGCCCTTTTTTCCAGGGTTTCTTCATTACTTATAACGGCTGCACCATTCATTTCTGACCCGGTTGCTGCAAGGGTTAATACGGTTCCGATGGGTATTGGATTAATTATTTCGGCTTTTTTTATCATGAAATCCCAGGGGTCGCCATTGTACTTCACGCCTGCAGCAATAGCCTTGCAACAATCCAATACACTTCCGCCACCAACAGCCAGTATAAAATTGAGTTTATTTTTTTGACACAATTTTATACCTTCCCTTACTGAACTTATGCGCGGGTTGGGTTGAATATCTTTTAATTCAGCAAAGTCTATATTATTAGAATCAAGCAGGTTAACTATTTGATCGTAAAGCCCGGTTTTTTTGATAGATCCACCACCATAAGCTAAAAGCACTCTGTTGCCGTGAGCTTTTATTTCAGGTATTATCTCAGAGATTTTTCCTTTTCCAAAAAGGATTTTTGTTACTGTGTCGAAATTAAAATTTTTCATCCGTAAATAATTAGTTTTTAAATTATCGGATAGCTTGTCACGTTATTACGGGAAAACCCCATCATTGATATTTTGACTTCGTCGATATTCGATTCATTGGTGTTTCCCTAAAAGTCGGGACAAGTTGTTTTTTTGCAAACGTGTTCGTTTCATCCTAAAAAAAATTAGCTTAAGTCCTTGGCTTGCAGAGCAAAACTGTTAACCGAAAAGGTAGCCCCACATAACTCATTTTGGCTCCACCAATCTTCTATTCATAAGTGTTTGCTTCATTTGCAAACATGTTCGGCTCATTTTTTTGTTTTAACCCAAATTACGCATTTTAAAATGCGTAATCGATAAAGGGCTTGTAATCAAATCCAAAGATTTGGAATTGAAACAATCACTAAATCGGGATTATCCCAATTAAATCAAATAGTTCGGCTCAAACTTCGCCTCCTATCGATTAACCCAAATTTGTCTTTAGCCATTTTTTCTAATGACAGTCATTAGAAATTAATAGTATTAAGTTATTGATTACATGCCTTCTATTTTGACAAATCGCTAAAAAAAACTAAAAATTTGTAATCAGAAATGCTTACAAATTAACGTGAGTTCGATGTAATAATTTTGTTATAAAATTTAAAGCATAGAGTT
>JBBIVA010000065.1:0-19798 GCA_037439945.1 Marinilabiliaceae bacterium
ACAAATTAAGTTTTTCTAAAGCAGCCTGTACCGACTATTCGGTAGGGTTAATACCGGCTAAGTCATTAGTTCATTGCCTTTCTAATGACTAATCCGGGTTAAATCAAAATAAAATGAGAAGTAAATGCTTACTGTTTGTTTAGAAAAAAATATAAATTAACATGTAAATCACATCACCAAAGCATATATTCATCAAACATAAAATCGATTCATCTCAATAAAATTGTTTTAATTAAATTTAAATTGTAACTAAATAGAGAACCTTGGTGGTTCATTAAAATAATAGTGTTGTTTAAGGATTTCGTTCCTTGTTTTCCCTTCCATACACTCAAGACTGCAATATGGGAGTTTTAAATCACAAACACACTTTTTAAATACCTTATTAATAATCTCATTCTGCCCTATCAAATGCAAACCGGCGAGCCCTGTTGCAGGACTACCGCTTGCTATACGGGCTACCGGTACCAGCTGCCGGTCAGGGATCTGGCTTCTTATATAGTTCCATGCCCCCATATTTTCGGGCTCTTCCTGAACCCATAAATACAGCAATGCTTTTGAATACTTGTTAAAGATATTTTGTACTGCGGTTTTTGGGAACGGGTGTAGCTGTTCAATCCTTACAAGGGCAATATCATTTGCATTAAGTTCGTTTTGTCTGGCCAATAAATCGTAAAAAATTTTACCTGAACATAAAACCAATCTTTTCACCAAATAAGGGTCAGCTAACTCATCATCAATCACTTCTTTAAAATATCCATTCTCCAAGTCATCGAGGGATGAAATTACCTGTGGATGGCGCAAAAGGCTCTTGGGAGTAAAAACAACCAAAGGTGTCCGAAAGTCGCGCTTAACCTGCCTTCTTAATGAATGGAACAAATTTGAAGGTGTAGTGCAATTTAATACCTGCATGTTATTCCTGGCTGAAAGGATTAAATATCTTTCTATTCGTGCACTTGAATGTTCAGGACCCTGCCCTTCATAACCATGTGGAAGGAAAAGTACCAGACCGTTCATTAATCCCCATTTTTCCTCTGCAGAACTAATATACTGATCGATAATTACTTGGGCAACATTGGAGAAATCTCCAAATTGACCTTCCCATATTGTTAACCCATGTGGTACCCCCAGGGCATACCCATATTCAAATCCCATAACCCCATATTCATTCAAAGGGGAATTAAATGCATTAAAAGCTGCTGTACCTGCATTAAATTCCTTTAACGGCATATATCTCTCATTCATATCTTCAACTGTAAAACTGGCATGACGATGTGCAAATGTACCACGTTCAGAATCCTGTCCGCTTAACCTAACAGGGTGACCTTCAGTAATAAGTGAAGCATATGCCAACAATTCCCCCAGTGCCCAATCAACCTGGTTGTTGGCAAGCATTGAATTGCGGTCATTCAAAATTTTATGAACCTTTGAGAAAAAAGTTTTTCCCTCGGGTAATTTATTCATTTTATCAGCCAGGTTAAATAAAACCTCTCTTTTTACACCTGTGTTAACTATGCTTTCAATATCGTAGGGCTGGGCATATCTGATTGAAAGCCATAATTCGGGTAAAAACCTGCTAATGGTCATTTTTGCAATATCCTTGGATGCGGCATACTCTTTTTCCAGATAATTATCAAACTCATCAATCAGTTTATTAATCTGGCCAGATGTATAAATGTTTTGACTTACAAGAGATTTTCCATATATCTCCCTTGAATTGGGGTGTGAGGCTATTGTTTTATAAAGTGTGGGTTGTGTAAAACGGGGTTCATCGCCTTCGTTATGGCCATATTTGCGATATGATAATATATCTATAAAAACATCGGAACTGAATTTCTGGCGAAACTCCATTGCAAGTTCAAAAACATAAACCACTGCCTCGGCATCATCACCATTTACATGAAAAACAGGGCATCCTGTAACCTTGCCTACATCGGTACAATAAGTGCTTGACCTTGCCTCAAGGTAATTTGTTGTAAACCCTACCTGGTTATTAATAACCACATGAATGGTACCACCGGTTTTATAACCTGGCAATTTTGCCATTTGCACAACTTCATAAACAACCCCCTGCCCGGCAATAGCAGCATCTCCATGAATAATAACAGGTACAACCTGATTGAAATTTCCATTATAGGAATGTTCAATTCTTGACCGTGTTAAGCCCTCAACAACCGGGGTCACAGCCTCCAGGTGAGATGGGTTTGGTAATAAACAAAGTCTTATTTTTTCCCCATTCTCAATCTCCACCGGATTGTCATAACCCAAATGATATTTAACATCGCCCAATGAAATGTCATCATCATATTCATCAGCCACAAATTCCTTAAAAATATTCCGATAGGGTTTTCCAAGAATATTAGTCAGCACATTCAGTCTTCCCCTGTGTGCCATACCAAAAACAAATTCTTTAACATCCAGCTCAGCGCCTTTTTTTATTACAGCAGCCAAACCAGGAATAAGCACCTCTGAACCTTCTAATGAAAAACGTTTCTGGCCTATAAACTTTTTATGAACAAATGATTCAAAACCAACTGCCTTATTTAACTGATTGAAAATAACCTGCTTCTTTTCCATGTTAAAATCAGGTGTATTTTTTACCGACTCCATTTTTTCACGTAACCACTCAACCACATCCGGAATTCTAACATAAAGAAATTCAACACCAAGAGAATAGCAATATGTTTGTTTTAAATGATCAACAATGGTACTTAAGGTGGAAGGTCCGATACCCAATAAATTACCTGCCTCAAAAACTCTATTTAAATCAGAGTCGGCCAAACCAAAATTTTCAAGATCAAGTGTAGGGAAGTATTGTCTTCTTGCCCTTACGGGATTTGTTTTGGTAAAAAGATGACCCCTTTGGCGATAACCATGAATTAAATTAATTACATTAAACTCTTTATTAATAGCCAGTTCAACAGAAGGTTGGAAATTTTTTAATGCAAAATCAAACCCGTTAAAAAAAATTCTAAAGCTTTGGTCGACCGATTCCGGGTTTTGTAAATACTTATTGTATAAATCTTCAATGGCTTGAATATCACTATTCCCCAAAAAGGAAAAATTATCCATAAATAAAACTGTTAATCATTTAGTAATGCATTTTTTCATCCATAAATAATTTTAGTTTAAGGTCGGATAGCTTGTCCGGTTATTGCGGGAGAACTCGCCCCGAACATTCGGGGCTCGTTTCAAGCCTACAAAAAAACGTTCTTCTAAATTTAACAAAATAATTAAACTTATATTATACAATCTACTACCAATACTAATTTATTTCTATAACAACAATTAAATTAAATAAAATGTTCGTTAAACAAAATCAATGTCATATTCTAAATAAATTTGATTATACAACCGAACAACCAGCGTTACAGATTTTTAGCAGGATTAAAATAAAAAATCAGTACAAATAAATTAATAGCAGTTTTAAATATTACCGACACAATTATTTACATCGAATTAAACTAACTATTGTATATTTGGAGTAATCAACCCATTTCAAAATGCAAAGTTTCCTTGAACATTTGGCTGAATACCATATAAGAAATAATATTTCTGCTTTAAACGAATACTGTTTTGTTTTTCCGGGCCGCAGGGCCGGTTTATTCTTTAATAAATTTCTTAGCCAAAAAATCCAGAAACCTGTTTGGGCACCCAAAACCCTGACAATTTCAGAATTCTTTGGCTTGTTAACCCCCAATATTGTTTCAGATAGCTTAAGCTTAGTTTTCAGGCTGTATTTATGCTATAAAAAGGTTATGAAATCAGATATTACGGTTGATGATTTTTTACCTTTTGGGGAGATGCTTTTAAGTGATTTTAATGATATTGATAAATATATGGCAGATGCTGAAAAGTTATTTGTAAATCTTGCCGATATTAAATCAATGGAAGATGATTATAGTTATTTATCAGAAGAACAGGTTGATGCAATCCGTACTTTTTGGAGTAGTTTTAATCCACATAAACTCTCCCAGCATCAGAAATATTTTGTAAATACGTGGGAAAACCTTTTTGAACTTTATTATGAGTTTAACAGGGAGCTTAACTTAGCAGGTGAAGCGTATGAAGGCATGATATACCGAACGGTGGCCAACCGGGTAACAAAAAATAAAACCCTTGATATTCCATTTCAACATATTGTTTTTGCAGGATTTAATGCATTAAACAGTTGCGAAAAAATAGTTTTTAATTATTTGAAAATTCATAAAAGAGCCTCCTTTTTTTGGGATTATCCACAATGGGTAATGGATTTGGATAAAAAACTAAAATTTGGAAGAACAATTAATTGTCATGAAGCAATAAGTTTTGTTAGTCAGAATATTATTGATTTTGCTCCACCCGAAGATTGGGTTAATCCCAATCCAGATGGGTTACCAGTTATTACAATTTCAGCCGCACCTAATGATATGGTTCAGGCCCAGATTTCATATAATTTCCTGAATAAAACAGATACGACAGATACAATAACTAATGAAAAAACAGCACTTGTTTTAGCAGATGAAGGACAGTTGCTCTCGGTAATCCATTCAATTCCTGAGAAAATCGAAAAAGTTAATGTAACTCTGGGGTATCCTCTAAAAAGTACCCCGGCTTATGGCCTACTGGAAAATATTTTAGCCCTTCAAAAATCGGCACGTACTACTAAAGAAGGTAAAACCTGGTTCTACCACAGGCCACTTTTATCACTATTGCAACATCAGTACATGGGTTTAGTTATTGGAGAGTCAACTGATAAAATTATAAATCAGTTGGTTGAATCCAATCAGATATTTGTTTTGAGTGAATCACTTGGTAAGTCAGATAAAATGAAATCGGTTTTCCGAAAAATTGAATCGCCAGAGCTAATAACAGATTATTTAAGAGATATTTTATTTATTGTTTACCAATCACTAAAAAAAAACAGTAATACAGAAATTGAAAGGGAATTTGTTTATCATCTATATACAATATTAAACAGGTTAAACGACATTATTTCGTCTCAGGAATTCCGCCCCTCACCTGAAACCTGGCTCACTTTATTTAAGCGGATTGCCGAGCAACAAACGGTTCCATTCAAAGGAGAGCCCCTGAGTGGTTTACAAATTATGGGAATTTTGGAAACACGGGCACTCGATTTTGATAAAATACTTATAATAAGCATGAACGAAGGAGTATTTCCAAAATCTTCAGCACCAAATACTTTTATACCATTTAACCTAAGAAAAGGGCATGGTTTACCAACAAAAGAAAACCAGGATGCCATTTTTGCATTTTATTTCTACCGGCTAATTAACAGGGCCAAGGAGGTGAATTTAATTTATTCAACAACTAAAACAGTTACCGGAGAAGGTGAAATGAGCCGGTTTTTGCAACAATTATATTATGAGTACCCTGGATCATTAACTATTTCACAAACTGTTCAAAAAGTAAATATTCAACAACCTGTTGTTTTGTTTGCGTCAAAAAAAGGTGAAATAATAGAAAAAATCAAACAATGGACAATCCCCGGCAAAAGTTCCCTGTCGCCAAGCGCCCTAAGTAATTACATTGAATGTCCGTTACGTTTTTATTATAAGTATATAGCTGGTATTAAAGAGCAGGATACAATAAATGAGGATTTGGACCCCAGAGTTTTTGGAAACCTTTTTCACCAAATTATTGAAACACTATTTTCACCTTTTAAAGGTCAAACAATTGCTAAAGAGGAGTTACAAAAATTACTGGTTAGTGAAGATAAAATAAAAGCTATAATGATTAAAACATTTAAAAAAAATAAACTCCATTTAGATTATAACTTATCAATATTTTCTGATTTACAGGGAAAAAACAGTCTTATTTATGAGGTTCTTTATAAGTATATTAAACAGTTTATTAGAAAGGAAATGGATAGAACCCCTTTCAAACTGATTAATCTGGAGAAAAAGGTTCCTAATATTTATTGCCTTGAATATGGAAAAACTGTTAACCTTGAAGGTACAATCGACCGCATAGATTTACAAGATGATATTTTTCGGATAATTGATTATAAAACTGGTAACACCGAACAGGTTATAAAAGATATTTCAGATTTATTCGACACAAAAAAGCATACCAATTTAAAAGCCATTTTTCAAACTCTTCTATATTGCTTAATTATTTCAGATGAATATCCGGATAAAGAAATAGCACCCGGCATTATTTCAGTAAAAAAACTATTTAGTGATTCTTACTCATTGGATATTTACCTTAAAGAAGATAAAAAGCAACAAGCACATTTAACCCTTAAACTTGTTAAAGAACCCTTTAAAAAACTGCTTAATAATCTTTTAAAAGAAATTCTGGATACTGATAAACCATTTGAACAAACTTCAAACCCAGACAATTGCAGGAACTGCTTATTTACTAATCATTGCTTTAAATAGTTAAGTAATGCCACCCTTTTTCCCCGAAAAAGCAGTAAGGTTATGGTTATTTATTTACCCATATTAATACCCCGGCAGGTTCAATTTTCCGGTTACCAATAACAATCCTGGTATCTTCAGGAAGTTTCATTTCAAATATCTTATCAGAATAATTCAATGCAATTCCAAAACCATCTCTGTACTCAACTATAATTCCTTCGGGATAGTTTTCAACGGTAATACCTGCCGTACTAAATACCTTATCAAGAACCTTCCTTTCAAACAAACCTTCGTTAGTATCAACCCCTACATAGGTAACACTTCCTTTTTCAGTTTTGCGCCAAGTTACAGCAGGTTTTCCTGCATAAAAATCGCCTTCGTAGGTGGCTAAAACCTTTGTACCCTTATATGGATCCAGAATTTCACCCCAACTGGTCCATGAGAATAAACTATTTTCAAATTTAACATTATCAGGGGCATGTGGCATAAGTAAATCATAAAATTCAACTGACGCTCCAATTAAATTATAAATAGGCTGAGCAAAAGGTTCTTCCCATAAATGGCCATACTCATCCTGGTGACCGGTTCGGCATGTCATTACCAAATGGCCTCCATTAATGGAATATTCATTGAGCTTACGGATTAATTGCTTTGATATTTGCTGATAGGCAGGCACAACCAAGACAGAATACTTTGAAAAATCCATTGTATCACGCACAAAATCAACAGGCGCCCCAAATGATTTTAAGGCCCTGTAATATTTTAAAACATGATTTTCGGTATTCCATTCCGATGTTTGCGGATTATGAGCTATTGCAATAACATTGTTGGGCTCGAGTAAAATTCCTGCTCTCCTATTTAAATATTTCCCGGGCGGCCTGGAGCCCTTATAGTTGTTTCTTAATAACTTAATTTCATTAATAAATTTTTGAAATTCAAGTCCGCCAGATGATGGGGTTACCCCATCCGGCCCTACAATACCGTAATGGTACTGTTCAAATCCATAAATCGGAGCCCTGAACCTATAAGTACAAGTAAAACTACTCCCACCCGCAAATACATGCCATAACCAAAGCCTGACAGCCCCGGGCAAAGGTTGCGGATTTATTCTACCCCAGTTAACCTGGCCAGGTTGTAACTCCATTACCCCGTAAATATCAGATAGAGGCCTGAAATAATCATTGGCCATTGCTATACGGGTATAATCTCCCAACCTGTAACCTTTTTTACCGGTTCCCATGCCTTCGCCATAAACCATATACCTTGTGTAGGTAATAAAATCCAGTTTCCTGCTCATCCCAATATACCTTACATCATACATTGGTATATAATTTGAAGTAATCCATTGCCCTTTTGATGAGTACTTTCTTATGGTTTCGGCTTGTTCATCCAGAAAAGAAGCTGTTTCCCAATCAGAAAACCGGGTATGGTCCAATCGTTGGTGCAAATTCATTCCCCATTGCGAATGTAAAGGAATATTTATCTGGTCAAAAGAATTGTATAAACCACTCCAGAAATTATTACCCCATGCTTTATTTAATTCATCAATAGTGCCATATTTTTGTTTAAGCCAATTACGAAACCTTTTTTGAGCATCATTACTGAAATCGACCACGGCCCTTGGTTCATTGTCAAGTTGCCATCCAATAACTCTTTCATCATTTCCATATCTTTTTGCCAGTTCGGTAATAATTTTTTTGGAATATTCACGGTAAAAACTGCTCGAAAAAGAAGCATGCTGCCGGGATCCATGATCAAAGGATGTTCCGTTTTCATTTTTAATTAAAACTTCAGGATATTTTCTTACCAACCAAACCGGGGGTGTAGCCGTTGATGTACACAATATTACTTTTAGGTTATATTTGGCTGCCAGTTCAACAGCCTTATCAAGCCATGTGAAATTATATTTGCCTTCTTCAGGTTCTAATTGTGCCCATGCAAATTCACCATAATGGGTAAATTCAAAACCCATTTCCGACATTTTTTTAATATCTCTTTCCCATTGAGATTCATCCCAATGTTCGGGATAATAATAAGCCCCCACAGTTGTTAAATCAGAAGAAGGAAAAAATTGTTTACCCTTTTGACTATAAACTCCACTATTTAACAAAAAAAGATATAACAAAAGCAAAATTTTTGATTTCATACTAAAATTTTTTATTTGATTTTACATGATGGTATTTCCTTCTATATTAAGAAAACCCAAGTAAACAATTTTAATATCCAATAACTAATCAATTAATCAAAATATCAACTTTAAACGGGCTTTATAATTAAAAACTCACTCTTCTACTCATTATTTTGAAGCAAATCAGGTCTTAATTTCCTGGTCCTCAAAACAGACTGCTCCTCTCTCCATTGATCAATTTCTCTCTGATGGCCAGACAATAATATATCAGGAACACCCCATCCGTTGTACACCGATGGCCTTGTATAAACAGGTGGGGCCAATAAATTATCCTGAAATGAATCAGTCAGTGCCGATGTTTCATCAGATATTACGCCTGGTATTAAACGCACCACAGAATCAACAACAACTGCTGCTGCAAGTTCTCCACCAGTAAGGACAAAATCTCCAATAGAAACCTCTTTTGTAATAAAATGGTCCCTTACCCGTTGGTCAACTCCCTTGTAATGACCACATAAAATAATTAAATTTTTATATAGGGAAAGTACATTTGCTGTTTTTTGGTTAAAAGCTTCTCCGTCAGGTGTCAAATAAATTACCTCATCATAATATCGCTCATTTTTAAGCTTATCAATTAATCTAGCAATCGGACCTATTTGCATAACCATTCCGGCCCCTCCACCATAAGGGTAATCATCAACTTTCCGGTGTTTGTCGTCCGAATAATCCCTTATATCATGAATAACGATTTCTACATATGCCTTCTCTACAGCACGTTTTAAAATTGACTCGTTAAAGGGCCCCTGAAATATTTCGGGGAAAAGTGTTAAAATATCGATATGCATTTTAGTTAAAAAACAGGATTTGCAACAAAGATAACAAACCGTTTGAAATAAAGATAATATGCTTTTTTTTAAACATTTTTTTTGAGCATTGCATGTAATGTAATATATTCGTAGATATATTTTAAAAAAGCTGTTAAAAGCAGATTGTAGTACCCCGAAACACCTTTGGTGATGCAAGAAAATGAACTTAATAAATCCTCTCTTGAAGGGATGGGTTTGAACTCTGGAGAAAAAAAAGAAGAATCACAGGCCCCTTCTGAAGATTTTAATCTAAAAGAGTTAATAAATGAACCTGAAATGCATGATGACGAAGAATCATTTGACAATCAATCAGAAAATGAACCAAAAGATATCTCCAGGGAATCTTTTGGTTTAACCAGTTTAAGAAGGGAAAAACTTGTTGATAAATTCCGGGAACTTTTAAGGCTCCATCAGCTTTCAGAAGTAAAAGACCAATTGGATGAAATTCAGGTTTTATTTGAGAATGCAACAAAAGAACTGGAAAAGGAAATTCATAACAAATTTATTGAATCCGGTGAGCCAGAAGAAAATTACTCACCGCCAGTTGATCAAATAAGTAAAGATTTTTCGGGATTATTGCATGAATATAAGACCAAAAAAGAGGATATACGAAGTTCCCTTGAAAACGAAAAAGAGAGAAACCTGAAAATCAAATATGAGGTTATAGAAGGAATTAAAGATTTACTGAACAGACAGGAATCACTTAATGAAACATTTCAGGAATTCAGAAACCTGCAACAGAAATGGCATGAAGTTGGGCCGGTTCCCCAGAACAAACTTCACGATTTATGGGAAACTTTTCATCTTCATGTAGAAAACTTTTATAATTACATTAAAATAAACAATGAGCTCCGTGACCTGGACCTTAAAAAAAATTATGAAGCTAAAGTATCACTTTGCGAAAAAGCCGAAGCTCTTCTTATTGAACCATCAGTGGTAAAGGCATTTAAAACACTTCAAAAGTTTCATGATGCATGGCGTGAAATAGGTCCCGTACCCCGCGAAAAGAAAGAAGAAATATGGGAAAGGTTTAAAGCTGCAACAAATAAAATCAATCAAAGACAACAGGAACATTTTGATTCATTAAAAAATCAGTTGAAGAAAAACCTTGAGGCTAAAACCGACCTGTGTGAAAAAGCAGAAACTTTATTAAATGAAGATATCACTTCACCAAAGGAGTGGGAAGAAAAAAGCAAGGAACTTATTGACCTTCAACATATATGGAAAACCATTGGCTTTGCACCCAAAAAGGAGAACAACCAGGTATATGCACGTTTTCGCAAAGCATGCGATGATTTTTTTAACAAAAAACGAGACTACTTTAAATCATATAAAGACGACCAGGTAAATAATCTTCAGCTTAAAACCGAACTTTGCATTCAGGCTGAAGCTATGAAAAATAGCCAGGATTGGAAAAAAACAACCGAAGAATTTATCCGGATACAAAAAAAATGGAAAGAAATTGGCCCGGTTCCAAGAAAACAATCAGATATTATCTGGAAACGGTTCAGGGAATCCTGTGATTATTTCTTCGACAGAAAATCACATTTTTTTAGCCATATTGATGAAGAACAGGAGAATAATCTCAAACTCAAAGATGAGATACTTAATGAATTGAGGAATTTTGAAACAACAGCTGATATCGAAGCATGTTTTTCTACCCTTCAGGATATGCAGCGAAGATGGTCTGACATTGGTTTTGTACCTATAAAAGAAAAAGAGAGGGTTAACCATGAATTCAGAAATCTGATTAACCATCAGTTTGATAAACTCAACCTGGACGAGATTAATAAAAACATTCAAAAATTCAGGAATAAACTGGAAAACTGGAAAAACACCAACCAATTCAATGAAAAAATTGGTCAGGAAAGGAATAAAATCCTTTTAAAACTTAAGCAGCTTGAAAGTGACATAGTCCTGTGGGAAAACAACATAGGGTTCTTTGCAAAATCAAAAAATTCCGATTCTTTAGTGCGCGATTTCACTCATAAAATCGAGAATGGTAAAAGAAATATAAAATTACTTAATAAAAAACTCGACCTGATTGAGGAAATGTTATAAAATTCTTCGGAAAAGCCCAACATTACAAAAAAGTTGTAGCTTCATTAATGATAAAACCACCACAAGGTGTTTTTGTAAATTTAAACATCAAAATGAATTAAGTGATACTAAATTTGTTAGTAAAAATTCTTAATCCTGAGTTTAAATTGAAAAGTGTTTAATCAGTCCTTTATAAAACTTAATAGGCTGCATATTACACCTGGTTATTAATTCATAAATATGAACACGATAAAATGTAATATATTTATTACTTTATAAATTCCTGTTCCTTCTAAAAATGAGGAAATATCCCATTTAGTGAATAATGCAGTTATATGTTATACATTCGCTTTGATACCTAAAATAAATTGTAGATTTTTTTTATTTACACCATCCCTTAAGGGTGTGAAGAAAATCAATTTCCCCCTACAGTGTAATTGTTAAACAAGCTGATATTCTGAGTTATATGGTTTTATTAGAAATCAAAGCGGAAACTCATTTTATACTTTAACCTTAAACCCGGGCAATATTAATAAGGAGGGATTATTTTGCATTTCAAATATTTTCAGTTTACCATTAATAATGGTTATTTGATTAATGGTTTATTATTTGCCCCCATAATTTGTTTATCTATTATGCGAAAACCAAACCATATCATAACCAATTTAAGCCAAAAATAAGCAAGCCAAAATAAAAAGGTTATATATCAAACAAAGTCATTTCAATAATATGCATTGTTTTGCTACCTTTGTAGCTTAGTTTTTTAAAAAGCCAAGGGTTTAAGGCAAATTTAATATGCTGAGCCTAAATACTCTTAATTAATTACGAATGAAAAATCAAATTGCGACGTCTGACACCCGTTATGTATTTGTAACCGGCGGGGTAACATCATCTTTGGGAAAGGGTATAATCTCAGCATCATTAGCCAAACTTCTTCAATCAAGAGGATATAGTGTTACCATTCAAAAACTGGATCCCTATCTTAATGTTGACCCTGGTACATTGAACCCCTATGAACATGGTGAATGCTATGTAACTGAAGATGGCGCAGAAACTGATCTTGATTTGGGCCATTATGAGAGATTCTTGAACGCCCCTACCTCACAGGCCAATAATGTTACCACCGGAAGAATATATCAAAACGTAATAAATAAGGAAAGGCGAGGCGATT
The DNA here is from genome assembly GCA_037439945.1 of Marinilabiliaceae bacterium. GTDB lineage: Bacteria > Bacteroidota > Bacteroidia > Bacteroidales > Marinilabiliaceae > CALEUX01. The sequence goes on from JBBIVA010000065.1 coordinate 12,565, forward strand.
ATTTAGGAAAAACTGTTCAAATCATTCCCCATATTACCGATGAGATTAAAAGAAACATTAAACTTTTGGGAAGTAAGCACAGGTTTGATGTGGTAATAACAGAAATTGGAGGAACAGTAGGTGATATTGAATCCCTTCCTTACATTGAAGCAGTTCGCCAACTAAAATGGGAATTGGGCTCGCGGGCAATAGTTATACATCTCACCCTTGTACCATATTTGGCTGCAAGTGGTGAACTTAAAACCAAACCAACACAACACTCGGTAAAAGCCCTTCTCGAAAATGGAGTTCAGCCAGATATACTGGTTTTGCGCACCGAAAAGAATTTAAATACTGATATAAGAAAAAAAGTAGCCCTCTTTTGTAATGTCGACAGTAAAGCCGTAATTCAATCAATTGATGTAAGCTCAATTTACGAAGTTCCGGTTAAAATGCTTGAAGAGGGTTTAGATGAAATTGCATTAGAAAAATTGCACCTTCCCGTTAACCAAAAACCAGAGCTTAAAGATTGGAAAGTTTTTCTGACAAAGTTAAAAAGTGCCAAGAAAACAGTTAAAATCGGATTAATTGGAAAATATGTTGAACTAACCGACTCATATAAATCAATTATTGAATCACTTAATCATGCTTCAACTTATCACGACCATAAACTGGATATAAGGTTAATTCAAAGTGAATCAATTGATGAGTCAAACATTGAAACCAAGCTTCAAGACCTGCAGGGGATTTTGGTAGCTCCCGGTTTTGGTCATCGTGGAATTGATGGAAAATTGTTAGCAGTAAAATTTGCCAGGGAAAACAATCTCCCATTCTTCGGCATCTGCCTTGGAATGCAATGCGCAGTTATAGAATTTGCACGGAACGTATTAAAAATAGAGAAGGCTAATTCCCGCGAAATGGACCATACTTCCACCCATGCCGTTATTGACCTGATGGAGGACCAGAAAAATATTACGGACAAAGGTGGAACAATGAGGCTGGGTGCATATGATTGCAAAATTAAAAAAGATTCTTTTGTACATAAAGCATATCAAAGTCAATTAGTTAAAGAACGTCACAGGCACCGGTATGAATTTAACAATGAATACCTTCAGGCTTTTGAAGTGGCCGGAATGAAAGCATCGGGCTGCAATCCTGATACAAACCTGGTTGAGATTATAGAGATTCCTACCCATAAATGGTATGTGGGAGTTCAATTCCATCCTGAGTATAGTAGTACTGTATTAAAACCTCACCCATTATTCATGGCTTTTATTAAGGCATCAATAGGTGAATCCTAATACAGGTTATAAATAAATAAATTAAATAAAAAGAATATAAAAAAATTAGCAAATATAAGATGGATAGAAATTCGATTACAGGACTGATTCTTATCACTTTAATACTCATTGGGTTTTATTTATTAAATAAGCCATCAGAGGAACAACAGGAAAATTTACGCCGGCAAAGGGAACAACAACAGCTTGAGGCAATAAAAAAAGAGAATGAGAAAAATGATTTAAAAATTAAAGCAGATTCGATTGCCAAAGCTGCTGCATTGGTCGAAAATGAAAACCAGCAAGTAATGCAAACCGAAAAATTTGGCCAAATGGCCAGGTTTATCGAAGGCGAACAATCATTTCACATTTTAGAAAATAACCTTGTTAAAATTACATTAACCAATAAAGGAGCAAAAGCCTACTCGGTTGAATTAAAAAAATACAAAACCCATGATGGATCTCCATTGATTTTATTTGATGGGGAAGAAAATAAATTTGGATTTCCATTTACCCATAACACAAGGGTTTTTAATACAAACGATCTCTTTTTCTCACTCGAAAATAAAACTGATACAAGCATGATTTTCAGCCTGTCAGGTGAATTTGGCGAAAAACTTAAGTTTGAATACGTTTTACCCCACAATGAATATATGGCTAAATTCCGGGTTGAAACAAAAGATCTGGGACATTTAATATCAACACCGCGGGGTTCAATTGATTTCTTTTGGGACACAAAAATTCCGTCAACCGAAAAAGGAAGGAGCTTTGAACAGCAGTATTCAGGTGTTTACTACAAGTTTTATAAGGATGAGGTTGATTGGCTGAGCCGTGGAAAAAATGACACCGAAGATTTGCGTACAAAAATTCATTGGGTATCATTTAAGACTCAATTTTTTTCATCGGTGTTTATAGCCGATGACGCTTTTGCCAGTGCCAGGGTTTCAACTGAAATTGATGAGAATGAAAACAGCCCGTTTTTGAGATATAATAAAGCTGAATTGGTAGTTCCTGTGGATTTTGCAATTGCCCAGCAACATAATTTTTCATTCTATTTTGGGCCCAATCATTTCTATACTTTAAATGAATATGGTAAGGATCTGGAATTAAACAAGCTAATACCATTAGGCTGGGGTATTCTCGGATGGATAAACCGCTTTGCTGTGATTCCGGTTTTTCACTACCTGGAAAGATTTATATCCAACTATGGCTTAATTATACTTATCCTAACTATAATTATAAAAATCATTCTATTTCCATTAACTTATAAATCTTACGTTTCATCGGCTAAAATGAAAGTTTTAAAACCCCAGGTTGATGAGATTAATGAACGCATACCAAAAGAAAAAGCCCTGGAACGCCAACAGGCTCTTATGGGTTTATATAAGAAAGCCGGTGTGAGCCCCATGGGCGGGTGTCTGCCTATGCTTTTACAAATGCCAATTTTAATTGCTTTATTCAGCTTTTTCCCGTCATCAATTGAGTTACGTCAGGAAAGCTTTTTATGGGCAAATGACCTTTCTTCATACGATTCAATTTTAGACCTGCCGTTTAAAATACCATTTTATGGGGCACACGTAAGTTTATTTACTCTTTTAATGGCCATAACAAATATTGTGTACACCAAGATGAATTCTGAAATGACACAATCAACCCAGCAAATGCCCGGTATGAAAACCATGTTGTACCTTATGCCGGTAATGTTCCTGTTTTTCTTTAACAGCTACGCATCAGGATTAAGTTATTATTATTTCATTTCAACCCTGATAACTATTGGACAAACTCTATTAATAAGGCAGTTTGTTGATGAAAAAGTATTACTTGCAAAAATTCATGCACATCAAAAAAAGCCGGTAAAAAAATCAGCCTTTACCCAAAGGCTGGAAGAAATGGCTAAAAAACAACATCAACTAAAAGGCAAAGGCAAAAAATAAATATAAAAAAAGGCTGTCAAATGACAGCCCTTTTTTTATACAACTTTTATTAATTACAATAAAAATTGAATAAAAATTTCCTGTATTATTTAACAATGTATGTTTTATTTTTATAACTGGCCTCCGTTGCCAAAACCAATCTTTAAACCAAATTATTTCAACCCTGAATATTCAATAATTACCAGATACCTAATTTCAGGGCCAAAAATTTACCAAAAAGTTTAAAAAGTATTAACTTAGTGGATGCAGGATTAAACCTGTTTTTTTACGGGAAATTTTTCGATCGTTATTAGTTAGCTTTTCAACATAATAACCCATATAGATGAATTAATATAACAAATGAAGCCATCAGAATCCTTATAAACACAAATTCAATCAAACAATTACACCTATGAAATCAAAAATTGGAAGAAGAGATTTTCTTCAGAAAAGTGGCGCTGCGGCTATAGGGCTTAGTGTTTTGCCCTCAGTTGCCTTTGGCCACCAACCAACAATGCAAACTAAAACAGCTCCGGGCGATAAGCTCCGAATAGCCGGAGTTGGAGTTGGTGGTCGCGGTTTTGGAGTTCTTAAAGCAATGGAGAGCGAAAATATTGTTGCTCTTTGTGATGTTGACTGGAGATATGCCAAAAATTGTTTCGAGTATTTCCCAAAGGCAAAAAAATATTGGGATTGGAGAAAAATGCTCGATGAAATGGGAAACCAAATAGATGCTGTAGTTGTAGCAACCGCTGACCACACTCATGCTATTATTGCTGCAACAGCAATAACTATGGGTAAACACGTTTACGTTGAAAAACCTTTGACACATACAGTTTATGAATCAAGGTTGTTGACAAAACTGGCTGAAAAATACAAAGTTGCAACACAAATGGGTAATCAGGGAGCCTCGGGTGAAGGGGTTTCACTGGTTAAAGAATGGATTCAAAACGGAGAGATTGGTGAGATTAAAAGGGTAGAGGCCTTCACAGATCGTCCAATTTGGCCACAGGGTTTAAATACCCCTAAACAGGGGCAATGGGTTCCGGACTACCTTAACTGGGACTTATTTATTGGCCCGGCCAAAATGCGCCCATTCAATGAAATATATACACCATGGAATTTTAGAGGTTGGTGGGATTTTGGAACCGGGGCCCTTGGCGATATGGCTTGCCATATATTACATCCCGTATTTAAAGGTCTTAATCTAGGTTATCCGACTAAAGTTCAGGGAAGTTCAACCTTATTATTAAATGATTGTGCACCAGTGGCACAAAAAGTACGTATGGTTTTCCCCTCCCGTCCAAAAGCAGTTAAAGTAAATATGCCTGAAGTTGAAGTTCATTGGTATGACGGTGGCCTACAACCACTTAAACCAAATAATTGGCCTGCCGGAAAAGATATGAATGTTCGTGGTGGCGGAGTTTTGTTTTACGGAACTAAAGACACTCTTCATGTTGGATGCTATGGTAGCGACCCGTGGCTGCTTTCAGGCCGTAAACCAAGTGCCCCAATAACCGAAAGGCGCGTTACTTTAAGTCACGAAATGGATTGGGTAAGGGCATGTAAAGAAAGTCCGGATAAGCGTGTTCAACCTGCATCAGCGTTTAATGAAGCAGGGCCTTTCAACGAAATGGTGGTAATGGGAGTGTTGGCTGTACGCCTTCAAAGTTTAAATAAAGAATTATTGTGGGATGGGGCGAATATGCGTTTTACCAATATTGGCAAAGATGAAACAATACGTACAGTTGTTGAAGATGGATTTAAAATTGAAGATGGCCATCCAACGTTTGCAAAAACCTACACTGAACCGGTTAATGCCATTAAATATGCCGAAGAATTAATCAGGCATGAATACCGTCAAGGCTGGAAATTGCCAGATATGCCATAATAATTACTAATTAGATATAAAATTTTTAATATGAAGAATATATTTTTCGTTTTTATTGCCATAATCATGGGAAGCTTAATAAACTCCTGCGGACCAGGAGCTTCAAACAAAAAAGCCAAAGAAGAGAAACCAGAACTAAACACCCTAACTGAAAAGGAAAAAGAAGAGGGATGGATCCTGCTTTTTGATGGGGCAACTTTTAATGGATGGCGTGGTTATAATAGAACCGACATACCAACAGCATGGATAATTGAAGATGGTGCAATAAAAATTAAAGGCTCCGGCCATGGCGAGGCTGGTGCCAACGATGGTGGTGATATAATATTCGACAAAGAATTTAAAAACTTCGAACTTATATTTGAATGGAAAGTTTCCGAAGGCGGTAACAGCGGTATTTTTTACCTGGCCCAGGAATTGGAAGAACACCCAATTTGGCGTTCCTCTCCCGAATATCAGATTTTAGATAATATTAACCACCTTGATGCCAGATTAGGAGTTGATGGAAACCGCCAGTCGGCTTCACTTTATGACCTGATACCTGCCAAACCACAAAATTCCAAAGGTTTTGGTGAATGGAACACTGGTGGGATTATTGTTTATAAAGGCACAGTAATTCATAGTCAAAATGGTGAAAACGTTGTCGAATACCACTTATGGACACCTGAATGGGCAACAATGTTAAATAATAGTAAATTTGCCGGATGGGAAGAAATGTTAAATGCCGGAGGTGAAGCCCGCCAGGGATATATTGGATTACAGGATCATGGCGATGATGTTTGGTTCCGTAATATTAAACTTAAAATTCTGAAATAATAAAAAGTACTTCAGGTTTTTTTAAACCCATGTTGTAAAACAAAGTCTTCTTGATTACAACATGGGTTTTTCTTTACTTTTTAATTATTCCTAAAAAATCCAACGCATCACTTGATGCCATTCCGTTGGGATTACACCCCGGATAACCCTCCGGAATCTCAATTCCCAATTTATCAAAATAATCAATCCAAAAAGGATGAAAACCACCGGTTGCAGGATCAAGGAAAGTCATAGGCCGTAACTCAAATACATCATAGGCTTCAAATAATTTATATATTAATCCTGAACAATATTGTGCACTATCATTAAGTGAATAGGTAAAATCATAAGGTTGTCCAACAAAACCATGTGCCCTTTTTACAGCATCAGCAACAAAGTATTGATATACTGGCTTAAAGCGATATGCAAACACATCTCCCTGGGAGTTATCATGAACAAAAGAATTAAGTAATTCCCTTACTACACCACTTTTGGGTTCTGCATGTATAACCCATACACCATGCTTGTTAACCTCCACAATTCCAACATGTGAAAAATTAGTTTTAAGCCCTTTACAGGTAACTTCATCAATAGCTTTTGACAATTCACCGGCATTGGAAACTGTGTCAGGACCCGAGAAGAGAAGATCACCTGATTGCAGAACAACAGTTTGCGGTTTGTTACAATAACTGAATATTACAACTGATGCCGACATTAATAAACTAAAAATTTTATTCATTAAACCAACTTTATATACCTAACTCATTAATCAAATCATCAACACGTTCAAGGTGAATAGCACATAACCTACTAATTTTCCCTCGTATCTTTTGATGTTCAACAACATACTCATGCTCATGGGTAACAGGAAAATCCTTATTATAAAACTGCATTTCCTGCTCCTGGACTTTGATCCTGTTAAGTAGCTGATTAAGTTGTGATTCATGTTCTTCTAAAACCATCATTTCAACCGAATTAAGTTCTTTTCCGGGTCGTGTTTCATAAACTTCCCTGTTCCGGTCTTTAATAATTTTAACCTCACGAATATAACCATCCAATCTGTTTTTCCACAGTTTATATTCGTATTCAAGGTCTATAAGATTAACATCTCCTTTCTTCATAAAAAACAGCTTTTTAAGTAGAACCTATAAAAAACCAATTATAAAAGGTTATAAATTAATTACAACCTGTGTTAAATTATAGAAAAAAAAGGAAATGTCCTACCATTAGTAAAAAAAAGCATGAATAAATAAAAACGAGTGAAGCACTTGGGTCTCCAATCGTTTTTATTTGAATTATAAACCCGGATTAGTCATTAGAAAGGCTGTGAACTAATGACTTAGCCGGGATTAACCCTACCGAATAGTCGGTACAGGCTGCTT
>JBBIVA010000066.1:0-19692 GCA_037439945.1 Marinilabiliaceae bacterium
TATACGAAATAATCAACAAAAATTTTTAGGGTGTTGCAACGCTGAAAACAGGAAAGAATTTTACTGCTGTTTCTGCATTTTTCGCAATAACCTTAAATAATTGGTAAAATTTCGACCTTAAATTTCTTAAAAAAGTTCGCGTAGGGATAAAAAAATCACTTTGTCTGCATTGCATTTTTAAAAAACCTTCCCGACATGGTTGGAGTGTAATTCCAGTCAGATATAAGTGATGGGGTCCAATCTGGATCAAAACACCATGCAATATATGAAATCCCTTTTTCATTGAAATACTTTATAAGTGTTTGGCCGTATTCCTCGTCACCAATGCAAGGAATATGGGCCCCTTTATCTGTATTTTTCATGAATCCAATCTCAGTTGCAATTAACGGATATGATTCGCTTACAAATCCAAAATCCCGCTCCCATTGTGGAATCCATGGCTGTTGCCTTTTTTGTGGATATGGATGACTTACATAGGCGACCGATGGAATGTTCAATGGTGAATTCATAACCGGGGTTAAATCATAAGCCCAGTTAAACCCAGCTACTAAAGGAATTGCTTTTGCATTGTTGGCCCTTATTATTGTAATAATATCTGTTACTATGCCAGTCCATTCTTCCCATGTCAGCGAACCCAATTGATTGTTAAATGTGGTAGGCTCATTAAATATTTCGTAAAGGGCTACTGTTGTTTCGTTTGCGTAGTGTCGCGAAATAATGTACCAAAATTCAAATGTCTCTTTTTTTGTGGTATTGTACATCTCGTGCTGGAAAAGTTCTGTACGCAGGTTACCTATTGAGTGCCAGTCAATTATTAAATACAAATTATTCTCTTTTGCCCATTTAACGGCCTGATCCAATAATTTAACATACTCCCTGGGCCCATGCGAGCGCCAGGCCTGTGGATGAACCGGAATTCGTACGATATTAGAGCCCCATTGGCTGATTTCTTTGAATAATTCTTTTTTCCATTGGCCGTTTTTCACAAGTTTATCGGGGTCGGCAACGCTAACTCCTTTAAATATAATGGATTCACCCGATTCGATCACAAATTCATTCCCCTTAACCATAATTCGGGATAGAGTTCTTTGGCTGACTGTTTCAAACGAAAAAGTTACCAAAAAGATGAATAGAATTAATAATTTTTGATGTTTCATATTGAGTCAAGGTATTAATAGTGCAAATTTTACACAAACATCAAATTTATTAAATTATTTTATTAGAACCCAATACCCGTCAATAGGTTTTTTCAGGTTAATAACCTGATGTAAATTAAGTGTTTTGAATATCGGGGTTTTTTAATAACTCACGAATTACTTTGGATGCAGCCATAAGACCAAATAATGCGGGCATATAACTAATTGTACCCACTGTTGTTTTTTTATTTCGTTCGCCCTCCACAAAAATTACATGTTCTTTTTTAACCGGTTCAGCACTGTAAACCACATCAAAACCCGACTTAATTTTAAACTTGGTTAAACGTTTTCGTACCATGCGTGCAAGCTTGCAATGATAGGACCCTGAAATATCGGTTACACAAACTTTTGATGGATCAAATTTACCTCCTGCACCCATACTTGAAATAAGTTTATGATTAGTGTTCATAGCGTGAACTATAAGGAATATTTTTGGAGAAATAGAGTCTATGGCATCAATAACATAATCGAACCTTTTTGCAAAAAGATTGGGAATTGCATCGCCGGTAAGAAATGAATAAATCGGATTAATTTTAAGTAATGGGTTAATATCCAATAATCTTTGAGTCATTACTTCAACTTTTGGTTTTAATTCGGTACTGCATAAAGCCGGTAATTGGCGGTTACGGTTTGAAGGTTGAACCACATCACCATCAATTATGGTTATTTCTCCAATTCCTGCCCTTACAAGCATTTCAGCAGCAAATGAACCAACACCCCCCAAGCCTACCACAAGTACGTGCGAACTGTTAAGTTTTTCAATACCTTGTTTATCTACTAATAACTCTGTTCTGCTAAACCACTCCATCTTTTAGTTTAAATAAAGTTTTAAATTGATTGTATAATAAATGTTTAATATTATCTAATGTTTCATTTCTCAAGGAGGCTGCCTTGCTGTAAACTTCCTTTATTGATAGCATACTGTCATCGGTCTCAAGAAAAAAGGCACCATTCAAAGCCTTTATTAATGATTTGGCTGCATTGCTGTTGTCTTTAAAAATCTGGTGCCCGAATGATAATAGCATCCCATGGTTAAATAGTTGAGAAGCAAGGTGAGGATGGCCGGTAAATCCATGAATTATCCATGGTTGGGCCGGTTTGATTTGCTTTCTTAAATCAATTAGTTCATTGAAAGCTCCTACGCAATGAATAATCAAGGGTTTATGATATTGTTCGCTGATTTCTATTTGTTGAATGAATAGAGGCTTTTGCTCGGTAACGGAAAGTGATATTTTATTATCTAATCCACATTCACCTATGGCTAATAGTGAATTATCCCTATTAACTTCATCAAATAGTTTAATGTCAAATTGGAAAGGAATATCCCAGGGATGAATACCAAAACTAACTGCTACATTTTTAAGATTGTGCCGGTTACTAAAATCTGACCTTAGGTTAACTATATGAATAATTTCCGGGTCAGGGGTATAATTGTGAGTATGTATATCAATAAACTTCACTTTTTTTGTTTTGCTACAAAAAAAGGGAAAAATCCAATTAATACATATAATTCATATACATTAATTAATTTCTCCCGGTTTTTTATTTTAGTTTCTGTAAGCCCTGCCTTGCCTGGCAGCGTTATTTAACCACTTTGACCCACCGGCCCGGTACCTTAGAGCGAATTGAATAATCGTACATTGCTTCACATATTACCGGCGGCAGGAAAAAATTACCTGAATACGATGAATGCAATATTGTTACCAACCTTTTTGTTTCTCCCGCATTAAGATTAAAATATGAGTAAACCCTGTCATCGCGGATATCTTTATAATCCGGTTGATCAAGTTCATGTACTGAGCCCGATTCGTCAAATCTAGTATTCCTGATTTCCCATCCACCCGGAAATATTTGAGTTAGTGCAAGGTTTTTGATTACATTGGCCCCTGGGTTTGAAATTATAACAATTGCTTTGAAATCAGTGCCTTGTTGTACATTTGAAACATCCAGGGGTTTGTTGTTTATATCGAAATACTCCAACCTGATAACCAATCCTGCTGCAAATGCTTCTTTTGAAGTGTCCCTTAAGGGTTGTCCTTTTAATATAAGATTTGCAAATACCTGGGAGGCTGATTTATTTTCGATTAAAACGGTTCCTTTAGGTTTATCTTCAAGGTTAACATCCTTTTGCATTAATGGTACAGAAAAAGATGTATTAACGGGTTGGTTATTATTTACCTGAAATCTTAGGTTTAAGCCCCCTGATGTTACTTTTTTTCCTGCAGAATATTTACTCAGTGCTAAAAGACAATATGCAGTAGTGTGAGTACTCATCCATTCAGAACTGTTGAGTTTTTTGGCTATTTCAATGGCCAGACGGGCTGCATTCTCCTTTTGGCCTAATAAAATATATGTTTCCAATACCATTGCCATGTTTCTTTCAGGAGAACCATAAGTGTTATAATGAATTTTTGCAGGCGACTCTTCCGTTACTGTTTGGGTCAGTTCCTTTGCCATTTCACCCATTCCGGTTAAGGCATATGTGGCGGATAATCTCCATCTGGCTTCGGCCGATAATTTTGGTTGCTGCCGCAAACGGTTCATGCCGCTAATATCTGATTCTCCGGCCAGGGCCAATGTAAAAAGGCGATATGATTGAATAAAGTCAGAACCAATTTCATTCCCTGTGCGGTTTGGCAACCACCCCAACGAAGCTGTTTTTTGGTAATTCAGCCAGTTTTTTTTAATTTGAGCTGGAACAGCATAGCCCTTTTTCTCTGCTTCAATCATGAAATGGCCTGCATAACTTGTTGCCCAGTCGTCTGGTGTTTGGCCCCCGGGCCAATAAGCAAACCCACCATTACTTGTCTGGTATGAATTTAGTTTGCCAATTGCACTTTGCACATTGCTTTGTGCCGTGCTAATTGATACAGGGTCAAGTTGTACCAGTTCAGGCAAATAAATTTGCGGGAATGCCCCTGAAGTAACCTGTTCAATACAGCCATGGGGATAATCGAGTAAATAATTTAGCCTTTGTCCAAAATTCATAGGCGGTATGGCGCTTATTTCAATTGTTGATTTATTTGAGCCCCCTATCCCGGGCAGCTGGTAATTTAGATTGGTTTTTCCGTTGGGCTGAATAATTGCAGTTACAACATTTGTAACAACCGGATTGGGATTACGAACCGGCAGATAAATCACCTGCGAAGCATTATCCATGGTGGAGTTTGCAAATATTTCAATTTTAGATGTACCGATATTATTATTGGCTTGCATCTCAAAAAATATAGTTTGTTCGCCCTCATTTTTAAAATTTACAGTTTGAATGTTGCTTCCACGCAGGGTCAGGTTTTTACTTAGGTTTACCTTTATTTTAACATCACCTTTAATTTTATCAGAGGCATATATGGTAACAGGTAGCATAACTGTTTCGCCGGGGCCTAAAACCCTGGGCAAATTGCCCCATACCATAAGAGATTTTTTTACAGGTACGGTTGCGCCGGCTGAACCTGTTGCTTTACCGTTAGTAGCTACAGCCATTACCCTTACCGAGCCTGTATAATCAGGCACTTTTATTGAATGTTTGTTATTGCCGCCTTTTTTTAGTTCAAAGGGGCCAAGGAAACGCACCATTGGTTCAAAGCGTCGTGTTTTATTTTCTGACTTTGCACCAATAATGTCATCACCGCCGCCTATGCCAAACATACGCTCAATACGACCACCATAAGCCCCCAGTATCTGGTCGTAAATATCCCAGGTTTTAACCCCAAGTGCCTCACGGGCATTAAAATGCCCCCATGGATCGGGAGTGCGAAACCGGGTTAAATCCAATAAACCTTCATCAACAATTGCCAGGGTATAATTCATTGGCTGCCCCCCTTTTTCAGAAACATTAATAGTGGCTGTTTCTTCGGGCTTCCATTCACCCGCAGTATTTATTTCAGGGGTCAGCATGCCAGCAGGTGATTGAACCATTAGGGGAATTATACCATACAATCGTATTGGAAGGTCATTGGCCGTTTGATTATGAGGTTGAAGAAGAGTGATGTGTACAAAAATATTCGGGGTCATTTTTTCGGTTATTTTAAACGAAAAGCTGGTTGCCACATTGGATGCTTTAACCCACCGGGATTCCAGAACCGAGGTCCCGTTTTCAATACTTATAAGAGCTCTTCCACCAGCCGATGAAGGGAACTGTATTGTGGCTGTTTCACCAACATTGTATGATTCCTTATCGGATGTAAAAACCAGCATAGTTGCGGCATCGGCCTCAGTTCCTCCTGTGCGTTGTGCCCAGCCTGGCCAGTCGATTAAAACAGTTGCCGATGTAGAATGCCCGCCCTGCGGGTCGGAAATAACTATAAGGTAGCGGCCCCATTCTGGTTTGTTTATTCTCAAAGGAACCGAACCTTTACCATTACTGGTTTTAGTTGATCCGGATAAAATTATTTTTGATGATTGTGAACTTAAATACCTTCCGAGGTTTTCTTCTGATTTTTCCCACCACCATCTCCAGTTTATTTTATAAATCCTGTAATCCAATCCTGATACAGAAACCGGTTCACCGAGTGAATTAACTGTTATTAATTCAATGTTATGGGTAATATCTGTTTGAAGAAGGCCGTTAGCGTCACCTTTGGGTGTTCGTACACCAACATAACGGTCGTAAGGAGAAAGGGGCATATCAAGTTTGTCGATGCTAAATGAGCCACCCTCTTCAAAAACCCTTGTGGTAAAGGTAGCTTTTAACATACCTGGTGCTTTTTGCATTAATTTGGGTTGAAATGAAAAAGCGGCTTTCCCTTGTTCATTCAAATTACCATCAAAAACAGTTTCTTCTGATGGTTCAAACTCAATTGATTCATTATCAAAATTAAAGTCAAAATAATTTTTAAATGATGTTTTTATTGGTTGCATTGTTATTGCAACCTGGGTTTTCAATTTGGAAGCCACTGATCCATGAAGCCATTCAGAAAACAGGTTGGCAGAGACAGGCTTATAACCGTAAAGAATTTTCCCTCCAAAATCAAGATTAATTCTTAATCTGTTGGGTTTTACGGTTTCAATCCTGATAGTTTTTTCAAACAACGCATCGCCTACAATAACCCTTGCCAGCCAAAAACCTGTAAGGGCATCTTCGGTTGTGGCAGTACTAAACGAGTAAATCCTGTTTTGAGGGTGGCGGGCCACCTGCCTGTAAATAAGTTGCCCTCTGGGATTTATTAATTCCATGGTAACAGGATGATTTGGAGGTAGTAATTGATATTTATCCTCAGGAATGAATGATATAAATAATGAGTCGCCCGGTCTCCAGACTCCTCTTTCGCCATAAATATAACCTTTTAACCCTTTTGTAATGGTTTGTCCCGATACATCAAAACGGCTTAATGGCAACATCCTTCCATCATCCATCCTAAGGTATCCACGGTGGTTTTCCTTTCTGGCAATAAGTAAAAATGGTTTTTCTTTTGTTTCAAATACCGCTTTACCCTCTGAAGTTGTTTTAGCTGTACCCAGTGACTGCATCTGGAAGTTCAAAATCTCAAGGGTGACCTCTGGAACCGGTTCAGTATTCAGAAGGTTGGTAACATAAGCATGATATGTGCCTGCAGTTCCGCCCTTTGCAATAATGCCAAGGTTTGATGCCAGTAAATTGCGTGAAACCCATCGTGAACGTGTATAATAGGATGAAGCGCACGGGTTGTCACGGTCGCGCCAGTTCCAGTCTTCATCATAATAGTATGGGTATGAACTATAGTAATCATCAGGGTTATCCCAAAAATCCTCATCGGGGGATTTAATAGCCAGACTTGATGTTTTTGAATCATCGAATGAATCCTGGGCACATGGATAGGCCGACATTGACTGGTCGAAACCCAGTTCGATACGGTAAATGGCTCCGGGATCGGGCTTTATTAATTTTGACAACTCAAGGGTAAAATTGTTCCATTGGTTAATTTCAAGTGTTGCATCCTTTTCAAGTGAAATAACCGACCGGTACACAAGTCTTCCTGCACGTTTTAACTGAGAGTCACCATCGATGGTGTTAACCTGAAGAAAGTACGGGACATTGTTTTCATAAATTTTTATTACCCTGACTATAATTCCCTTTAACGAAACAGCTTTAAAATGAAGAATTAACCCATCTGAAAATGGAATAATATTTCCCTGTCCTATAAATTCGACCGCTGGTTTAACGCTGGCAAAATATATATTGTGCTGGTGTGTTTCCTCAATTGTATTTCCTTTGGCATTATATATACCGGGCAGTATTATTAACTCACGGTTACCATAAACCGGTGATGCAGGATATATTTCAAGAATGTTTTGGTTAATCAGGTAAGGTGCTTTTTCGGCTCCTTTAAGGATAATGAGCCCTTCAAGATCCTGATCGGGGCGTAAAGGGTCGCTGAATGTTATCCTAACGAGTTGACGGGGGTGCTGAACTACCTGCACAGATTGAACAGAGAAATCGTTAATAGCCGGAATAACAATTGCTATTTCACCTTTTTCTTTAACGTTTACCGGTTCCCCGGTGTGTGTAATTTCTAGGGTCCCTGATTTTTCCGTTCTTGCAAGGGGGCCAATTTCGAAAAGGTGGCTTTTCCCGTCGGAATGATTCCATGTTATTTGTACTTTTTTGCCATTAAGCCTGGCAATAATCATTTCTTCAACATTTTTTTTATCGGTATCATCGGCAAGAAGTACCTTACCGCTTATTTTATAATTGGCAAAATCAGTTTCCGAAAATGGTTTTAAAGGATCAGTGTTGACCCTGTAGTTTTGTGGCAGGGTACCAAATATGAAAAAAAATTTTTCCGGCTCGTCTTTAAATATTTTTTTTAAATGAATAGTTACTTCCCATTTTTGATCAGGCAAAAGACTGTTAGTTGGAATAAAACGCATTGTCCGGTGATCAATCCATGACCATGTTCCGTGTAGTTTTGGAGAAATATTTACCAGTGATGATATTACTTCTGAACCCGGAACAGAACCGGGTATACTGTCTGCAAATTCAACCATGATATTGCCTGTTGTTGGAATTAAGCCTGATGTAAATGCACTTATTCGCGGGTGAAAAGAAGAATGCGAAATTTTTGATGCTTTATCTTTGCAGCCGGCAATAATTATTGTCACCAGAAACAAAAGCATTAGCCTAAAAATTTTGGATTTGTTCATGGATAGTATAGTTTTAGATGTGGGTTCAGTTTTTAATAATATTTTAAAAATGCATATTATGTTGAAAATATTATATTTATTAGCCTAATTAATTAAATTTTACATGGATTAATCAGTAAGCTTCTAAAGTCTGGATATTTTCTGGTTACAATATTTATTGACCTTGATTAATTCCGGCCAGATTATTTGTTAATGGTGCCCCAAATTAAAACAAATTGCAACAAACTTTCGACTATCAACCTTTTACGTGTTCCTCGTTTAATGAATAAAAACCATACACAATGGTTAAAAATCCAGGTTCCAAAACTATTTTTTCTTAGGTAATTATGGAACAGGATCATATCCGCTTCCACCCCAAGGGTTACATGATAAAATTCTTTTTACCGAAAGCCAGAGGCCTTTAACTGGCCCATGTTTTTTTAAGGCTTCAATGGAATAGCCCGAGCAGGATGGAGTATACCGACAGGAGGGCCCTATAACGGGTGAAATTACCCACTGGTAAATTTTAACGGGTAAAATAAGGAGAAATATTAATCCTTTCCTGAAAAAACCAATAATTGAATTAATCATGGGGAATTGTATTTTCAAGGTTCTTTTGCTTTGTTATGTACCTGTTAAGCCCTTTAAGGGTTGCTTTAAAAATGTTTTCGTAGGATTGAATTTCACTGTCGATGTAAATAAATGCACAAATTAGCTGTTTGCCTTCAGGGATGGGGCCAATTATCATGTGTTTGTTTAATCTGAAAGCTTCACGCATTCTTCTTCTTATAATATTTCGTTTAACAGCTCTTTTAAATCTTTTTTTCGGAACTGAAAACAAAACTTTTACCGGGTTATTATCATCACATCTGGTAAGTAAATATTGTATTCTTAGCGGAAAAGCCATAATCGACGCACCTGATCGGAAAAGTGTGTCAATGCTTTTTTTGCTGCACAAGCGCTCACCCTTGTTAAAAGTATATCGGATTGATTTATCCATTAAAAAACATTTTAACCCTGACAAAATATTATTAACCCGGGGTTAATCCCTTTTAAAATTAAATTAATACCCTTCAAATTACCATTTTCTGATAAATATACGGGATAATTACCTGAAGAATTCTGCTTTGGCGATTTATTTTAGAAAAGGGTACATTTAATTGAACAAAAAAATAGCCGCCTTTTTAGGGAGCGGCTATTTTTAAAAAATTTGTTATTACTTGTTTTTGTTTTGCTGCTTAATAAATTGTTCCAATGCAGCTGTCATTGATGGAGCCTGGGGCATTGGGGCCTGAATGTCGAGACGCAGGCCGGCTTCGGTTACCGCCTTAGCGGTAGCTGGCCCAAAAGAGGCAATAGCAATATTGTTTTGCTTAAAATCGGGAAAATTCTGAAACAACGAAGCAATTCCTGATGGGCTGAAAAACACAAGAATATCATAATCAATTTCCTTAATATCACTTAAATCGCTGCTAACAGTACGATAAAAAATAGCCTTGGTGTATTTTACCTTTGCTTTGTTTAGCAGGTCCGGGAATTCCTGTTTGTGAATGTCAGAAAGAGGTACAAGAAATCTTTCTTCCTTATGTTTTTTGATAATATCTGCCAGATCAGTAATTTTGCCGGTTGAATGGAAAATTTTCCGCTTTCTGAAAACAATGTATTTTTGCAGGTAAAACGCCGTTGCTTCTGAAATACAAAAGTATTTCATAGTGTCTGGAATGCAAATACGGGTTTCTTCACAAATTCTAAAGAAATGATCAATTGCCGTACGGCTGGTGAATACAACAGCCGTATGTTCCAGCACATTGATTTTTTGCTTCCGGAAATCTTTAGAATCAATCCCTTCAACTTGAATAAATGGCCTGAAATCAATTTTTACATTGCTTTTTTCAGCCAAATCAAAATAAGGGGATTTAGGCGTTGTTGGCATCGGTTGAGAAACCAAAATCTTTTTGATCTTCAATTTTCGTCAGTTTTAATTCAACAAAAAACTGGAACCTCTTAATTAATTCCGCAATATTATCTTGAATAAAATTGTCAGTGGTAATATTTCGAGGGCACAAAGGTATAAAATAATGTAATAAACTGAATAGGTATTGGATAAAATTATTCTGAACCCCCTTCCTAATTGAATAAGATACAATAACACAAAGATGCCAAGCCCTGCCTTAATAAAAAATGGCTGTAAAACCTGGTTTACAAATGGAATAAATATAATAACCGGTAAAAGCAAAATGCCATATGCTTTACTCATTGTTGATGCCCCAAAAAGATAATCATTTATCTGGTCGCTTGTTTCAAATATATGACCCACAAATTTATAGGTTGCAATTTTTAAAGTAAATAGTACAAGTAGTGCAACAAAAACCAGCAATATGATAAAGTATGACCCGAAACCTAAAAAATTACGTTCAGAGAGTGAAAAAATTTCGTAAATAAAAATGCTGCTGTTATAATAGAATAAAAAGCCAAGAATAAATGAAGGGGTAAAGTTGGAAGCATTATTCCCCTCAAGTTTTCCCATTGAATTTTGGAACAGAATTGACTGAACCACATTACTTAAATAACCCCACCAGTTAATCCTGATAAACCCAACTACCAAAAGACTTATGGTTAATAGTATTACAAACCAGGGATCTTGTAAGGGCAGAGATTTTTCTTTTGAAATTTCAGTTGATGGTACCTCCTTTTGGCCGGTATGATAACCCTTGTGCATTGCGAGTGAATCATTTTTCAGACACGTATTTAAACCGATTGAATCGGTGAAAATAAATGAAGAATCGGTTAATTCTTTTAATGGCTGATAAATTCCGGTTTGGGGTAATGAAAATGCATTTTCACTAAAAGCGTCAAAGTATGGTTTTAGGTTATAATTCCAGTTTGTATATGGTTGATTTTGGCCCTTTAGATTTAATAAAAGTGAATCGGCGCTGCTCAACCCCGATGATTCTTCACTTTTTACTTCCGGATTTTTTTTTAATTTGTTGGAAATTGTACCCATTCCCGGTCCAAAAATATCAATGCGTGTTGGTTTTAAACCATCCACTTTTACGGAGTCTGGTTGCAATAGCCCCTCCGGAGAACTTTTTTGAAGCTGATTTTGTGATGCTTCCTGGGTTACCTGTAGATATTTTAAATCACTAATTAGCATCAAAAAGTAAGGTTTTTGACAAAAGTAGTAAATAAACCATTTTTTTTTCTAAGCAGGATATATTTTATCAAACAGATGCAAAATTTATTACCTGGGGCCCCCAGGGTTTTGCGCCCAATATTGCCGGAATTACCTCTGACGGCTTTGAAACAACACTCCATATACTTTCATGTTGTGGTCGCATAAATGACTCTTTAACCATACGGTTGCACATTTCAATAAGAGAATCATAATAATTGTTTGTATTTAAAAGTACTATGGGGTGCGGAAAGCGACCAAGTTTTTTCCATGACATAACTTCAAACAACTCTTCAAGGGTGCCGGTTCCGCCAGGCAGCGCAATTACGGCATCGGTATTTTCTATTAATAATTCTTTTCTTTGATGCATGGTTTTAACATGGATCATTTCTGTTACCCCTTTATGTTCCCACTCTACGTCAATCATAAAACCCGGAATAACCCCGGTAATTGTACCCCTGTATTTAAGGGCAGTGTCGGCAATAATTCCCATAAGTCCTTTAGCCCCGCCTCCGTACCTTATGGCATATCCCGATTCAATAAGAAGCCGTGATAACTCCTCTGCAGCATCAAAATATATTTGTGGCACCTTTGGACTTGATGCGCAATATATTGTTACCTGTTTGCTCATTTAAACTGTTTATAACGTGTCGCTTATACACCATGCGGCGGCCCCAAAAAGAATAAAGTCTTTTAAGAAATTGTGCCCAGCCCTTGAAATCTCAGGAAAACCATATCCGTTTTCCCAAACTATTCCGGATGTAAAAAAAACCAATATTCCACCCAGAAAAATAACTATAGCCATAATGCCCCCCCATACGGAAATTTTTGGCCACCAGTGCTTAAGCATTATCAGGATACCTGCTATTATCTGAACCCAGGCAATTATTATACTAAAGGTATAAACGGTTATATACTTTAACGCCCATTTAAAAATTATGGTTTGTGAAATTGCCTCATCAATGTGAAATGCCTCGGAGTTTCTGAACTTCATAATGCCAATCCATATCAATATTATTCCAAGTCCATAGCGGAAAAGAACCTGGCTAAGAGAAAGTAAGGTTTTTTTAATAAATGGTTTCACTTGCAAATTATTTTAAAGTTAGCCCGGATTGCCGGTCCCGGTTTACCGTTGTTTCTTCCGTAAATAATTTGTTTTTAAATTGTCGGAATCTTGTCCCGTTATTACGGGGGAACTCCATGTTTGCAATTTTCATTGGTGTTTCCCGAAAAGCCGGTGCAAATTGTGGTTGTTAAATAATTCTCGTTTTATTAGGGTTAAACAATTGTAAATCCAAAAGGGGTTAAGGCTAATCCGGCAAGTTTAAAGTGTTGCCTGCCAAACGGGATTCCTATTATAGTAATACAAAAAAATATACCCCATAAAACGTGCGCAACGGAAATCCATATTCCGCCAAGTAAAATCCATATGACATTAAAAATTGTAAGCAGACAGCCACCATTTTGCCTCGTTGGGACAACTTTACTGTTAAAGGGCCATAAAGCCAATATTCCAATTTTCATAACCTGAAGCCCAAACGGAATCCCAATTATTGTAAAGATTAACAACAGGCCTGATATAAAATACATAATTGCCATAATAAGGCCGCCAAATATTAACCAAATGATATTTCCTATGGTTCCCATAACTAAAAAAGTCCATGTAGTTTGGCGTCAACTTTATCAAAAATGATGCTTAAAGCGGCACTGTTGTTAACAAAGTCCAACTCGTCAACGTTAATTATCAGCAAATTACCTTGTTTGTAATTGTGTACCCAAGCCTCATACCGCTCGTTTAGTCTTTTAAGATAATCGAGCCGTATTCCTGCTTCATAGGACCGACCTCTAAGTTCAATTTGTCTTACCAGTGTTGGTACCGAAGCCCTTAAATAAATTAGCAATTCAGGAGGTTGAATTAGGCCGGTCATCAATTCAAATAAGCCACCGTAGTTAACATAGTCACGTTTGCTCATCAGTCCCATATCATACAGGTTGGCAGCAAATATGTAGGCATCTTCGTAAATTGTCCTGTCCTGAACAATTGTTTTATTTGATTTTCTGATATTTACAATCTGGGAAAAGCGGCTGTTAAGAAAATAAACCTGAAGGTTAAACGACCATCTTTTCATATCTTCATAAAAATCGGCGAGGTAAGGATTTTCATCTACTTCCTCGTAGTGAGGTTCCCATTGATAATGTTTTGCCAGTTTTGACGCAAGTGATGTTTTTCCTGAGCCAATATTTCCTGCTATAGCTATATGCATCTTATTTCTCTTTATTCAAAGGAACACCTAAATAATCCTTCAATATGTTTTAAATTTAATCCTAAGGTTAAAATCCTGAAATTTAACCTGTTATTTGTTTAACTCAAGCAACTCATCAATATAATCCCTGGTATTTGAAAGCCTGGGAACCTTATTTTGGCCTCCCAATTTATTTTTTTTCTTTAACCAGTTAAAAAACAACCCCTTTTTAGCCACTGTTAAATGTGGAAATTCAAGTGTGATATCCTTATAACGTTTGGCTTCATAATCGCTGTTTTGCTCTTTAAGCTCCGTGTCCATAATTGCCATAAAACTTGAAATATCATCAGGTTCTTTTTCAAACTCTATAAGCCATTGATGAGCCCCTTTGTTATGGGCGCTCATATAAACCGGGGCGGCAGTATATTCTTTTATTATTGCATTGGTATTTTGGCACGCTACCTGAATGGCTTTTTCGGCATTGTCAATAATTACTTCTTCTCCAAAAGCATTTATGTAATGCCTGGTACGGCCTGAAATTGTAATACGGTATGGATTTATGCACGA
Source organism: Marinilabiliaceae bacterium (assembly GCA_037439945.1). Lineage (GTDB taxonomy): Bacteria > Bacteroidota > Bacteroidia > Bacteroidales > Marinilabiliaceae > CALEUX01. Next base: position 14,277 of record JBBIVA010000066.1, read on the forward strand.
GAACCTTATTGTGTCGCCAATTAAATATCTCCACAGGCCACCGTTTGTTGAAATAACAACTGCATAATCTACATTTGGTAAAACCCTGTCAAGAGTTACTGTTTCAGGAAAAGGGCCCCACTTTTGGCTAACCGGCATGAATTCGAAGAAAATACCATAGTCAAGCATTAACAGCATTGATGAAGAATTTTTCTCATCCTGAATGGCAAAAAAACCTTCTGATGCATTATAAGTTTCCATATAATGCATCTTATCAGATGGAATCAGGTCGTGATACTGACTGCGGTAGGGATTGAAACTTACACCGCCATGAATAAAAAGTTCCAGGTTTGGCCATATTTCAAGAAGATGATTTTTTCCTGTGAATTCGATAATATGACGCAGTAAAACTAAAAACCATGAGGGGACACCGGCAAGTGATGTAACATTTTGTTTAATTGTTTCGGCTGTAATTAATTTAAGCTTTTCTTCCCATTCAACAAGCAAAGCTACTTTACGGCTGGGGGTTCTAACAAATCTGGTCCAGAAGGGCAAATTCTGTATTAGCAAGGCCGAAAGGTCTCCGTAACGGGAGTGTGTGTTAAAATTATTTATCTGGTGGCTTCCTCCCAGGGTTAGTGTTTTGCCAGTAAAAATTCTGTTTTCAGGATAGTTATTATGATAAATCGCCATGACATCGCGCCCTCCTTTAAAATGGCACTCCTTAAGGGCATCATTGGTTAAAGGTATAAACTTGCTTTTTGATGAGGTTGTTCCTGAACTTTTTGCAAACCATTTAATTTCGCCCGGCCATAAAAGATTTTTCTCACCCTGCCTAAGCCTTATAATATGTGAAAGATATGCATCATAATCCTGAACCGGCACTCTTTGCTGGAAGTCACTAATATTTACTATTGATTTATAATCGTAAAGTTTTCCCCATTCTGTTTTAGAAGCTGTTTTTATTAAATGCTTAAACTGTCCAGTCTGGACTTCTTCAGCATTTTTACTGAAATGTTCAATTTGCCTTAGCCGCTTGGAGTGTATTTTGGAGATAATTTTGTTCAGTACTGGCATACATTTTAAATTGTTTGATGGTTCAAATATAATCAATTTTGAACTTTGGGAATGAAATAGAATTGATCCAAATTTGTTATTGGTACAGGTTGAATATCAATCATAATAATTATTTACAGCTTATGTTTTGATTAACAAATTTTTATAATATTTTATAGATTAAAAAACCAATAAAACTGGAGTCGGAAATACTTACAATTTTGGTTTCCATATTGAGCCTGTCCCAATTATTTGTGCAGATTAAACCCGTATAAGTAATTAATTCATTTCACAACTTGATACTCCCTGTCAATAATTTTAATTGCAATTTATTAATGATTATCATTAAGGGGTACTCTAATAAAAAAGATTTAAGCGGTAACTTAGAAAATTTTGTTAAATTAATTATTGCAATGCAATATATATTGTAATTAAGTTTAAAAAATCGGTATCAACAATTACTTTTATGTATTAATAGTTTAAGGGGGATCAAATTTTTATTATAATGAATTACTTCGATTTAATTTTTTTGGTAGTTTTAGCGTTTGCTATTATCAGGGGTTTAATAAAAGGTTTTATAATTGAACTGGCCTCATTGGTTGGTTTGATTCTGGGAATAATTGGTGCAATTTATTTATCAGGGGTTACATCACAGTGGCTGGCTAATTTCATTACGTCAAAATATATATCAATAATTGCATTTATACTTTTATTTGTTGGTTTAATTATTTTAGTGCAACTGGCTGCCAGGATCGTTGATTCCACAGTAAAGGCCCTGGCCCTGGGTTGGCTAAACCGTATTCTTGGAGGTTTTTTTGCATTAATAAAATCTGCCTACATAATTAGTGTTCTTATTTTTATAATTGAGTTCTCAGGTTACGGTAACAAGGTAATACCACCTGAAACCCGTGAGAAATCATATTTATTTATCCCACTTGAAAGATTAGCGCCTGCAACTATGGACCTGTTACGTATAAATTACCAGCATTTGCTACCTCAAAAAAACGAAACTCCGCAATTGGATGAACCGGTAATGATTTAACCAACTCCATTTATGGCGTTATAAATTTTATATATTTGCGGTTTATTTCCTGGGCAATGATTTTGCAATTTTGGCAGGGTTATCTTAGGGTAAAGTTGAAATAGATTCAATATGAATTTTGTAGAAGAACTAAAGTGGCGGGGAATGGTTCACGATATCATGCCCGGTGCCGAAGAACAATTCGAGAAAGAAATGACCACTGGTTACGTTGGTATTGACCCAACGGCCGACTCATTGCATATCGGGCACCTTGTAAGCGTTATGATGCTTAAACATTTACAGGTATCGGGGCACAAACCCATAGTACTTGTTGGTGGAGCAACCGGAATGATTGGCGACCCTTCGGGTAAATCGAGCGAACGTAATCTCCTTGATGAGAAAACACTACGCCACAACCAGGAATGTTTGAAAAACCAATTGTCGCGGTTTCTTGATTTTGAAACCGACCAGCTTAATAAGGCCGAAATGGTAAATAATTATGACTGGATGAAGGATTTTACTTTCCTGGATTTTATAAGGGAGATAGGGAAGCATATTACGGTTAATTATATGATGGCCAAAGATTCAGTGAAAAAGAGAATCAGTTCAGATTCACGGGAGGGGCTGTCATTTACCGAATTTACTTACCAGTTGGTTCAGGGGTACGATTTTTTACATCTTTATAAGAGTAAAAACTGCAAGCTTCAAATGGGAGGATCCGATCAGTGGGGAAATATTACCACAGGAACTGAGCTGATTAGGAGAATTGCAGGGGGCGAAGCATTTGCTCTTACCTGCCCTTTGATTACCAAATCAGATGGGGGCAAATTTGGCAAAACAGAATCGGGCAATGTTTGGCTTGACCCAGACAGAACAAGTCCATACCAGTTTTACCAATTCTGGCTTAACACTTCAGATGCAGATGCAGGGAAATACATTAGGATTTTTACATTGCTGTCACGGTCCGAAGTTGGATCATTAATAGACGAACACCTTAAGGCACCCCATGAAAGATTACTTCAAAAACGCCTTGCCGGAGAAGTTACAAAAATGGTACATGGGGCAGATGCATATGAGTTTGCAGTTGAAGCATCACAAATATTATTTGGGAAAGGAGTAACATCGACCCTCAAAAAAATGGATGAGAAAACTTTATTGTCTGTTTTTGATGGAGTCCCATCGTGTGATGTGTCGTTGCAAACCATTGAAGCCGGTATAAATATAATTGATTTGCTAGCCGAAGCAACCAGGGTGTTTCCGTCAAAAGGGGAGGCACGCAGAACCATAACCAGTGGCGGAGTAAGTATAAACAAAGAAAAAATTGAATCGGCTGAATTTATAATTAACAGTAACTTCCTGTTGAACGGGAAATATATTCTGGTGCAAAAAGGAAAGAAGAGTTATACGCTAATAATAGTTCGGTAATATACTTTAACAGAAAAGGACAAATCCCGTTGGAGAAATTTCTGCAACGGGATTTTCATTTAGCAGGTGTGGTGTGTTAACTAAATGTCATAAAAATATGATTGCCGGAGAATTGTTTTGCCTTTATTTGAGATTTCACCCAAGCCAATTCAGAATCTCTTACCAATAAAAAAAGGTTTAATCCATTTACCTTAAACAAAATTTGTTCTCCGGCATTTCATCTCCTTAAATCAATAACCTGAAAATATGTTATTACCGGATTGTATATATTATTTCTGAGCTAATTTAGGGGTGGTAGTTTATTTTAGTCTTAACAAATAATCTTTGGGGCCATTACAGACATATTAATTTCAGATTAATAAGCTAAGAAAAAGGGGTGGTTATAACGATGTAACAAAACCAAATCAAGCGTTTTAGCTTTATGGTTAAGGGAAGAAAAAAATAATTTTTAATTATATTTTTTTTACATACGAAATGGGTTAAAGATGAAATTTTGCCTTGGGTTTTTTCGATATTATTATTTTTTTGTGAAATACATAATTTAAGATTTTACCAAATTTGGTCATTAACTGATTGCTACTTTTAATTTATAACCCTGGGGTTTTTTGCCTTCGAAAACCTATCTGACAAAAAAGGCATTTAGTTCATCGCCATGTAACCCAAACCATTAGACAAACGGGTTTGCAAAAATTGCAAAACCTGTGAATCGAAGTACGGAGGGGCCCAAATGAGTAGTGTGAGCCTGCCTTTTGGGAAACATGTTCCACCTATTAGCAGGGGAGCTTAAACAAAAAACTATTTTGTGATAAAAAAAAACCGTTTGCTGATTTATTACGCAAACGGGTTTGCTTATTGTGTTTGGTTTGTTCAGATATTAAAAGTTTATAAAATTTATCACTACTGTCCGATAAATTTTTCGATAAGATGCTATAATGCCAACTAATTGCGGTGTCCCTACAGGACACTACTGAAAATTGGGGCCGATTCATCTTTACCGATATTCTGTACCTTACGGCGCAGTACCGTTAGGGACTAAAGATAGGTAAAACACTTAATTGAGAATTGAACTTTTGTCTCGTTAGGTACAAAACAACTTTTTATCGGATAGTAGTGAAAATTTAAAATATTTAAAACCTTTTAAACAGTTAAAATATCCTTTTCTTTTTTCTCTAAAAGCAGGTCGACCTTTTTTATGTTATTGTCAGTAAGCTTTTGCGCGTTATCTTCCGCATCTTTTTCCATATCCTCGGGCAGGCCTTCTTTTTTAAGTTTTTTCAGGTCTTCATTGGCATCGCGACGAATATTGCGGATTGCAATTTTTGATTCCTCTCCAATTTTCTTAATCTGTTTTACAAGATCTTTTCTTCGTTCTTCGGTTAACGGGGGCACATTAATGCGGACTATTTCCCCGTTGTTATCGGGGTTTAATCCAAGGTTGGCTGCCATTATTGCTTTTTCAATAATTGGAATCATTTTTTTATCCCAGGGTTGAATTGCAATTGTTCGGGCATCGGGGGTGTTTATATTTGCCACCTGTTGTAGCGGGGTTATTGTTCCATAATAATCTACAGCAATTCCCTCAAGCATTTTAGGATTGGCTTTGCCGGCCCGTATTTTTCCAATTTCCCGGTCGAGGTGCTCAACGGCCTTTTCCATTTTTTCTGATGCTATTTCCAATATTAACGCTGCATTTTTTTCCATGATTGACAGGGTATTGATTAGTTTAAAACAGAGAGTTAAACAAATATATAAAACTTTATTCTTTTTCTATTAAAATATTAGCCCGTATTTTACACCTGCAAAAATAGGTTATTTGCCTCATTTTTCCCTCGTTCGCCCCTAGTTTTCAACAGGGAAAAATTACACGGTGGCTTAGCGTAATCAATTAAACCCAAATTTGTCTTTAGCCATTTTTTCTAATGACCGTCATTAGAA
>JBBIVA010000067.1:0-19645 GCA_037439945.1 Marinilabiliaceae bacterium
ATTAGTTGGCATTATAGCATCTTATCGAAAAATTTATCGGACAGTAGTGATTAAAAAAGTAGCTGGGGTATTTTCGGGTAAATTATTAAAACTAATTCTGACTAAACAACCTAAACTGTTTTTATCCCTTAAAAAACAAAGCCTTAACAATATGTCCGGCAACTTCAGGGTTTTCCTTTAACCTGCGTGTTGAGTACCCAAACCATTCATTGCCAAAAGGAACATAAACTCTCATGGAATGTCCGCTCTCAATCAATTCTGCCCGTAATTCAGGAGTAACACCGTAAAGCATCTGAAATTCATATTGTTTTTTTGTTAGGCCGTACTTATTAACTAACCCGATTGCACTGTTAACTAAAAACTTATCATGTGTTGCAATTCCAACATAAACCCCATTTTTCAAAAGTTCCTCCAGATTTTCGAGGTACTTAAGGTTGATACGGTTCTTATCTTTAAATGCTATTGATTCCGGTTCGCGGTAAATTCCCTTGCACAACCTAATATTAACAGGTTTTTCGGGTGTATGCATCTGGATTAAATTTTTAATATCAGAATCAGTGCGTTTCAGGTAAGCTTGTATTACAAGCCCCACATTTTGCGGAAACTCGCCATGAAGTCGTTTGTACAATTCAATTTCCCTGTCAACACACTCCGAATCTTCCATGTCAATTCGAACCATATGTCCTGTTTCAGATGCCTTTAGCACTACCTGGCGAACATATTTGTAACATAATTCAAAATCCAGAAGTAACCCAAAACTTGTAGGTTTAAGTGAAAAGGTAACGTTTAAAGGTTGATCCCGAAACTTTTCAATAATTTTGACGTATGCTTCCATATTTTCCACGGACTGCTCAATTTTGGTGATGAACTCACCTAAAAGATCTACAGTAACCCAAGCCCCCGAAGAATGAAGTTCGTGTGAAACACGAATAGCATCATCCAGGGATTCTCCTGCTATATAACGCTTTGAAAAAAGCCATATAAATTTTTTAGGAAAATAGGGAATAACCGATGCAATGAGTTTGTTAATCATGCGTTATTGTTTAAACAAAAAAACAGACTGGTTTTATAAATACCATTAAATCATATAATTCGGGATGGTTATTATAAACACAAATAACCACCCAACACCCTGACTTAAAGCACTATAAATATCACGGTCAATTTTGGAATAAAAAATGATGTAACTCATTTTTCCCCATTTAAATGCCTATTCTGATATAAATCATATAAACGTGATAATAATTGAAGGGATTGTATTATTTAAAAAAGAGAAGAAAAACTGTTTTAATCTGGCTTTATAAAAAATGAAACCCATTTTAAAATTTGCATCAATAACTTTGTTTTGGATGGCGGGCCAGTTTATATTAGCTCAGGATGAGTGCAATTATGCATCAAAAGGTAACAATATGATACCGAACAAATTGTGCGCTCCTGTTACAGCAAACTGGTCGGTTTCATACGGAGGTGTAACTTATACAGGACCGGGATTAATCCAGATATATTTTAACTGGGATGATGGAACTGTGCCAACAACTGTGAATGCAACATTTAATGCATCAACAGGCCAATGGGAAGCCTCCCAAACACATGTTTACCCAAAAGGTGGCAACAGATGTAATTACAATCCAACAACCATGCTTGTTGTTAATGGAATTCAATGTACATCGTCAATACAAACACAAATTGTTACTGTTTGGGATGTAGATGACCAGAATGGTGGTATTCTCCATATTGCACCGGCTATTTATCCAATTTGTTTTGGGCAAAGCGGGGCAACATATTTTAATGATGCAAGTTTGTGGAATTGCGTTCCGCCGGCAGAGTATGATACAAGGAACAATTTCAGAAGATGGACCCAATGGATTTATGGTACAGGTGGAACAACCATCAGTACGGCAAGAGTTGGAGGAGCAATCAGGAGTTATCCATATACAGGGGCAATTACGGCTACCACACAACCCATTGAGGGGCCACAGCCTCCCCATAACAGGTCGATGTACATTGAAATACCCGCCGGATACAATGTTGGTGATTATTTTGAAGTAACCTTACGCAACTGGAACTATTGCAATCCTTACGATGATCCCACCATTCCGGGTGCACCGGCAGACCCTATTAACGGTGACAATCCACCTATTGAAATTACTGCTATTGCCCTTATTGTTGCCTTGCCTGATGGTACAATAACAGCGGTTGGACCATTTTGTCAGAATAACCCACCAGTTACTTTAACAGCTGCCACACCCGGTGGTATTTGGGCAGGACCTGGAATTACCAATTCAACCACCGGAGTTTTTAACCCTGCAGTTGCTGGTCCCGGAATCCATCCAATCTCATATAACTTCACCGATCCCAACGGATGTTCTGCATCAGGAACAACACAGGTTGAAGTATGGGGATCACCCGATGTATCCCTTTCATTAAGCAGCCCCGGGTATCTTTGTCCTGGTGTAACGCAACCCATAGATGCAAGGGTTTTTAATGGTACATCACCCTATACTGCGCAATGGGTGGGAAATACAGGCCCATTAAATTCAACCAATATTTTTAATCCCTTATTTCAGACTACTGTAACAGGAATTTACAATTTGCAGTTGCTTGTTACTGACCAGCGCGGGTGTAAAAATTCAACTTCTTTGTCAATTACAGTTTCGCCTGTTTCTGTAAACTTTAATCCACCCAATATAGAAGTTTGCCAATTTAGTAATGTAACTCTTCAACCTGTTGCTGCAGGAGGAACAAGAAACTATGTAACTCATGAGTGGTCAGGTCCGGATATAGCAAAATTATCGGATATAAACATTGCTAATCCCATTTTAAATACTGATTTAACAGGAGTTTTCACCTTTTCCTACAGGGTTACCGACGATCAGGGATGCACTGATTCCAATACTATAACTGTTACTATTAAAGAACAACCAATAGCCAACGCCGGGCCCGATGCACCCACATGCAATCTTAACTATACTTTAACAGGAAATACATGGGCAGGCACAACCGGTTTTTGGAGTATGGTTTCAGGTCCGGGAACGTCAACGATCTCATCACCTACATCATCTTCAACATCATTAACGGTTAATCAAACAGGGGTTTACAGGTTTAACTGGGAAATAAATTTAAACGGGTGTATTTCAAATGATGAAGTAGAAATAAACTTCGCACAACTTCCAAATCCAAGGGTGATTCCTGATTTCCCTGTTTGCGGAACAACTGCACAAATTATTTCAATACCCGATATATCAGGAGGTACATGGCTGTTTGATTCAGGTCCGGGAAATGTAACTTTTGATGATCCGCTACAACCAACTACAATGGCTGTTGTTGATCAACCTGGTGCTTACCGCTTTACCTGGAGAGAATCTTCCGGTTTTGGTTGTCGGGGAGAAGCAACCCTGCAAATTAACTTTATGCCTCAGTCCGAAGCGATAGTTGATCCCTTACCCATTCTGGGTTGTTCGCCTTATGAGGTTACATTCCCTAATAATTCATTAAATGCTGATTTTTATAAATGGAACCTGGGTGGAGGATTGATTTCAACAGCTACAAACCCGGTACAGGTTTATGATAATTTTACTACATCAATACGTACCCTTGAAATAACCCTTATTGCCGGAAACACGTATGGTTGTAACGATACCCTTAAGTTTGATTTACAGGTTGCACCCAAACCATATCCAAGGGCAATGGCCGTGCCGGCTGCCGGTTGTGCACCCCTTGAAACCAAATTTATTAATCTTACAACTGGAGCTACCGGTTACCGGTGGAACTTTATGGATGGAACCCCCTATTCAACCGAACCTGAACCCAATCATACATTTGCAAACACCAATAACTTTATTCGGGCATACCCTGTTATGCTTTATGCAGAAAACAGTTTTGGGTGTACCGATTCAGTAACCACATACATAACAGTTTTCCCTTCATCTCCATTATCAATTTCCGTAAACCCGGTTTCAGGCTGCCATCCGCTTAATGCCATTTTTTCCACCACTCCAGGATACATTAATTATAACTGGGATTTTGGAGATGGGAATTCCGTGACAGGGGGATTCCAGATATCACATATTTTCAATAATACTACCGACAATAACTTAACCTATAATATATTGTTGATGGCAGTTAACCCTTTTAATTGTATCTCAACAGCCATGCAACAGGTTACCGTATTTCCATCGCCTGTTGCTGCATTTAATGTTACCCCAACAGTTCAGCACATGCCAAGCCGCACCGTAAATATTACAAATCAAACCACCGGCAGCAACTGGAGCTATTTGTGGAATTTTGGCGATGGGACCACATCCGGTGCTCAAAATCCCGGAACCCACACTTACCCGGGCTCAGGCATATATAGGATTGAGCTAAATGTTACAAACGGGCAGTGCAGCAATTTTGCGAGCCGTGAAATAACTATTAACCCGATGCTACCGCAAATTAATTATGGAGCAAATCCATCAAGCGGTTGCCCTCCCCTTACTGTTAATTTTTCAAATACCACACTTGATGCAACAACTTTCTTATGGGAATTTGGAGATGGAATTATGTCACAACAACGACAACCAACCCACACATATTATGTTCCGGGTACCTATAAGGTAAAATTAACAGCCAGCGGCCCCGGAGGTATTAGTTTTGCTGAAAACCTTGATATAATTGTATTTGATAAACCTTTGGCCCGATTTGAAATAATTCCTAGAGTAATATACATACCGGGCGAAAAACCAGTTTTTATTAACCGGTCAATTGGCGCTACCATTTATGAATGGAATTTTGGTGATGGAAACGTTTCAGGTGAATTTTCTCCTGTTTATCAATACCAACAACCGGGAATCTATACTGTATCGTTATGGGTAAACAATAACTTTGGTTGCGAAGATTTTTTCTCTTTACCCCAAGCAATAAAAGTTGAACAAGGTGGCGAAATAAGTTTTCCAAATGCCTTTACTCCAAATCCATCAGGCTCCACAGGTGGTAAATATAGATTTGGCGACCCAAAAAATTATATCTTTTATCCCTTTGTTCAAAAGGGTATAGTTGAATACCTGCTTCAAATTTTTACCCGATGGGGCGAGTTGATATTTGAGTCAGACGATATTGAAATTGGCTGGGATGGATACCTGAAAGGGAAAGCTGCCCCCCAGGGAGTGTATATTTGGAGGGCCAGATATAAAACAGCAAATGGTAAAGTTGAAATAAGAGCCGGAGATGTAACGTTAATAAGATAATAATAGCTCAACCATTTTAAAAGGCCCTTACCGGGCTATTAAAAATAGAATTAATGCACATAATTAAAACTGAAATAATACAGTTAAAAATATTTGTAAAACACTTGATATTTGTTTTATTATTTATTTTCTCAGGTAATTATGCTTTGACTGCCCAGGATGTGCATTTTTCGCAATTTTATGCTGCTCCACTTTATTTAAGCCCGTCACTTGCCGGCTCCACTGATGGCGCAAGGCTGACCATGAACTACAGAAACCAATGGCCGGGTATTTCTAAGGCATTTACCACTTCGGCTGTATCATTCGATAATTATTTCTCCCGCTTTAACAGCGGAATGGGAATACAAATTATCCAGGATAAGGCAGGAAGCGCAAATCTTACATTTACACATATTGGCCTTCAATATTCATATAATGTACAGTTAAACCAGGATTGGCATTTTGTTCCGGGCATTCAATTTGCATCAGGAAGCAGGGCCCTGGATTTTAGCAAACTCATTTTCGCCGACGAACAAATTGGAGGTGGTGCATCGGGTTCGTGGGAAAGGCTTGCAAATGAAAATACCGACTTTATTGATTTTGCGGCATCAATCTTTTTTTACAGCCAGTTTTTTTGGGCCGGAATAACAACTGATCACCTTACACAACCAAACCACTCATTTTTGGGTGAAGAGATAAAACTTAACCGAAAATTCACCCTTTTCGGTGGAACCAATATATGGACCCAAAAAAAACAAAGACTGGGGCTGGAAAGAGCTTTTTCAATGAGTTTTCGTTACCAAAACCAGCTTAATTTCAAACAACTTGATGCAGGTTTTTATTGGTACAATGCCCCTATAGAATTAGGAATATGGTACCGGGGAATCCCTGTTTTTTCAAATGTTGACCAAAGGATTAATCATGATGCAATTATACTGATGCTAAGATATAAATATGGAGCTTTCCGTATAGGTTACAGCTATGATATTACCATTTCTAATCTTGGTCTTCAAAGCGCAGGGGCACATGAATTATCCCTTATATTTGAATTTAACCAGAAATCACAACTACGCTTTGGAGGGCGCCGACCCGCAATACCATGTAGTGACAACGCTAATCCTTTAATGATTGAAGAATACAAATATGATTCGAAACCCAAAAAACTCTATTAAAGAGTTTCTCCTTATTTGTATGGCAAATTAAACCAACAATCCTTTTTTAGATTTTAAGCCTGTTACGAAAACACCTATTTATCCCAAATTACGCATTTTCAAATGCGTAATCGATAAAGTGCTTGTAATCAATTTCAAATATTTGGACTTGAAACAATCACTAAATCGGGATTATCCCAATTAAATCAAATAGTTCGGCTTATACTTCGCCCCCTATTGATTAATTTGGGTTTATAAAAACAATAAATACCTGTTGTAACCCATATTTTGCATTCAATCACCCTTTGGGGCGCATGCGGCGTAAATAGGTATTGGCTTTTTTATGTAAAAAAAGCCGGATGCAACCATCCGACTTTTATAAATCAATTTTTAATCCGGCTAAACCTCCTGCTTATTTAATTTCGATCATACGCGCAGGTTTGGGTTTAACTTCTTCCCGCTTACTCAATTTTAACTGCAAAATACCATTTTGGTAAACGGCATCGATTTTTGATTCATCCACTTCATGGCGGGGAATTGTGAAGGAACGCTTAAAGTTTGTATACCCAAACTCCCTGCGAGTATAACCTTTTTCATTTTCCTCTTTTTTTTCTTCTCTTTCACATGAAATGGAAAGTACATTGTTGTTAACCTCTACCTTAAAATCATCTTTGTTCATGCCGGGTGCGGCAACTTCAATAATGTACTCGTTTTCATTTTCCTTAACATTTACAGCCGGTACAAAACTCCTGCTGTTTACTGCCGGATTTGTATAAAACTCACCACCGAAAAAATCATCAAAAATATTGGCGATGTCCGGCATTTGGTTAAACCTTCTTACAAGTGTCATAATTATTTCCTCCATCAATTTAGTTAAACTTAAATTTATTGTTCTAATCTAAACCAATCAAAGGAAATACCAAACCATTAAACGTGTAATAATGACAGGATTAATAATTTGTTTATGTCATAATGACATTGCCGCGAAAGCAGAATGCGCCATAATGTCGCTACTTATAAAAAACAGTATTTATAAAATTATTTTAAACCCTACTGCAGACAAATCATTCCAAAAACCTGGATACGATTTGGTTACCACCATCGGGTCGGCAATATTAAAGGGTGCGAAAACCAGCGATGCAGGCGCAAATGCCATGGCCATACGATGGTCTTTATAGGTATATACTTCTATTTCTGAAAGTGGCGAAATTCTTCTGCCCTTCCAAACAAGATTATCTGCACCATTGGTTTCAACATCAAACCCAAACTTAGCCAGCTCGTTTACCAACGCTGTAATTCGGTCGGTTTCTTTAATTTTAAGGGTATGCAATCCTGTTAAATTAAAGGGTATATTTAAAAAAGCACAGGTTACGGCAAAAGTCTGAGCCAAATCGGGCTCCTTGCTGAAGTTGTGATTAAACTGTGATGCAGGCTCTCCCACTTTAGTAAGCACCAACCCCTTTTGCGAAAATTTCGATTGAACGCCAAGCTGTCTAAACAAATCGGCTACAGCAGCATCGCCTTGCCAACTATAACGGTCGAGGCCTTTTAAACAAACCGAATCGCCAACTTTTCCCAATGCAACCATCTCAAACCAATAGGACGCTGCGCTCCAATCACTCTCCACTTTGGCCTGAATGGGTTTATAATTGGTTGATGGCACTGAAATAACATTACCCTCCCATTGGCATTTAACGCCAAACTGTTCCATTAGCTTTAGGGTAAGATAAATGTATGGCTTGGACGTTATTTCTCCCTTCAGGTTTAAAACCAAACCATTCTCCATGGTTGGACCTATCATGAGCAAAGCCGAAATATACTGACTGCTTACATTTCCGGGCAATTCAATGGTTCCTCCCTTTAAAGAGCTGCCAAAAATACGCAGTGGTGGAAAACCTTCTTTTTCAATATATTCTATTTTAGCCCCCAACTCATTCAGCGCATCAACCAACACGTGAATAGGGCGCTGTTTCATGCGCTCGCTGCCGGTTAAAATCCATTCGCCAACTATTTTCGATAAATAAGCGGTTAAAAAACGCATGGTGGTTCCGGCAGCCCCAATATCGAAGTGATTGCTGTTCGAATTGAAAACCTGAAGCATAGCCCGTGTATCGTCACTGTCCGACAGATTTTTAATGGCATACGTACTGTAGCTTAAAGCATTTAATATAAGCAATCGGTTGCTGATGCTTTTTGATGCCGGAAGATTAATTTCTGCATATTGCAACTGCCCGGGGGCCTGTATGGTTATTGACATGATGACGCTATTGAAAATACAAGTATCAAACTGTTAATTATTTCTGACTGCTCCTGAAGAACTCAAGGGCTGTTTCTACCTCATTACGCTCGCAATGTATATTGATGGCCACTTCGCCCGGTTGTTTAAGCAGTGTAAAGTTGATTCGTCCGCTGCGGTTTTTCTTGTCGTGGGTCATGGTTTCGTAAAGGTAATCATAATCGCTCTCTGTGTAGTGAAATGTTCCATAAACAGAATGAACATATTGGGCATACCGGCTAACAATATCCATATCGAACCCCAGTTTCAGATGGGCCAGATATAGTTCAGACACCATTCCGTAAGCAACGGCAAAACCATGCAAAACGGGCTGATGCCGCTTCAGCGCCAGACTTTCGAACGCATGACCAACAGTATGCCCCAGATTTAGGGCCTTACGTATATTTTTCTCGAACGGGTCGGCCGTAACATAGTAGTCCTTAATTAAAACCGATTCGGCCACCAACTGACCCAAAGCTTTCATATCGGGATTAAGAATATTAAAATCGAGAGTGCGGTTTAGCATTTCCTGGCCTTTAAGGAAGGCATGTTTAATCATCTCGGCAAAGCCCGACAGCAAATTATCCCCATCGAGCGATTGCAGAAGGGATGTGTCGAGCAACACTTTTTCGGCTTGTTTAAACGAGCCTATTTCATTTTTAAAACCTTTAAAGTTAATGCCGGTTTTTCCACCCACCGATGCATCTACCTGTGCCAGCAAAGTAGTGGGAATATTAATAAAAGGAATCCCCCGCTTAAAAGTAGCAGCGGCAAATCCGCCCAAATCGCAAGGCATTCCGCCTCCCAGGTTAATTAACAACGAATGCCTGTCGGCCCCGTTCTCAACCAGAAACGCCCATACTTTTATAAGAGTATCCGTATTTTTATGCACATCGCCCGCGCCAATTACGATAACCCGCTCGGGGTTAATACCCGGTACTTTGGCAATTAACGGAAAGCACAACTGAAAGGTATTGTCGTCAGTAAGAACAAAGATTTTCTCACTTTTATATGACTCCAGTAATTGAGCAAGGTCGTTGGCCAAATTGTCGGCTAAAACAACGCTGGTTTCTTTGGTGTTGAGTTCTTGCATCGTAAGTACATTAATAAGGATGGCGTCTTTGTCGAGCATACCATAACCCTCAAAAACATCAACATCTTGAGAGTAAATGGATTTTCTGTAACCATTCGATACAGAACTACTTACTAAAGCCGCCGCCAACCATCTCTATTCTTATTATAATTAATGCAAAAATACGGTTTTTCAACGAGAGCGATTATTGAAGTTGCTATAAATTGACAAAAAACAAAAAATAAGGAATAACAATAAAAGACATATATGATTAACATAAACACCATATTTGCCATAAAAGGAAATACCCTTAGAGAAGTCAATTTCAGATTCAATTATCTGATTTTCGTCATAAATACTATTAACAACCTGGCCATTAGCTTTAACAATACATGAAACCCCAATCCATGATGATCTGGCAATATCCTTCTGAAAAGTAATGGCCTGAACTCTGGTTAATAGAAGAGTTAAATCTCTATAATGCCTATTATATACAAATGGTTCCCTGGCGATTACAAAGATAGCTCCTACTTCGTCATTTAAGTATTTAGCAACATGATTTTCAAAAAAAGATTCAAAACATACAGATACATGAAATTTATCTTCCCCCTGACAAAATACTTCATCTCCATTTTGAGAAGAAATATATGGATAGGGTTTTTTTTCATTTATAATTTGTAATTTACTCAACACACCTGACAATGGAATCCGCTCCCCAAATGGAACTAAGAGTTCCTTGTTGCGTTGTTGAATTTTATTACATGCGATTGAAACAGCCAAAACCTGCTGATTTTGCCAGGCAAACAAATCAACCCCTAAAATAAAAACACTGTTTGTCTGACTATTACATGCTAATTCTCGCAGATAAACCAAATTGTTTTGACTCTCAACTTTTTGATTATTTAACGACACAATAAGTTCAGGTAAAACATTATAATCAACGTATTTATTGGTATCAACATTTTCAAAAAACAACCTAACACTCTGCCATATCGTTATTTCATCTTCTGAACTACCAAAACTAAAAACACGAACATTTCGCACCTCAATTTTTCCCTTTTTAAAAAGATAAAAAAAAGATGACAAAAAAACCGGCATTAAGAAAACGAATATAAACCTCCAAGTTAAACGCCCTCTTTTTGGGTTTGAAAAAACTATGGAACTAATTGAATTGTATAGTAAAAAGTTAATTGACAAAATCCATAAACTACCACCAGTTACTCCTGTAAACTGATACCATTGAATCAATTGAGGGTATCCTCCCAAAACGATTCCTAAGGAAGAAAAGGGAGAAGAAAAATCCCATCTCATGTAAAGAATTTCAATTAAGCCCCAACTACAAACAAACAAAGCAACTTTATACCTGGTGTTTAATATTAGAAACAAAAAGGGCAGTATGCCTACAATTATAAACAAGACAATACCCAGAGGTGCAATCCTATTTAAATAAAGAATAGCTAAAAGAAAAAAGAAACTGCAAATTTAGGATATGCCAGGTAATATTGAAGGAAAACGCACTCAATAATATCAAAACCCTCTTAGTTTGATAGAAGGATGAAAAGGCAAGAAATGGCAGCAGAAAAAAAAAGGAAAAAAAGCTGAAGCCGGGTTTATACGAAATAAATAAAATGAAGCCGCTTAGGAGGCCTGCAATTATAGACTTTAAATAGTCCATCAATTAATATTAAATAGTTCAAATGCTTTTTCCAATTGAGGGTCTTCTCCGGTTTGGCTATGAACCTCATCATAAAAAGGGCGCGACATAGGTATAAAAACATCGGGGCTTAAGCCTTTCTCGGTGAGCTGCCCTGAAAGGTTAATATATCTGGTGGCTGTGTAAGAAAAGCTCCATCCGCCGGGCAAAAAAACTTCAAAAATAGAACCCCCACCCCCTGATGTGGGCTCCCCAACTATAACACAATTGGTTAAGTCGTTAATAATGGTAGCTATGCCATGACCCATACTGTATGTGTTGCCATTTATTAAAACTACCAAGGGTGTATCATCAGGCACCAACCCTGCTCCCTTTAACCTTAAAGGTTCGGGTTTAGTAAAGGCATTATGGGCTTTACCACTTTTTGTCTGATTATAAATAAGTGTTTTTATCCCTGAATAGAAAATGCCACAGATTTTATAACCGGTCTCAAATCCCCCTGTACAGTCACGCAGGTCAATAATTAACCCGTTGGTATAATCGTACTCTTCTAATCCCAACTGGTTATAATTAACAACTTCCAATTCGGGCAAAACACGCAAATAAGCTACCGAACCGGGCAATTGGGCAGTATGGTAACGCATGCCTTCCTTTATCTTAGAAAAACCATATCGTTTATAAATCTTCCAAAAAAACAAGGAAAAACCTATCATCCGAAAACATTTCGGCCATTTCTCCATCTTTGGAGCGGACCCATACATGTGCATCGTTAACAATACGAATAATTGAATCAAATGCCGCCAACGCCGCCGAGTCGGTTTTAATCTCTTTAAAAACAGGCAGCCAATCCTTATGCACCTTATCCCAATCAACGTTCTTCTCTTCAAAAAACACGTAACGCTCGTCCATAATTTCCCAGAACGATTGAAAGATACCCTCATACGAATTATCAGGATTAACAATACTGTCCTGACACGCCATTTGGCTGATAAAGATTGCAACTGCAATAATTTTTTTTAACATAGAGTTTACAAAAGTTTGTTAGATATGCTTTAACAGGTAACTTTTAAATTTAGATATAAGAAGGAAAGATAAGATATGTAAGTTTAAAAGATATACCGGCTTTCTTATAATCTAATCACCTAACAAAAATTTCAATATAGAATTTTAATCAAATGTCGTTTAGTTAAGAAAATTTTTTGCTACTCATTCTACCCCCTAACCCCCTGAAGGGGGAATTT
This sequence comes from Marinilabiliaceae bacterium, assembly GCA_037439945.1. Taxonomy (GTDB): domain Bacteria; phylum Bacteroidota; class Bacteroidia; order Bacteroidales; family Marinilabiliaceae; genus CALEUX01. The sequence goes on from JBBIVA010000067.1 coordinate 12,598, forward strand.
CCAGTGCATCTTGGAAAGTCCCCTTTAGGAGATTTAGGGGTAAAAGAGTTTAACTAAACAACCTAGAATTTTAATCGCTAAATCAACACTATTAAAGACCAATACCCAAACCAACCATGTTTTGCATGTATTTTTGGGTATTACCGTTAATATTAAAACTGTTATACAAAAATTGATAACCAATGCTGTACCTTAGCTTACCTGCAAAAAAATCAAGGGTAAATGCATAATCAACCTTTCGATAATTATCAAAGTAAGCCAAAACATTGGGCACCGTAATATATGAAACCGGCTCGCTGTTTATGTGTGACGGGAAATATTGGTATTCGGGGAAAAATCCGCCAACCAAAATTGGAACATTTAAATTATTCCGGATTTGTAACTTATCCCATTTGTAAGCCAAATTAATGGCACCGTTGGCAGACAGGTTCCAATTCCCAACCGGATTCGCAGAAATAAAAAGCGCTTCCGTCATTTTTCCGGGGTTAAAATATTCCGCATGACCAAAAATGCCTCCACCTGCATTAACTAAAAACCGGTTATTCCCTGTTTTTAAAGGCCATAGCCAACTACCACCCATATTTATCTCTTTTAAAGTGTATGCCGCAGCTTTACCCGAAATAAAGTTGTTTTGCAACCGGCCAAAATTGTATTGAATATTAAATATAAATGTATGGGCTTTCGTCAACGATTGCTTTTCAAAAGTATATGCAATGCCGTTAGCCTTACCCGGTAAACCATTGGGAATTACCTGTGTATTGCTAAAGGCTATACAACCATCATAAAAAAAGAAACGGTGCCGGGCTGTTGAATCTAATTTTGATATTTGTGCATTACCATTAGCGCAGAATATTAAAATAAGAAACCCAAATAAAATATGTTTCAAGCTCTTAATTATTAAAAGGACATTACACTATCCACAAATTATTGGTGTCAATAACCTAATATTTTTAAATCGTCTTGGAAAAATCACCTAATTTGAGCAATTACCCTCTACAAAATCGGTAAATGTGGGATTATAGGCATTGTTAAAAATAATAATATCCAACGTGTTAACTTTTTGCAATAAAGCAGTTCGTATGGAACAGTAATTTCTGAGTTTTGGATTACCCTGATTGGCTGCATTGTCATGCCCTCCAATAACAATTCGGCCAGTGATTGAGACCAATCCGGAAAGCCCGTTGAGCGATTCAAGGCTTTCATTGCCAACAATAGTAATATCTTTGATGGTTTGAAGTGATTCAAGTCCTGAAAAAGATTTTAAAGCCTGGTTACCACTTATAAAAAGACCTCCATCAATACTTCCTAGGTTAATAAAACCTTCAAAAGAAGATAAATTATTGTTGCTGCGAACCGAAAAATTGGTAATTTTCTTTACCTCACCCAATGAATTAAAATTTGTAAGCGAGGCATTTGAATGAACTGTTAAAGATTGAATATTCTCGCCTTTAAAACCGGCAAAATCAGAAAACAATTCATTGCTGCTGATATAGAGATTGCCATTAAATGATGTGAGACGATTTAATCCGGCAAGCGAAACAAAGGAATTATTGTCTGATACTAAAATATCTCGCCCAATTCGTTCAAGATTAACAAATCCATCGAACGACTGAATATCCGGATTATCTGTAACTATTAAATCTTTGCCAACTTCTTTTAAATTACCCAGGCCTTCAAGCGAGGTCAAAAAATAATTCCTCCTGATTACTAAGCTGCCGGCTACATATTCTAATCTTTTTAAGGCCGATAAATCGGTAATAAAATCACCACTAATAACTAAGTCGCCACTAACCATTTTATGGTTAAAAGCATCAACTTCCCATTGTGTAGTAAGGAAAACATTTTCAGGGGTATCATCTTTGGAACAGGAATACAAAAAAAAGAAGAAGAGTAACCCTAAGCCGGAGAGAATAACATAAATATTTTGGCAATTGTTGCCAAATTGAGGTTGGTGCATTATAGTCAGGTTAAGGTTTTGTATTATCCGGGCCAATTATATTTTCTAATCAACCCGAATCGCATACAAAAAAAAAAACGAATCAAAATCAATAAACATTCGAAACGTTTAACATTATTTAACTATTGTATTAGAATTTGTTAGAGGTCACATAATTCTAATACAGACAAGTATCCTATTTGAAAAGCATGGTTGTCAACACTATGTGCGCATTATTACAATAAACCTAAATAATACATAGTTACTGTAAAACGATTTTGCATTTTAAACTAATATTTCGTTTTTTGCATTCTCATAACATAAACAACTATGAACAATAAAAAAAATGCCGGAATAATTACCAGATTTTTCGCAACTACCTGGTTACTTACGCTTATTATGTTGGTAGTTTCTCTTTTATGGGAAATAGGCCTGGGTCAAATTGCCCAAATAGGATTAATTGTGTTTTTGCTTTTATCGGCCATAGTTTTTTATGCCGGTGGTTTTTTTTATTTGGAATTTGAAGTTTCAAAAAGCAAATTAATAATTAAACATTATAACCTGTTCCCCTTTTGGAGGGAGTTTAAAGTTTACCAGATACCTATTGACAGATATTCAAAATACCAGGTTAAAAGTTATTTTGGCGGACTCTTTTCATGGATTTATATTTATGAACAAACCAACAGGGGGCTGGCCAAATATCCTGCCATTGGAACATCTGCTTTATCAGCAACACTTTTAAAATCATTTACTGATTATCTGGAAAGCATTAAAAAAAATCCCGAATAGCAGGTAAACCAAATTTCCGATTCAAACAACCTGCCTAATATAAAAACCCTTGTACCCAAATCTTAAATTTCAAATTGCCCTTAGCCTTATTAAAGGTATTGGCCCTAAACTGGCCCGTAACCTGGTTGCCTATTTGGGCTCTGAACAGGCTCTTTTTATTGAAAAAAAAATACCCTTTGAAAAAATTCCGGGTATTGGAAAAGCTATTTCGGCCCAACTTGGCAGTTTGAACATGCAGGAACTTTTGGTAACGGCCGAAAAAGAGATTGAATTTATTGAAAAAAACAACGTTAAAGCCCTGTTTTTTTCTGACGTGGAGTATCCCAAAAGACTGGCTTTGTGTGAAGATTCACCACTAATTATTTACACCAGGGGAGAAATTGAATTTGATGCATTAAAAATACTGGGTATAGTTGGTACCAGAAGACCATCGGACTATGGTATATCCATGTGTGAAAAACTTATAGCCGACATTGCCCTGCTGCACCCGGGAACAATTATAGTAAGCGGGTTGGCTTATGGTATTGATATTTGTGCCCACAAATCAGCCCTTAAAAACAATTTGCCAACAATAGCGGTTATGGCAACAGGTTTGGACAAAATCTACCCCGCAACCCATACTGCAACGGCACGTGAAATTGTTTCCAATGGGGCATTAGTAACTGAATTCATGACTAAAACAAATCCCGACAAGCAAAATTTTGTAAAGCGGAACAGAATTATTGCAGGAATTTGTGATGCGGTTATTGTAGTGGAATCAGCAACCAAAGGGGGTGCCCTTATAACAGCCGATATTGCCAATAGTTACAGTCGTGATGTTTTGGCGTTTCCCGGACGTGTGGGCGATGAATATTCGGCAGGGTGCAACCGGCTAATTAAAACTAACATTGCTGCACTTATTGAGTCGGTTGATGACCTCAATTATGCGTTAGGATGGGAAACAACTGGCAATAAAACTGCTGTACAAGGTACGCTGTTTGCTATTCCGGAAACGCCTGAAGAAAAAACGATCATCGACATTCTGATAGTTGAAAAGGAGCTGAACCTTAACTTATTGGCCATGAAATGCGCCTTACCTGTTGGCAAAGTTTCGGCTTCACTGCTTGATTTGGAATTTAAAGGCTTAATAAAAAGCCGGCCAGGTGGTATTTACAAACTTATTTAAATTAAACCAGGGCATCAAACAATACATCAACCGTATGTTTGGCTTCACGTTTGGTACCATCCTTGATCTGATGCCGGCATGAGTGTCCGGGGGCTACCAAAAGTGTATGTTGTGGGGTTTTTCGTATTTCAGGGAATAGTGACAACTCACCAATTTTCATAGATAAATTGTAATGGTTTACTTCATAACCAAAACTACCTGCCATACCACAACATCCTGAGCGGATTTCATCAACCCGGTAATTCTCCGGAATTGAAAGTACACTTTTAATTATATTCGTATTTGAAAGTGATTTTTGATGACAATGCGCATGAAAACTAATATTTTTGGATTCCCTGGTAAAAGACTCTTTTGTAATTTTGCCGCTAATCATTTCCCTGTAAAGAAACTCCTCAATTGTATAGGTGTTTTCAGAAATTGTTATTGCTTCATTGGCAAGTTTCTTACCGGCCAGTACCGGGTATTCATCACGAAAAGTCAATATTGCCGATGGTTCAATACCAACCAGTGGCATTGATTTATTCACTTTATTGAGCAACTCCTTTAAATTTTTTTTTACCAGCTTTTTTGCCGAATTAACAAAACCTTTTGAAATCAATGCCCTGCCACTTTCTTTTACAGGGGCCGGTTCAACATAGTAACCCAACTTATTTAACAGGATCACCGCTTTTATACCGGTTTCACCATCATAATAATTCGTAAACTCATCAACAAACAATAATAAACGACCATTTTTAAATTCAGTAATATTGTTCTTGTTTTTTCTATACCACTTTTCCACTCCAACCCGGCTTAATAATGGTAATGCCCTTTCGCTGCTAATCCCGGTAAAATATTGTAGCAGATGCCTGAAATATTTTAACCCTACAAGCCGGTTGTAAATAAAAGCAAAGGGTAACAGAAATTGGTTTACCCTTGAAATATTAGCAAAAAACCAGGCTTTAATTTCAATCCCATGTTTATTGTAATAATGCTGAAGAAATTCAGCTTTCAACATTGCCATATCAACTCCCGAAGGACACTCACTTTTGCAGGCTTTACAACTTAAACATAAATCCAGAACTTTTCTTATATCTTTAACTGACAGATTATTATTAATTGATTGGCCTTGTAAAAAGACCCTAAGTGCATTTGCCCTTCCCCTTGTAGAATGTATCTCCTGCCTTGTACCCATATAGCTGGGACACATTGTTCCACCTGCCAATGTGCTTTTTAAACAATCGCCTGAACCACTGCAACGTTCGGTTGCCCTTAATAATCCTCCATCATTGTTCCAGTTAAAAACAGGTTTAGGTATATTATCGTGCCCTACCTTAATATGCCTAAAAGATGTATCCATGGGTGGAGTTTCAAGTATTTTACCAGGATTAAAAATACCTTCAGGGTCGAAAACTTTTTTTACCCGTTTCATTAAGCTGTAGTTCTCATCACCTGCCATTAAGGGAATAAACTCGCCCCTTAACCTTCCATCGCCATGCTCGCCGCTCAATGCACCTCCAAAACTCTTAACAATTGCAGCCGTTTCTTCTCCTATAATACGAAACAGCTTAATATCATTTTCATCCTTCAGGTTTAAAACCGGCCTGATATGTAATTCACCGGTTCCAACATGGGCATGATAAACACAACTTTTACCATACTTTAAAAGCATTCCTTCAATGGCCTTTACATACTCCGGCAAATCATTAACCCTAACGGCGGTATCTTCAATCACCGTAACCGGCTTTGCATCGCCCTTCATATTTGACAGTACACCTAACCCGGCTTTCCGAAGCGCCCAAACCTTATTAATTTCTTTTCCTTCAACAATGGGGAAGGCATATCCCATAGCTTTTTCTGAAAGAATTTGTGCCGCCTTTTTAGCCTTAAATATTGCTTCTTCACTTGTATTCCCTGAAAATTCAATTAATAGCAATGCAGCAGGGTCACCATTTACAAAAAACCGGTTGGTGCGTTGTAACTGATTGTCAAGAGTAAGATCGAGAATATTTTTATCCATTAATTCAACCGCATCTGGATTGTGTTTTAAAACTTCAATATTTGCATCAAGCGATTTAGTTAAAGAATTAAAATGAGCGCACAGGAGAACCTTAAATGGCTTTGGTACCGGAACAAGACCCAATTTTACCGATGTAATAAAAAGTAGTGTTCCTTCAGAGCCTGCAATTAATTTTGATAAATTAAACAAATTCCCTGTTGAATTAAAAGGAGCACAGTCAAGTAAAACATCCAGTGCGTAACCTGAGTTACGACGCTTTATTTCTGGATGGGGAAACTCTTTACGGATATTTTTTCGTACCGGAACATTAGTATAAATCTCTCTCATCAACCGGTAAATTTCACCCTCCGGGTTATCTAACCGGCATTTTTTGTCAAACTCCCACTTTTGAAGGGGTTTAAAGGTTATTTCATCACTATTGCCTAAAAATCCGGTTACTTCAATTAAATGATCACGGGTGCTTCCATATATTAATGAATGTGACCCGCATGAATTATTTCCAACCATACCACCAATAGTACACCTGTTGGATGTTGATGTTTCAGGACCAAAAAACAGGTTCACTTTTGCAGCCTCACGGTTCAAATCGTCAAGTATTACACCGGGTTCAACAATGGCCCATTTCTCAGTTTGATTTATTTCAATAATGCGGTTCATATAACGGGAAACATCAACCACAAGGCCATTGCCAACTACCTGGCCGGCAAGGGAAGTTCCGGCTCCCCGGGGTATTAATGAAAGCTTATTTTTATTTGCATACTCAATTATAATTGATATATCAGTGGCATCTTTAGGTATGGCTATGGCAAGGGGTACATCATAATAAACTGATGCATCGGTTGAATATAGTGTTCTTGAAACTGAATCGGTGAGAATTTCACCTTTTATGTGTCTTCTAAGTTCATCAAAGGAATAAGGATCTCCCATTGTGTATTTTTCCTGATTTAATAACCGCTAATTTAATAAAATTAGATTTTACAAATTTCTAAACCCCAAATTATCCCAATTAAATCAAATAGTTCGGTTCATACTTCGCCTCCTATTGATTAATTTAGGTTAAAACTTAAACCCGGATTAGTCATTAGAAAGGCAATGAACTAATGGCTTAGCCGGGATTAACCCTACCGAATAGTCGGTACAGGCTGCTTTAGAAAAACTT
>JBBIVA010000068.1:0-19600 GCA_037439945.1 Marinilabiliaceae bacterium
AAAATTGTCAGTATTTTTTCATGAAAGCGTTGAAAACCTATTTTTCAACGTTTTTCATTACCAAACTGTACAAACATTGAGATTCAGTGATGGTCATTTTTATAATGTTCATAACCAGCAGGTTGGTAATAATACTTTCAGCTTTCCAACGATTTATCCCGGTGAGCTTTTGAAATCCTGTTAAAGTAATATTAGATTTTAGATTCAGGTATTTAAGGAGAGAATTTTCAATTTCTGTTAGTTTTAACAGGGTACCCTTTTTTTTTCTTTTCCGGTCCCAAAAATTTATAAAAATACGGTTTGCAAGTATATTCTGGTCGTTAACCCTTAAAAATACCTTATAAATACCATCACGGGTAGGAGCTTTATGGAGATGCTCTTCGCTTTTAGGGATTATAACTTCCATAACAGTTTTACCTTCAACATGCCATAAAACTGTTTTGAAGGTTACAGGTGGCTTGCAATAATAATTTGCAGCCGCATCTATCATATAATATTCTTCATCAGAAGAAACTCCCACTATACGACCGTTATCTTTAACCCCAACCAGCAACCTTCCGCCATCAGTATTGGCAAAAGCTGCAAGGCTTCGGGCAATTTTTGGGGAATCATTAATGGCGAATTTAAAATCCTGCTTATGATGTTCACCTTCTGAAATCAAACTTTTTAAGTAGTTGTTCACAACATTTTGTTTTACTAATCTAATATCGCAAAAATCCTTAAAATGAAACGAACATTATTGTAAAAAACACAACTTGACACCACTTTTCGCGAAACATCTATAAAATTTCAAAGATGGAGGTCTCCCGTAATAAAGGGATAAGCTATCCGACCTAACCAAAAAATTATTTACGAATGAAAAAATAGAGTATTCTGTTGTCCTGTAATACCTTAAAGGATGCCCTATTGAAAATTACATAACAGAATACCATACAAAAAACAATAGATTATCTAACCATTTTAAAAATAACCAAGAACGGGTGTTTTCATTTTTTTTATAATTTTAACCGTTTGGTTTTGAATAAAAAGACTACTCAAACCTAAATCCGACTAAATTAAAACAAAAATGGACAGAAGGAAATTTATAGCGAGTACAGGAGTTGCAGCCGGAGCATTAATGGTGAATCCTGTTACGGGAATTGCATCAAACAGCAATCCTAAAGGGAAAAAAAGACGATTGGCCCTTGTGGGTACCGGAATCAGGGGAGTTAATATGTTTGGTAAAGATTTGATTAAAAACTATGGTGATTATGTTGAGTTGGTGGCTTTATGCGACACAAATCCCGGCCGTTTAAAATATGCAGCAGAATACATAGGTGTTACCTGCCCAACCTTTACTGATTTGGAGGAAATGATTAGAAAGCAGAAACCCGAAACGCTTATTGTTACAACTGACGACTCTACTCACCATAAGGTAATTATTAAAGGAATGGAAATGGGATGTAATATAATTACCGAAAAACCGTTGACAATTGATGAAGGTAAATCCCAAGAAATTCTTGATGCAGAAAAACGAACAGGTAAAAATGTTATCGTAACTTTTAATTACCGTTATCCCCCTTACAGGGCAAAAATTAAAGAGTTAATTATGTCGGGATTAATTGGGGATATTAATACTGTTGATTTTCATTGGAATATACACCATAGCCATTTAATGTTTTATATGCAACGATGGCATGGAGAAATGAACAGGGGCGGTTCATTATGGGTTCACAAAGCCACCCACCATTTTGATATGGTTAACTGGTTTGTTAATTCAGAGCCGGATGAAGTTTTTGCTTATGCCTCGTTAGACAGGTTTGGGAAGAAAGGACCTTTCCGGGGAAAAAACTGCCGCAAATGTGATTATACAGCAAAATGTCCTTACTATTGGGATATTACCAAAAACGACCATTTAATGGGGCTTTATGTTAACAATGAAAGTTACGATGGCTATATAAGGGATAATTGTGTTTTTCGTGAAAATATTGATATATATGAAAGGCATGCTGCTGTTGTTAAGTATAAAAACGGAACAATTTTGAATTATTCATTAACCGGTGATACCGATTATGATGGATACTGGATTGCATTTAATGGTACCAAAGGGCGGCTTGAAGCAAGAATAGAAGGTTACCCCGGTAAAAATTTTGCTGAAATGGTATTTACCCCAATTGATCGTTATACAAAGGAATTACCTAGGATTTTTAGAGTTGAATATACACCAAAAGACCACTGGGGAGGAGACCCAATTATGAAAGATAAACTTTTTAAAGACCCAAATAAACCTGACACCTTGGGCCAACAAGCTTCCTTAAGGGATGGTGTTATGTCTGTACTTATGGGGGTTGCTGCAAGAAAAAGTGTAGTACTGGGTAAACCGGTGAGTATAAAAGGACTTACAACTCTTGAACCCAGGGAAAAGAGAACCTGAACTATTCCGGTAACAGAAAAAAGCTTTGTCAAAAAAAATGGCAAAGCTTTTTTTTTGAATTTAAATTAAGCACTTTTTTGAACTGAATAAAATTATTCATATAAAGATGTAAAATTTCAATTGAAAACAGCTATTTAAGCGTAATGTGGTTATGTTAAATTATTTAGAATTGATAAAAATTATGGAATTATATAAAAATTTGTTACAAATTATGGTGATCCAATAAATAGATTGTGTAATTTAATAAAGAAAAAAATCCTTATTAGTTCAGTAATATCTTTCCATTATGGCAAAAATCAATGAAACAATTCGTGAACTCGCTGATAAATATGGAAGATCAGATGAATCATTACTTCCTATCCTTCAGAGAATTTACGAAAATAATCACGAACTGCCCATAGAGGCAATGGCAGAAGTAGCAAGAGAGTTGGATATTTCTGCAGCACATGTATATGGTACAGCCACTTTTTACAGTTTTCTGGACTCAGGTAAAAGTGGTAAGTACATTATAAGATTATGCAAAACAATAACATGCATGATGCATGGAAAAAATATTATTTTACAGGAACTTGAGGATGCGCTAAAAATAAAGCCTGGCCAAACTACTCCCGACGGGTTGTTTACCCTAATGGAAACAAACTGTTTAGGGCAATGTCATAAAGGGCCTGCAATGTTAATAAACGATACTCCACACACAGATTTAACCCCTGAAAAAGTCAGGGAAATTATTAATGAATACAGAAAGCAGGAAGTTGCAGCCGGAAATTGAGTTTTTTTATTGATTGTGTGTAATGTTTAATTAATCATTAAAAATTAAAACTATGACCAGGAATCTTCAAAGACTGGACTTAATATTCAAGGATGAAGCTGATGCTGAAGTCATTCTTGCCCAAACACTGGCCCGCCCGGACGAAGAAATTATTAATGACCTGATAGTTTCAGGTTTGAAGGGAAGGGGTGGCGCAGGGTTTCCAACCGGGTTAAAATGGAAACTTACAGCTGAGGCCCAATCCATTGAGAAATATGTAATATGCAATGCCGATGAAGGAGAACCGGGAACTTTTAAGGACAGGGAAATTCTAACCAGGGTGCCCGATAAGGTTTTGGTTGGTATGGCTGTTTGCGGACGAATAATTGGTTCAAAGCAAGGTTATATTTATTTACGTGGCGAATACAAGTTTCTGGTACCTGAGTTAGAAAAAGTAATAAACCGCTTTCATGGGTTATTGAAAAAACATGAACTTGATTTCAGGATTGATATTTTCCTTGGCTCAGGAGCTTATATCTGTGGTGAAGAAAGTGCCCTCTTTGAGAGTATGGAAGGAAAAAGGGGCGAACCGCGCAACAAACCCCCATATCCCACCTCTAAGGGATATAAAGGCAAGCCCACTGTAGTAAATAATGTTGAGACTTTAGCACATACCCACTCAATTTTTAAATATGGGCCTGATAAATTTAGGGATCTTGGAGTTAAAGACAGCAGGGGTAGCAAGGTTTTTTCAGTATCAGGCGATACGCCAATTCCAGGTATTTATGAGCTTGAATTTGGAATGACCCTTCAAAAATTCGTTGACGATTTTGGAGATGGAGATGCCAAAGCTGTTCAGGTTGGGGGCGCCTCCGGATTTTGTGTTCCTCGCAAAAGGTTTGAAAAAACTATTATAGGTTATCAGGGAAAATTAACCGGTATTTCATTACCTACAGGAGGTTCAATGATGATATTTAACTCATCAAGGTCAATGTATAATGTATTACACAATTATCTCGATTTCTTTGTTGAGGAAAGTTGTGGGCAGTGTACCCCATGTAGGGTTGGTACACAACAATTACTACTTGGCATACAGGCCGTAAAAAAGGGTGAAAAATCGTCGGTTTATCTTAATAAATTACTCGAACTTGCCGAGGCCATGCGGTTAACAGCCAAATGCGGGCTTGGTCAATCGGTGGCTAACTCCTTTAGTTCAATAGTTGAAAATTTCAGGGAGGAAATGATTTATTAATTTTTTTTGATACATTTTATGAGATACAGTAGCAGATTAGAAAAATTATGAGGCTAAGGATATTTAAATCTTAATCAGGTTTATTATATGGGGTCGTTTTTATTTAGTCTGTTAGTTTAAAAATTCAATCACCTAAAAATTAACAATATGAGTGATCAGGTATATCTCAAAATAGATAATATTTCGGTAAGTGTTAACAGTGGAGCCACCATTCTGGAAGCCGCCAAACAAGTAAACATCCGGATACCAACATTATGCCATCACGATGACCTTTGCGTAGCTGGAAATTGTCGTGTTTGTGTGGTTGAACATGCCGGTTGGGACAGGCTTATCCCTGCGTGTGCTATGCCCGTTACAGACGGGATGGAAATATTAACAAACAGTATAAAAGTAAGAACAGCGCGGAAACAAATTATTGAACTGCTTATATCAGAACACAGGGCGGATTGTACCACTTGCTATAAAAACGGAAAGTGCGAACTGCAGGATTTATCCCATGAGTACATTGTTGGCGAAAATGGATTTATAAACCTTGTTCCCCATAAGGGTTATACAATTGACCATTTTTCACCATCAATTGTTAAGGATGACTCAAAATGTATACGATGCCAGCGTTGTGTACGAACATGCGAAGAACTTCAAAGTATAGGGGCACTTACAGTTTCGCATAAGGGTAAAGAAATGAAGATTTCAACTTTTTTTGAAAAGCCCTTTTACCAGGTGGTTTGTACAAATTGCGGCCAGTGTGTTAATCGTTGTCCAACCGGGGCCCTTGTTGAAAAAAACTATATTGATGATGTTTGGGCTTCAATATATAACAATGCAAAGCATGTTGTAGTACAAACCGCTCCGGCCGTTAGAATTGCACTGGGAGAAGCAATGGGAATGGATACCGGAGAAATTGTAACGGGGAAAATGGTATCAGCTTTACGCAGAATGGGTTTTGATGCGGTACTGGATACGGATTTTACTGCTGACCTTACAATTATTGAAGAAGGACATGAACTATTGCACCGTTTAAAACAGGCATTAAAGGACAAGGATGAAAACGTTAAACTTCCTATGACTACCAGTTGTTCGCCGGGATGGATAAAATTTGTGGAACATACTTTCCCCGAATACCTGGATCATGTATCAACTGCAAAATCTCCCCAACAAATGTTTGGGGCATTGGCCAAAACATATTATGCCCGTAAAATTGGGGTTGACCCGGCTAATATAGTAAGCGTTTCAATAATGCCATGCACAGCAAAAAAATTCGAGGCCAATCGTCCCGAAATGAGAGCCAGCGGGTATCAGGATGTTGATTATGTATTAACAACCCGTGAGCTTGCATTAATGATAAAACAAGCAGGAATCGATTTTAAATCATTACCTGGTGCCGATTATGATAGTTTTATGGGCGAAAGTTCAGGGGCTGCTGTAATTTTCGGAGCAACCGGAGGGGTAATGGAGGCTGCACTACGTACTGTATATGAGGTGGTAACCGGACGTGAAGTTCCCTTTAAAGACTTAAATATTACACCGGTACGTGGTATGGATGGTGTACGTGAAGTGTCAATCAGGATTGAAGATGTATTACCTGATTGGAATTTTCTTGAGGGGGCTGAAGTTAAGACTTGTGTTGCACATGGGTTAACAAATGCCAAATTTGTTATGGAAAAAGTTAAAAGCGGTGAGGCCAACTATCATTTCATTGAAATAATGGCTTGTCCCGGCGGATGTTTGGGTGGTGGCGGACAGCCAATTCCAACATCTCTTGAAATAAGGAAAAAAAGGAGTTCTGCAATTTATGCTGAAGACCTTCAAAAAGTTATCAGAAAGTCACACGATAATCCTGAAGTGGCACAGCTATACAAGGAGTTCCTGGGAGAACCATTGGGACATAAATCTCATGAATTGTTGCATACCACTTACACCCCGCGACAAAGACATTAATTCCAGTATTCATTGAAATTGAATAAGCCGGGGTTTGCCCCGGCTTTTGTTTGCCAGGTATAACAAATTATCATAGGCTAGTGCTTAAACCCAAATTTGTCTTTAGCCATTTTTTCTAATGACCGTCATTAGAAATTAATAGTCTTAAGTTATTGATTACATGCCTTCTATTTTGACAAATCGCTAAAGAAAAACTAAAAATTTGTAATCAGAAATGCTTACAAATTAAGTTTTTCTAAAGCAGCCTGTACCAACTATTCGGTAGGGTTAATCCCGGCTAAGTCATTAGTTCATTGCCTTTCTAATGACTAATTCGGGTGAAATCCATTAGCTGCTTTTTTTTTACTTTTCCAAATTAAGTAATGCCTGTTGTAAGGTTATTTTTAAGGAAATTATTATCTTTCATCATAACAAAATTGTTTTAAAAGGAATGATTGCTTGTCCCGCAATTGCATGGGAACACCCATGTTGCTGATTTTGTTATTATTGTGTTTCCCGAAAAGTCGGGACAAGTTTTGTTTTCAAAACATGGGTATTTCGTCATAATAAATATTAATTTTTGAGAAATGATGTAAAACCAAGGATAAGCATTTTTATTGCTCAGATTTTTCACATAAAATAGGGATTAACTTGTTCCATAAGGTAGTAAGTATGGTTTGCATTAACATGGGTGTTCCATAAAATCAAAATGAAAAGGAAATGAATTATAACCATAAAATAACAATATGTTTGGGAAGCTCTTGTTTTTCAAGAGGGAATAAAGATATTTTAGAAGTTGTTAAAGGGTTTTTGAAGGACCATAACCTTGAGCATAATGTTTTTTTCAGCGGTGAATTATGTACCGGATTATGTGCCGAAGGACCTGTTTTAAAAATAAATGATAAGGTTTTTAAACTGGTAAATAGTGAAAATGTATTCGATATTTTAAATGAATATTTTGAAGGCATTTAACCGGGGGATTTTTTGAAAATATTTTATTAATTGGTTTTAATTGATTTTATAAAAGAATTTAGAGTTTATATCTATTATTCCATAATTGAGATATGAGTCAGTTGGTTGTTGTTGATCCAAAAAAATGTAATTTGAGTTTTACCTGTATAAGGGTATGTCCGGCAAAAGCAATTAAAATTGCCGACAGGCATGCACAGGTAGTTCCGTCAAGATGTATAGGTTGCGGTAATTGTGTAACTGTGTGTGCTCAAAATGCCATTTTGTTTCGCGATGATAAAACAAAAGTTAATGAATTGTTTAAACTGCCAACACCAGTTGCAGCAATTTGTGATCCAAGCATTTCGGGTGAATTTACCGATATAACCGATTACCGTAAATTTGTGGGTATGTTACGGGCAATAGGGTTTAAATATGTGCTTGATACTGCCTTTGGAGTTGATTTAGTTGCATTTAAGTACCGCGATTTATTTAACGATTTTCACGGAAAATATTATATAACAACAAATTGCCCTCCGGTTCATTCATACGTTGAAAAAACCCACCCCGAACTGGTTGAAAACCTGGCACCGATTGTACCACCATACGTTGCTATGGCCAAAGTGGTTCGCCATTATTATGGTAGCGGTACAAACGTAGTTTATATAACATCGTGTGTTGCAGCCAAAGATGACGTCCATTATTTTAAAAATGATGGTAAAATAAACGGTGTATTAACATTTATTGAGTTACGTGAATTATTTGCTGCAAATGGAATAACAGAAAATTCAGTTGAGTTCAGCGAGTTTGATCCACCTGTTGGTCGTAAAGGGGGATTGTTTCCAATAAGCAGGGGTTTTTTGCAGGCGGTTGACATAAACCAGGAATTACTATCAGGAAATATAATTATAACCGAAGGAAGAAATAATTTTCTTCAGTCTATATCTGAATTTAAAACTGAAATTGGATTAAAACAGCATCTCGATTTATTTTATTGTGAAGGATGTATTATGGGGCCGGGGAATTCACCCGGAGGGAAAAAATTCATGCGCCGGTCCCAGGTTATTAAATATGTTAATAAGCGATTAAAAGGTATAGATTTGGTTACCTGGCAGGAGCAGATCGAAATGTTTCATACTCTTGATTTGAGTAGGAGATTTAAACCTCAGGATAAAAGGTTGCCCTACCCTGAAGAATCAGAAATTCAGAGAGTTTTGCATGAAATGGGCAAAAGTAAAACCGAAGACCAGTTGGGATGCGGGGCTTGTGGATATCCGTCATGTCGGGAGTTTGCAGTTGCTCATTGTCAGGGATTAACAAATTATGAAATGTGTTATTCCTATACAATAAATAAACTGCATACCTTTATAAGTAAAGTTAACTCGGCCAATGATAAACTAAAAAAAACCAAGGAAGCCCTTAAGGAAAGTGAGGAAAAGGCTAGAATAGGAGAACAGGCTGCCCGGGAAGCTGCAGAAACTACCACTGCCATGCTTGATAAAATTAGTTCGGGAGTGGTAATTGTTGATGAAAACCTTAAAGTAATTGAATCCAACAAGGCATTTATTAATATGCTTGGAGAAGATGCCCGGATGATCGATGAAATGATCCCCGGCCTTAGAGGTGCCGAGCTTATTTCACTGATACCTTTTTACAGGTTATTTTCATCAGTGCTTCAATCAGGTCAGGATTTATTAAACCGCGACACACCTTTTGGGAATTCAATTTTAAACGTGTCGGTTTTTACAATTAAAAAGCAAAAAATAGTAGGAGGAATAATACGTGATTTAATAGCTCCCGATGTAAGAAAAGAGGAAGTAATTAACCGGGCCAGGGAAGTTATTAAGGAAAACCTTGAAAATGTTCAGCAAATAGCGTTTTTGCTGGGGGAAAGTGCTTCCAAAACCGAAAAAATATTAAAGTCGATAATTGATGCCCAAAAGCTTGGTTCCGAAAACGCTGCTGATATTGATGAAAGTGAATGATATATAAATCATATTAAGAGTTGTAATATCACATTTAATGAGGCTACCTGAAAACAACATATTTCTTGATATTTATTGCCAACAAGCCGAACATACAGGTGAGTCAATTTGCGGCGATGTATTTCTTACACGCAGAATAAAGGAAGAAGGCCGTACCATAATAGTATTGTCAGATGGAATGGGCTCGGGTATTAAAGCCAATGTTCTTGCATCATTAACATCATCAATGGCAGTAAATTTTACTATTGAACACAGGGAGGTATTAAAAACAGCCGAAATAATTATGGATACCTTACCTGTTTGCTCTGTGCGAAAAATAAGTTATTCAACCTTCACTATTGTTGATATTGAAGATGATGGCTTTACCAAAATCGTAGAGTTTGATAACCCATCATGCCTTATTTTAAATGGGGAGGAGCCTTTTGATCCCGGATGGGAAGTAGTGCAGATGGAATCGGAAAGGCATTTTGGCAAACTAATTAAAACTTGCAGCTTCAGGGCCGAAAAAGAATACAGAATTGTTTTCTGGACCGATGGGGTGATACAATCTGGAATGGGTACGCTGGCATTTCCATTTGGATGGGGCCATTCAGCCCTGATCGATTTTGTAATTAAAACCGTTAAAAACAACCCTTATACATCATCGGCCAAGTTAGCCCGCAAAGTTGTTGGTATGGCCGGAATCCACGATGAAAATAAACCAAAAGATGACACTTCATGCGGTGTTATTTATTTTAGGGAACCACGTAAACTGCTTCTTGTTTCAGGCCCCCCTTTCGATGAAAGGAAGGACCTTGATTTTGCCCTTAAAGTTCAAAGGTTTTCAGGAAAAAAAATTATTGCAGGTGGCAGTACCGCCGAAATAATAGCCCGCGAACTTGCACTGAAATTTGATGCAGGTATGGAACAAACCGATATCGACCTCCCCCCGGCTTCATTTGTTGAAGGCATTAATCTTGTTACAGAAGGAATATTAACTTTAGGGAAAGTGGTTAAAATACTCGAAAACCTTCAGAAAGACTCAAAACTGGGGCAAGGGCCTGCCGACCAGATAGTTAATTTCTTTCTTGAAAGTGACAGAATACACGTTATTAATGGTACCCGCATAAATATTGCACACCAGGACCCTAATCTCCCCGTAGAGCTTGAAATAAGAAGAACAGTTATTAAAAGAATTGTAAGGCTTTTAGAAACAAAATATCTAAAAGAAGTTACTGTTGAATACATATAACTTATTATGCTTATTTAGATTTGATATGTATTGACCCTAAACAGATTAAAATCATTTTTTTTAGGTTTTTTAAGAGATTACTTTCAATTAAATTGCCATCCTGAAAAGGAAATACCAGCAAATTAATAATTTCCTGATTATCAGTTGTAAAAAATAATCAATGAAAGTAAGTAGTATTGTAGAAGTATTAAATGCCAGGGTTGTTTGCGGTCATGACAAACTTAATACCGATGTAAAATATGCTTTTGCAAGCGATTTAATGAGCGATGTATTAACCCTGGACAATGAAAATCTTGTATTGGTTACAGGTTTGGCAAATTTACAAGTAATAAGGACGGCCGAAATAGCTGATATTTTTTGCGTTGTTATAGTGAAGGATAAAAAAGTTTCAATGGAGATGAAAAAAATTGCTGAAGAAAACCAGATTGTTGTATTGGAATCTCCGTTGTCAATGTTCAGGGCAATTTCAGTTTTGCACGACAGCGGTTTAAAACCAGTTTATTGATTTATTGATTTTGGGCGGTTAAATATGCAATTTAAATATGATGTTGAAGGAGGAAATTTTTCACGCGCCGGTCATGCAAGCAGCGAAGTGAAAAAAATTTTAAAACAACTTAGTATCGACAATAAAATAATAAAAAGGGTTGTTGTTGCCCTATATGAAGGCGAAGTTAATGTGGTGGCCCATGCCCATAGTGGAGTAGTAATGGTTGATATTGATGAAAAGAGAATTTTTATTAGAATAATGGACAAAGGGCCAGGTATTCCGGATATTGACATGGCAATGCAGGAAGGGTTTTCAACTGCATCGCCATCAGTTAGGGAAATGGGATTTGGGGCAGGCATGGGTTTACCTAACATTAAAAAGAATACCGACAGTTTAAAAATTGAAAGCGAAGTGGGTAAAGGTACTGTTTTAGAGATGGTTACGTATGTTTCATCTGTAAATGGCAATGGTTAATGGCAAAGGCGAAATACGGATTATATTTTTATACCTATTCCCACGAACATATAGGTAATCATTTTTACCCAAACTAACTCAATTCATCATATAACAAAGGGGTTAACACTGTAAATGTAATATGGGACAGGAACAGTTTTATCATGCATTAAAAGTTGACGAATCATTATGTTATGGCTGCACTCATTGTATGTTTGTATGCCCTACTGATGCTATTCGCATTCGCAATGGTAAGGCTTCCATAAGAAAAGACTGGTGCGTTGATTGCGGTGAATGTATGAAAGCGTGCCCTGTTAATGCCTTTTATGTTGAGCAGGATGATTTTGATAAAATTTTCAGCTATAAATACAGGGTTGCTTTAGTACCCGTGGTTATGATAGGGCAGTTTCCATCAAATATATCTGAATCAGAAATATTCAGTGTAATGAGAGAGCTTGGATTTACACATGTATTTCAAACTGAGCATACTGTAGATGTTATAAACGATGCAATGCTTAATGCATTAAAAACTCAAACCGAAAAACCATCAATATCATCATTTTGCCCTGCAGTGGTTAGATTGATCCAGGTTAGGTTTCCATCGTTGGTTGATCAGATTATGCTTGTTAAACCCCCAATTGATGCTTCAGCATTTTTCTTCAGGAAAAAATTACAGGATAAAGGGATTTCTGATGATGACATAGGTATTTTTTATGTTACACCCTGTGCTGCCAAAATTGCATCAGTTAAAAGTCCGGTAGGTGAAGATAAATCGCCCGTAAACGGAGTTATAAACATGAATTTTTTGTATAATAAGGTATATCAGGGTATCAGGAACAGGGGCAATAAAACTTCACGTTCACCCGGGGATAATCTTCCAAACCTTGGCCCAAAATCCATTCAATGGAGTTTAACAAACGGAGAAGCCCCCCATATGAAGGGAAGATGTTTAGCCATTGATGAAATTCACAATGTTATTGATTTTCTCGAAAAAATTGAAAGCGGTGAAATTACCGATGTTGATTTTCTTGAGCTAAGATCATGCGATGAAAGCTGTGCTGGTGGGATGTTAGTCGTTGGCAACAGATTTTTAACAGTTGAAAGGCTAAGAAAAAGGGCCGATCTTTTTAAGGACATACATGGAATACCCGAAGATCTTGTTCCTTACAGGGATTACATGCTAGGAAAAATTGGTTTAAAACCAATTGAACCAAGGTCAATGCTTACCCTGGATGAGGATATGACCCAGGCGCTAAGAAAAATGCAACAGGTTAGGTCATTAATGTGCTACCTGCCCGGAATTGATTGTGGTGCCTGCGGTTCGCCAAATTGTGAGAGTTTGGCCAAGGATATAGTAAGGCGTGAAGCTCAACTTTCAAGTTGTGTTTTTATACAAAGAATGATGGAAAAGCATAAGAAATTACATGGAGACCATGCAATTAGAATAATTGAAAAAACCTGGGGGAAAGATAGATTGGATAAAGATTGTACTAAATTAGGAGCCAAAAATGAAGGTATGTGATATAGTAAAAATGCTGAACCTATCGGTATTTAGCGGAGGTTCAGGTCTAGGGAATGAAGTAACAGGCGGGTACGTTTCTGACCTTTTAAGCGATGTTATGGGCAATGCATGTGAAGGCCAGGTTTGGATAACCCTTCAAACACATAAGAATATTATGGCCGTGGCATCATTAAAAGATATGGCAGCAGTAATACTTGTTAAAGGTTTGAAACCCGATAATGAAACCCTGGCCCAAAGCGAACAGGAAAATATACCAATACTGGGAACCTCATTGGGAGCCTTTGAAATAACCGGAAAGCTCTTTAAGTTATTGAATTCGTGAGATATGAAACTTTTCAAGGCGGATTTGCATATCCACACGGTACTTTCACCGTGTGGAAGCCTGGAAATGGCACCTGATAAAATTGTAATGACTGCCCTTGAAAAGAAGTTGGATATAATAGCAATAACCGACCATAACTCAACCCTGCAGTGCAGGTCAGTAATGGAGGCTGGGGCAGAATACGGATTATTTGTTATTGGCGGGGCCGAAGTTAATACCCGTGAAGAAGTTCATTGTTTAACGTTCTTTGAAAATTTAGAAGCTCTTGATGATTTTCAGGATTATCTCGACAAATGGCTGCCCAATATTTTAAATAACCCCGAAAAGTTTGGCAATCAGGTCTGGGTTAACCGTAAAGAGGTAATTTTAGGTGAAGAAAAAAGGTTGCTTTGGGCCGGAATTAATCAATCAATTGAAGAAGTATCGGAAAAAGTTAATTCATTGGGGGGTATTTTTATCCCAGCTCATATTAACCGCAGGGTAAATGGTATTATTAGCCAGTTGGGGTTTATCCCTCACGGCCTTAATATTGATGCAGTTGAAATTAACGGCATTGCTGATAGGCAGTTTTTAAAAAATAGTGGAATAGGAAGTAAATACAGGGTGATATCAGGTTCTGACAGTCATTTTTTGCACCAGATAGGGAGTGGGTTTACATGGTTGAAAATGGAAGAAGTATCTTTTAAAGAATTTCGTATGGCCCTTAAAGGAGTAAATAACCGTAACGCCACATCTGGCTGGGATGATTCAAAATCAGATAATTAAAATGAAAGATATTGCCATGCACCTTTTGGATATTGCCCGAAATTCCATCGATGCAAAAGCCAGAAATATAACAGTTAGTTTTTTCGTTCACAATAAGGAAGGGACATTATTTATTATAATCCAGGATGATGGATGTGGGATGGGAAAGGAATTGGTTAAAATTGTGACCGATCCGTTTACAACAACACGTAAATCGCGAAAAGTTGGCCTTGGTTTACCTTTTTTTAAAATGAATGCCGAACAAACAGGAGGGTGGTTGGAAATAAAATCTGAATTAAATAAAGGCACCCAAGTGAAAGCACTTTTTAACATAACTAATATTGATTGTGTGCCAATGGGTGATATGGCCGGTGCTGTTACCCTATTAATAAGCGGAAACCCAGGCGTTAATTTTAAGTTTGAGTTTAAAACTCAATCAGATCAATATCTGATAGGGACCCAAGAGATACAAATTGCCCTTGAAGGTACAGATGTTAATCAACCTAAAGTGATGATGTTAATAAAAGAAATGATAGAAGAAAACCTAAAGGAAATAGGCTTTAATTTTAACATTAACCATTTAAAAAGTTAGAATAATTATTTAAACTGAATCTGTTTTTTTGTTAATCAGGGTCAGTATTTAAATTTTATTTATAAAATAAGGATATATTAATTAAGTTACTAAAATATAGTCAGATATGGCAAAAGTTAAAACGCTGGACGACCTTCGCAAAATGAAGGAAGAACTAAAAAACAAGATTACATTAAGGGAGAAAGGTGATAATCCCGAAAGCCTTGTTCAAATCAAGGTGTCAATGGCAACCTGTGGTATAGCTTCAGGAGCCAAGGAAATTATGGAATACTTTATTGAAGAACTCGACACCCAGAATATAGGGGCTGTGGTAACACAAACCGGTTGCATGGGCTATTGTTATGCCGAGCCAACAATTGAAGTTACATTGCCTGGTGAAAGTCCTCTTGTATTTGGGTATGTTAATCATTCTAAAGCAAAAGAGATTGTTGAGAAATATATTAAAGGTGGAGAAATTGTAGATGGTATTATTCCTGATAGTTATAACACAATAGATAATATTTAGATCTTAGTTTTATCAAAATAATTATGGCAAAATTTAAAAACCATATTCTTGTATGCGCTGGAACGGGTTGCCGTGCCTCGCAAAGCGAAGAAATTGTAGAAAACCTGAAGTCAGCCCTGGAGCAAAACGGACTCGAACAGGACGTTCAGGTAGTAAGGACCGGATGTTTCGGTTTTTGTGAAAAGGGCCCGGTTGTAAAAATGGTTCCCGATAATACATTTTATGTTTCGGTTCAGCCGGAAGATGCAACCGAGCTGGTACTCGAGCATATAATAAAAGGCCGAAAAATAACCCGTTTGCTTTATGTTGACCCTGAAACTAAAAATGTGGTTTCAGATTCGAAGGATATGGGTTTTTACAAAAAGCAAATTCGGATTGCACTTCGAAATTGCGGATTTATTAATCCTGAAAATATTGATGAGTATATTGCTAACGACGGATATGCTGCCCTTGGAAAGGTACTGGTTGAGATGACTCCCGAAGATGCAATTAAAATTATAAAAGACTCAGGTTTAAGAGGCCGTGGGGGTGGAGGTTTTCCAACCGGATTAAAATGGGAACTTACTTTAAAATCGCAATCAGACCAGAAATACGTGGTTTGTAACGCCGATGAAGGTGACCCCGGTGCATTTATGGACCGCTCAATTCTTGAAGGTGATCCTCATTCAGTTCTTGAATCTATGGCAATATGTGGTTACTGTATAGGTGCCGATAAGGGTTTAATTTATATCAGGGCTGAATATCCCCTGGCCATTCAAAGGCTTAAAATTGCTATTGAGCAGGCCCGTGAATATGGATTATTAGGTAACAATATCTTTAGTACAGGGTTTAATTTCGATGTTGAAATACGTTATGGGGCCGGAGCGTTTGTTTGTGGCGAGGAAACAGCCCTTATTCATTCAATGGAAGGATTTAGGGGCGAACCAACCGTAAAACCCCCATTCCCTGCTGAAAGTGGTTACAAAGGTAAACCAACAAATGTTAATAATGTTGAAACCTTTGCCAATATCCCACCAATAATTTTAAAAGGGCCGCAATGGTTTAGCGGCATTGGAACCGAAAAAAGCAAGGGAACAAAAGTATTTGCCCTGGCCGGAAAAGTTAATAATGTTGGTCTTATTGAGGTTCCAATGGGTACCACGCTTCGCGAGGTAATATTTGATATTGGCGGTGGAATAAGAGGCGGACGCAAGTTTAAATCGGTTCAAACCGGAGGACCGTCGGGCGGTTGCCTTACCGAAAAACATCTTGATATACCTATTGATTATGATAACCTTTTGGCATCAGGATCAATGATGGGATCAGGAGGTATGATAGTTATGGATGATGAAGATTGTATGGTTTCGGTTGCAAAATTCTACCTTGATTTTACTGTTGAAGAAAGTTGCGGGAAATGCGCCCCCTGTAGAATAGGCAATAAGCGTTTATATGAAATGCTTGATAAAATTACACTGGGCAACGGGGTTGAAGGTGATTTAGTAAAACTACGTAACCTTGCTAATGTTATTAAAGATACATCCCTATGTGGTTTGGGACAAACATCTCCTAACCCGGTTTTATCTACAATGGATAATTTCATTGATGAATACAAGGCACATGTTAAAGATGGTAAATGTCCGGCAGGCCAGTGTAAGGCATTAATGCACTATATAATTGATTCTCATTTATGTGTAGGCTGTACTCTTTGTACCCGTGTTTGTCCGGTTGATGCCATATCCGGTGAAAGAAAAACTCCTCATGCTATAGATTCAGGTACTTGCATAAAATGCGGCGCTTGTATGGAGAAGTGTAAATTTGGTGCCATAAGTGTTAAATAATGAAAGGTTGAATTACCAATAATTCGTATCAGAATGGAAATAGTTAAACTTATTATAGATGACAAACCGGTGGTAGTTAAAAAGGGTACAACAATCCTGGATGCCGCCAAAACTATTGGGGTTAAAGTTCCTTCACTTTGTTATATGAAACTGGAGGACATGAATTTTGAAAATAAACCGGGAGGTTGCCGTATCTGTGTTGTTGAAATAGAAGGACGAAGAAACCTTGCTCCTGCATGTAAAACTGATTGTACAGAAGGGATGGTGGTTAAAACCCACACGGTTAGAGTAGTAAATTCAAGACGTACCGTAATGGAATTAATTCTCTCCGACCATCCGGCAGAATGCCTTATTTGTGCCAAATCAGGGGAGTGTGAGCTACAAACTTTGGCACAGAACCTTGGTATAAGGGATATACATTATAAGGGTGATCAATCAAAGTACAAAGGAGACCAATCCCCTGCAATAAACCGTGAAATGGATAAATGTATAATGTGCCGCCGTTGTGAAACAGCCTGCAACGATGTACAAACTGTAGGGGTACTTTCGGCCATTAACAGAGGGTTTAATTCGGTGGTTGCCCCTGCTTTTGAAATGGACCTTGACCACTCTTCGTGTACATATTGCGGCCAATGTGTTGCTGTTTGCCCCACAGGGGCATTAACCGAGCGTGATTACACCTGGAAAGTTATCGAGGCCCTTGTTGATCCCGATAAAGTTGTAGTAGTGCAAACCGCTCCTGCGGTAAGGGCTGCTTTGGGAGAATCATTCGGTATGGAACCGGGAACATTGGTAACAGGGAAAATGGCTGCGGCACTTAGAAAACTTGGTTTCGATTATGTTTTTGATACCGACTTTGCAGCTGACCTTACAATTATGGAAGAAGGAGCCGAAATCCTTGATCGTTTAGGACGTCACCTAAATGGGGACAAAGACGTAAAATTGCCCATATTAACAAGTTGTTGTCCGGGTTGGGTAAATTTTCTCGAGCACCATTTCCCTGAAATGAAGGAAATACCATCAACGGCCAAATCTCCACAACAGATGTTTGGTGCAATAGCCAAATCATATTTATCCGAAAAATTGAAAGTCTCACGTGAGAATATGGTGGTTGTTTCTGTAATGCCTTGTTTGGCAAAAAAATATGAGTGTACCAGGCCCGAATTTGCTGTAAATGACGATCCGGATGTAAATGTTTCAATATCTACACGTGAACTGGCACAACTCATCCGTAATGCCAATATTGACTTTAAATCACTTACAGATGAGGATTTTGACAATCCGCTGGGAGCATCTACAGGAGCCTCGGTAATATTCGGGACAACCGGTGGTGTAATTGAAGCAGCAGTTCGGACGGCATATGAACTTTTCACAAAAAAGGAACTTAAAAAGGTTGATTTCGAAGAGTTAAGGGGAATGGAGGGTATTCGCCAGGCTACAGTTGATTTTGATGGTTTGCCAATAAATATTGGTATTGCACACGGATTAGGGAATGCCCGTAAACTTTTGGATGAGATAAAGGGAGGCAAATCAACTTTTCACGCAATAGAGATTATGGCTTGTCCAGGTGGTTGTATTGGGGGTGGTGGCCAACCTTACCATCATGGTGATGTAGAGATTTTACGCAAACGCCAAAAAGCAATTTACCAGGAGGATTTAGGTAAGCCAATTCGTAAATCACATGAGAACCCATATATTAAGCAGTTGTATGACGAGTTTTTGGGTAAGCCTTTAAGTGATAAATCACACGAACTTTTGCATACTCACTATTTTGATAAAAAGAAAAAAGTGGAGATTAATCATTAAGGTTAACAGTCAAAACAAAATATTTATATCAGGTAATTGGAAATTTAGATACCAGATGGATAGCTCAGATAAAAAGTAACACAGTAACTATAAAATATCTGTTATATCATGTTCATCTTTAATCTTATTATCTTAAATCTCTTTAAAAATGGCAAATATTAAAATACCCGAAAATAAAATTGTTCAACTCCGGGAAATATGTAAAAAATTTGGTAACGACGGGGGCGAATTGATTAATGTGCTTCATGGGGCACAAGAACTATTTGGTTACTTACCTGCTGAAGTACAGGAGCTTGTGGCACAAGAGCTTAATGTTTCAGTGGCACATGTTTACGGTGTGGTTACTTTTTACTCTTTCTTTTCAATGTTACCAAAGGGAAGGCACCCCATTTCAATTTGTATGGGTACTGCCTGTTATGTTCGTGGAGCCGAAAAGGTTATGGAAGAGTTTAAACGATTATTAAAAGTTAAAGTTGGTGAAACAACCGACGATGGCAAATTCTCATTAAGCTGTTTACGGTGTGTTGGAGCTTGCGGACTTGCCCCGGTGGTAACCATTGGCGAGAGAATATACGGCAGGGTTTCTGCTGATGAGGTTAAAAAGATACTTGCAGAGTATTGATACAACTTTGTGAAGATTATAAATTGAGGCTGTCTCAAAAGTTTTTTAAAGCCTATGAGAATTGAATATTTGAAAAACTTTTCAGGAGGAGTACGAATAAAAAGAGGGTGTCTCGGACTTTTGAGACACCCTCTTTTTTTGTTAAAACCCGGTAAAATAATTTGTTTAATTCACATTTAAACCGGATTAGTCATTAGAAAGGCAATGAACTAATGACTTAGCCGGGATTAACCCTA
>JBBIVA010000069.1:0-19094 GCA_037439945.1 Marinilabiliaceae bacterium
AATTTCTAATGACGGTCATTAGAAAAAATGGCTAAAGACAAATTTGGGATAAATATTAAGCCCAGTAGTACTTAGCCATTTATTACTTAAGGGCAATCCCCGTTTATAAGTAGGCCATCGGTTATAAAAGGTGTTGGTTTATATCCTGTTTTCGGGCAGGCAAATTTATGGTGTATATGGGTAAATGAAAACGGGGCTTTGGTGAAATTCCTAAGCCCCGTTTTATGTTTAAAATTATTTGAATTAAACTTTTGGCACATAACGGTAATGTGGCCCAAATCTTTCAAAGGCTGACCTGTCAAGCATTTCACGATGATTAGGATGGGCAACCGAAATAATTAACCTGGCTCTTTCCTGAAGAGTTTTTCCGTATAAGTTAACAGCACCAAATTCGGTAACCAGCCAGTGCATGTTTGCACGTGTTGTAACTACACCGGCCCCTTCCATAAGGGTTGGGGTAATTTTTGAAACTCCTTTTGATGTTACAGATGGCATTGCAATAATTGGTTTACCACCTTCGGAATGTCCTGCACCTCTAATAAAGTCAATTTGGCCACCTACACCTGAATAGTGTGTTGTTCCAATTGAGTCGGCACAAACCTGACCGGTTAAGTCAACCGAAAGTGCAGAATTAATAGCAGTTACCTTATTGTTTTTCCGTATAACATGAATGCCGTTTGTATGAGCAACATCCATCATTGCAACCATTGGGTTATCATCAATAAAATCATACAGGGCCTGAGATCCCATAAGAAACGATGCCACAATTTTACCTTTGTCTATTTGCTTTTTTCTGCAGGTTACAACCCCGCTGTCAATCAATGGTAAAAGTCCATCTGAGAACATCTCGGTATGTATCCCCAAATCTTTATGGTTTCCCAATTCCGCCAGTACAGCATTTGGAATACCGCCAATACCCATTTGTAAACATGCTCCGTCATCAACCAATGCCGCAACATTCCTGCCTATAGCCTTTTCTATGTCGGTTAGCGGATCATTATGGTGAATATAAAGTGGTTCATCGTGCTCAACAATAATATCCAGTTCTTTAATATTAATCATTGCATCGCCCCATGCCCTGGGCACGTGTTTATTAACCTGGGCAATTACCGTATCTGCATTTTCAATAGCAGCAAGTGATGCATCAACCGAGGTACCCAAAGATACAAATCCATGCTTATCGGGTGGAGATACCTGAACCATTGCTACATTCACTTTTAAATACCCCTGTCTTATAAGTTTTTGAGTTTCACTAAGAAAAACAGGAATGTAATCAGCATAACCTGCCTGAGTTGCTTTACGAACGTTACTGCCTACAAAAAAGGACTCAAGCTGAAATATTCCCTCAAATTCTGCATCAGCATACGGGCATGAACCTTCAGTATGAATGTGCTGAATTTTTACATCATAAAGCTCTTTATTGCGCCCGCGTTCAACCATAGCCTTAATAAGAACATGTGGGGTAACTGCCACACTGCTTAAATGAATACGATCGCCTGATTTTATTACTTTTACTGCCTCATCGGCCGTAACTGCCTTGTAACCCATTTGAAACCTGTTTAATAATTATTTGACTATTTCCTTAAAAAACGCTGTAAAAGTACTATTTTCTATTTATTTTACACCACCCCATAAGCTGTTTAACATCACCTTTTCGATCCAAATTTATTGATGCCTGGGTTTAAATTCAGGTTATTGTATTATTGAATATCAAGTGCCGGGATACCTTTAATAATGGATTCCGTAAACTGGGTTAATAGCTTGCCCTGTTATAATTTATTTATGTAATTGGCCGGTTGTATTAGTTTTATTATTAATCAGTTAATGATTTTATAATGTTGTATAGTTGAAGTATCCGAATAACTGATTATGGTTTTTGACATGCAAGGTTGTTTTCGTTTATAGAAAAAATAAACTTTTTTAGCTGGTTATATGTTTTATGTTTAAATAATAAGGGTAAAATTATGGAACTAGGGGCCAATATTGTTAACTCATTATTAAGAAGGGAAGATTTAAGCCACGATCCTTTTATTCAATTAAAAAAATGGTTAACCGAGGCCGGAGAAAAGGGCGTCGATATCCCGGAAGCAATGCATTTGTCAACACTTGGCATTGATTGTCAACCTCATTCAAGAATAGTTCTGTTAAAAGGCATTGAAGGAGAAAATTTATTTTTTTTTACTAATTATGAAAGTTCAAAGGCTAAAGAAATAAATTTAAATCCCAATGTTGCCTTGCTTTTTTATTGGCCCAGGCTTGAAAAACAAATCAGGGTTGAAGGAGTAGCCTTTAAGGCTGATGCCAAAGTATCCGACAGCTATTTTGCTACAAGGCCAAGAAACAGTCAATTAGGGGCTTGGGCATCACCACAAAGCAAAAAAATTGATTCACAGGACCAGCTGGAACTACTATATAATAAGGCAGATAAAAAATTTCACGGTGTTGAGGTTCCACGGCCCCCAAACTGGGGTGGATATTTAGTTAAACCTTTCATGTTTGAATTTTGGAACGGTCAACCCTGTCGCCTGCACAACAGGTTCAAATACTCAAAAAACGGGGAGAAATGGAAAATAGTACAGCTTGCACCCTGAATCAGGAGTTTGTTAATGAACGGAATACTTCCTCAAGGGATTCTTCCTTTTTCCACATGCCCAGTAAAATTAGGTTATTTTCAACTGCAAATTTAAAAATGTCAGGCCTTAAATCATTGTCCGGTTTTGAAGAAATTTTCCACCATCTTCCACTCTCATGAAGGTTTGATACCCCCGGTATTGAAAGCAACAATTCTGGGGCAATATTCCTGTCGAACTCAACTTCAATAATATTTTCATTTTTAAGACTTATATTTTCCAGTTGACCCGGATTTGCATCGGCAACAATTTGTCCGTTATGAATAATGATTACACGTTCGCATATGGCTTTAACTTCTTGCATAATGTGGGTCGAAAGCAATACAGTTTTTGATCGTCCCAATTCCTGAATAAGGCTTCTGACCCCTGCAATCTGATTGGGGTCCAACCCTGTAGTTGGTTCATCCAAAATAAGTACCTCCGGGTTGGGCAGGATTGACTGGGCAAGGCCAACCCTTTGACGGTAACCCTTAGATAAGGCACCTATTTTTTTATGCCGTTCAGGCCCCAACCCCGTTATCTCAATCATTTCTTCAACTCTCTTACGGCAATTTCCCATTTTATATATTGAGCCTATAAACATAAGATATTCCGCTACATACATATCATGGTACAATGGGTTATGTTCGGGCAAATAACCAATTTTTTGTCTGAATTTTACATCGTTTCCTGTTATATCGTGGCCACAAACATTAACTTTGCCTGATGAAGCGGGCAAATAACCAGTAAGAATTTTCATCATCGATGATTTCCCTGCTCCATTTGGACCAAGAAACCCTACAACTTCACCACTGTTTATATTGAATGAAATATTTTTAAGTGCTTGTTGTTTGCCATAAAAGCGCGAAACATCAGAAACTGTAATTGACATATTTTTTTTTGTATAAAGGTATTAATTTTATTAAAAGAGAGGATAATTTAGCAACCGTAATAATAGCAACCAAAAAATCACCTATGCCTGACAATATTAATCTTAAATCTTTCGTAACCAGTTTGTTTCAATATAATAGGAACCCAACCGTTGAAGTAAGGGCGGGAGACCTGAAAATTGGTGGATTAAATCCGGTCCGACTTCAATCAATGACCACAACAAATACTCTTGATACGGATGCAACAGTGGAGCAATGTATTAAAATATTTGACGCAGGGGGTGAACTTGTAAGGATTACCGCACAGGGTAAACGTGAAGCATCCAACCTTTTTTTAATAAGGAAAATTCTTAACAAAAAAGGGTATAGTTACCCTTTGGCTGCCGATATACATTTTAACAGTGAAGCTGCATCAGTGGCCGCAACTTTTGTTGAAAAAGTAAGAATAAACCCGGGGAATTTTGCAGGTGGCGCAAAAAAAATTCAGAAAATAGCTTATACTGATGAATTATATTTAAAAGAGGTTGATGATATAAAGAAAGTGTTTGTTCCATTTCTTAAAATTTGCAGTAAAAATGGAACGGCTATAAGAATAGGAGTGAATCACGGGAGCCTTTCAGACAGAATAATGTCAAAATATGGCGACACGCCCATCGGGATGGTGGAATCTTGTATGGAATATCTTAGGATTTGCCGTGATGAAAATTTCAACAATGTTGTAGTTAGCATTAAATCAAGCAACACAAGGGTGATGGTTCATACAGTAAGATTGTTGAATTATACAATGAAAGCTGAAGGCATGAAATATCCGTTGCATCTTGGTGTTACCGAAGCAGGTATGGGTGAGGATGGAAGAATTAAATCAGCTGTGGGAATTGGAGCGTTATTGGCCGACGGGCTTGGTGATACCATTAGAGTTTCGCTGACTGAAGACCCGGAACTGGAGATACCTGTTGCAGATAGGTTGAAAAAACATTTTGAATCTTTTAATGGCCATAATCCCATTAAAGCGGTACCAATTAATAATTATCAGCCATTTGAATATAAAAAAAGAGAAACTCATTCAGTTATTGGAATTGGCGGTATGAATCACCCATGGGTTATAACAGATTTGCGTGGTTATAATAAAATACCAAACATGGGTGTGGTTCCGGATGCTGTTATTTTAGATAATTCCGGGCTGATATTGCCAAATGATATCTCACACCTGTTAAGAATTGTTCCTTTTGGAGAAAATATATTTAATCAGGATAAAACTGTTTTACCGTTATGCACAATTAAGGATATTTCGGATGCCGATTTAAAAAAACCTGGAGTTTTGCAACTTGGATATGAGGATTTGTCGTTTGAAACAATTGAATTTTTAAGAAATAATAAAAACATCATAATTCTGCTGGAGACCGGTCATGTAAATGGAGTTGCTGAACAAAGGGCTTTTTTTCTGGCACTTTTACATTTTAAAATTACAAACCCTGTTATTGTACAAAGAAAATATTTGAATACTGAATTGTCTGCATTTCAAATAGATTCAGCTGCCGATACAGGGCTCCTGTTTATTGACGGATTTGGAGAAGGTTTGTCATTGGTTGCCCCTGCACTATGTCCAAGGGAGATAACAGAAACAGCATTTGGTATTTTACAGGCATCAAGGGCCAGATTTTCAAAAACCGAATATATTTCTTGTCCCGGTTGTGGACGAACCCTCTTTAACCTTCAATCAACTACAGAATTAATTAAGGCCCGAACCAGCCATTTAAAAGGAATTAAAATTGCCATAATGGGTTGTATAGTAAACGGAATTGGCGAAATGGCCGACGCAGATTATGGTTATGTAGGAGCCGGTGCCGGCAGAATATCCCTATTTAAAAACAGGGAGCTTGTAATTAAAAACATGCCCCAGTCAGAAGCAGTGGAGCGTTTGATAGAACTGATAAAAGATGATGGCCACTGGCTTGAACCATAATTTTTTTCAGTTAATGAGTATTTTATATAAACGAAAGAATTATATTTATTAAATTATTTGATGACCAATTTTATAAATCATTGAGTTAATTTTTGCACAGGGCCAAATGATTTTATAAATTGCAATTTAGGTTGAACCTTCAATGAAAAAAAATGAAGCAACTCTTTTTGCTTTTGTTTGTTGCAATGCCGGTATTCTCGATTTCGGAGAACATTGAGATTAAAGGCACATATCAGGGCGAAAATCTCTACGTTAAAAATCCGTTTGCAGCATCCGGAGTAGGGTTTTGTGTTTACGAAGTTACTGTAAACGGGATGACAACAACAGATGAAATAAATTCAAGTGCCTTTGAAATTGACCTTACCTTGTTTGGGTTTAGAATTGGCGAACAAATTACAGTTACTATTAAATACAAAGAAGGTTGTACGCCAAGAGTATTAAATACCGAAGTTTTAAGTCCTAGGGCAACCTTTGAAGTAGAAGATGTAAAAATTGAAGGAGAAAGCCTTGTTTGGACTTCCAGGAATGAGTCAGGCCCGTTACCATATTATGTTGAGCAATTCAGGTGGAATAAGTGGATTACAGTTGGAGAAGCAGAAGGGAAAGGAGTTCAGGGGGCCCACAGATATTCAGTGCCCTTAAGGTTTCACACAGGTGAAAACAGGTTCAGAATAAGGCAAACTGATAGCCGCCGAAATAATAAATATTCAGCCGAACTCACGCACAAAAGCAATAAACCTCCGGTAGCTTTCACAATTTCTGTAGGAGGAAATGAAATTGTATTTTCGCAACCTACAATGTATGAAGTATATGACAATTATGGCCGTATAGTTTTTAAAGGTTATGGAGAGCGCGCAAAAATAAGCACGCTGGAAAAAGGGAGATATTATCTTAATTTCGATAATAAGCTGGATTTTTTTATAAAACGGTGATTTTAAAAAACATTGTTTTACCTCCAAATTAATTATTAAACTTTCCAATAAAACAGTTTTTACGGGGCAAGGTGATATGTTGAAATAACTGCCTCTGGTTGAATAAAAATCCCGGCGAAAGTTTTAGTTGATAATTAATTACTTACCAACTTTAAAACTATCCTTAAACTGGTTACACCTTAAAAAAATTGATAATAAAAAAAATCTGGGCCCTTTGGTTGTGGAAACCAATGTTAACGCAAAATAGTTATTTTAATAACTGATTTATTTTAATAAAATATTAACTTTGGCTTTCGTCAAAAGCTATGTTTTTTCATTTTTGACCTGGAATTTAAATCATTGTTTTATGGCAAAAATTATTGCTTTAGCAAATCAAAAGGGTGGCGTAGGCAAAACCACCACAGCTATTAACCTTGCCGCAAGTTTGGCGGTACTCGAATACAATGTTCTGGTTGTTGATGCTGATCCACAGGCAAATGCTACATCAGGATTTGGGTTCGATCTAAAAGAAATTGAAACCAGTATTTATGAATGTATAATTGACAAGGTTGATCCTAAAACTGCAGTTCTTAAGGCAGAAATTGACCACCTGTTTGTGCTTCCTTCACATATCGATCTTGTGGGGGCCGAAATTGAAATGTTAAATATGCCAAATCGTGAGTATGTACTAAAGGAAGTTTTAGAAAAAGTACGTAACGATTATGATTTCATTTTAATTGACTGTTCTCCCTCATTAGGATTAATTACTGTTAACGCTTTAACAGCGGCCGATTCGGTAATGATACCTGTACAATGTGAGTACTTTGCGCTTGAAGGTTTAGGAAAACTGCTTAATACTGTGAAAATTATTCAAAACAGGCTGAATCCGCAATTAGAAATCGAGGGTTTCCTGTTAACCATGTATGACTCGCGTTTGAGGCTTTCAAATCAGGTTGTTGAAGAAGTTCAAACACATTTTCAGGATATGGTGTTTGAAACACTGGTAACAAGAAACATTAAACTCAGCGAGGCGCCAAGTTATGGGAAAGCTGTAGTTATGTACGATGCAGCATCTAAGGGGGCATTAAACTATCTGAACCTGGCACGGGAGTTGCTTCAAAAAAATAACATGACCAGGATTGACAATAAGAACAAAATAATAAAAAAATAATCTTCATTATATAATTAGGTAATGACAAAAAAAAGTGTTTTGGGACGTGGCCTTGGAGCATTGATTGATAATTCGGAAGATATTGTCAGAAGCAGAACATCTGCTTCTATTTCCGAAATTGATGTGAATAATATTGAGGGGAATCCATGGCAGCCACGTTCAAGATTTGATGAAGAGAAATTGAGTGAATTGGCAGTTTCAATCAGAGAACTCGGGATAATCCAGCCACTTACCCTTAGAAAGCTTGATAATGACCGGTATCAGATTATAGCCGGAGAACGTCGCTTTAGAGCTGCAAAATTGGCTGGTTTAACAAAGGTTCCTGCATATATTAGGTCAGCTGATGATGATGTTATGTTGGAAATGGCCCTGGTCGAAAATATTCAGAGGGAAGATCTTGATCCAATTGAAATTGCAATTAGTTATCAGCGCTTAATGGATGAATGTAACCTCACCCAGGAGAGCATGTCTGAGAAAATAGGGAAAAAACGTTCAACAATAGCCAACTATTTGCGACTGCTTAAACTACCTGCCGAAATACAGTTAGGTTTACGTGAAAAGCAAATATCAATGGGACATGCAAGGGCCATTATTAATGTTGATGATATTGCATCTCAATTAATGATTTTTGAACAGACCATAAAGCATGATTTTTCGGTTAGGAAAGTTGAAGAGGTTGTTAGAAAACTTGCTGAGGAGCCTGTTGTAAAAAAGGCAACCAGGGAACCTGCCAAATCAGATGAAACATATGACCGCTTAAAGCAACAATTATCAAATTTCTTTAAAACAAATATCCAATTCTCAAGAGGGGACAACGGAAAGGGTAAAATTACCATTCCTTTCAGGTCGGATGAAGAACTTGAGAAGATAATTACTATTCTGGATAAGATTAATTCCTGATTAATTGTTTGACTCATACAAACTGCAGGTGGGACAAAATAGTATTAAAATGTTGCTTTGGATGCTTTTTTTGAGTTTGAACTTTTTGGTGTCAGCTCAAACAAAAGACACAGCCTTTGTTATTACCCCAGAAGTTGAGGCTCCTGTAATATCTCCTGAAAAGGTCCATTCTCCCCATAAAGCAACTATTTATTCTGCCGTTTTTCCAGGATTGGGGCAGATTTACAATAAAAAATATTGGAAGCTTCCCTTTTTGTATGGGGGAATAGGAGGGGTAAGCTATGCCATACATTTTAATACCAAATATTATAAAATATACCGGAGTGCCTATCGCGACTTTCGTATTCGAGACCCGGGAAACAACAGTTATATTGGCCTGATTCCACCCGGGCTTACAGTTGAACAGGTTCATGGCCAATATTCCCAATGGTTTATAAGGGCCCTTGAAAATAAAAAAAAATATTATAAAAGGTACCGCGACCTAAGTTATATTGGTATGGCTGCCATTTATGTAGTTAATATTATTGATGCAAGCATAGATGCACATTTTTTTAATTTTGACATCAGTGATGACCTCTCTTTTTGGGTTGAGCCCGCTTACCTGCAACCCCAGCCCCAATCAAATGGGACTTTGGGATTGCAGCTTAAATTTCAGTTCTGACTTTGTTAAATGGGTACACGGGCTGAAATTGATAGGGTCGCAATTGTTAAGTGTAAGAAAATGTTTGAATAGTTGATATGGCTGTGTTAAATTTGCCCTGTTATTTATCACACCAATTAATTTTAAATTTTAATTTGTTGATTTATATTTGTTTCAAAAGATCGGATTAGCCAATAAATAATTGGTAAAGCTGAACAAAATAAATTTGATACAGTTTAATTAAACCCTATACTAAAAATTATTTACGGATGGGACTAATTCCCAAAGTTCGGGTCGGTTTTAATCCAGATATAAAAAAAACTTTACCAATGAAAAATATAGTACTCCTTTTAATTTTTACCGGGTTTTCTTTTTTTGTGGACGCCCAGGATGAAGAAGTTAATGAACTGGAATTAATTACTGAAAAAGTTAATTTGAGTAATAATCTTGACAGCCTTTTAAATTTATGGCATGTAAGTAATAGCGGGGCTACCGATTTGGTTGTTGATACAATTTCTGACAGTGTTGATAAACTTATTGAGGAATTAACAGACTCAATATATATTGCCCGGCTGGCTGCCATCAACTCACCTATTAAATTTACTTTTAACAGCCAGGTAAAACAATACATTAAGCTCTATACGCAACGCCGACGGCAGCAGGTTGAAAATATGCTTGGTTTATCAGAATATTATTTCCCCGTTTTTGAAGCTGCTTTAGATGCAAAAAATCTTCCTTTGGAATTAAAATATCTTCCAATTATTGAATCGGCCCTAAATCCAAGGGCATTATCACGTGCAGGGGCTTCAGGTATTTGGCAGTTTATGTATTATACAGGGAAACGCTATGGGCTGGAAGTAAACTCATATATTGATGAACGCAGGGACCCGGTTAAGGCAAGTCAGGCAGCTGTTGACTTCTTGTCGGATCTTTACAAAATTTATGGCGACTGGCATTTGGTAATTGCTGCTTACAACTGTGGCCCCGGAAACGTTAATAAAGCAATTAACCGGTCTGGCGGTAAACGCGATTTTTGGGAAATTTATCATCGCCTGCCACGTGAAACAAGAGGTTATGTGCCCGCTTTTATTGCAGCCGCTTATACTATGACTTATGCCCGTGAACACGATTTCATGGCCAAACCATCATTTTTACCTGTAGCGACCGATACCATCTTGATAAACAAACCATTACACTTTGACCAGATAGCTGAGGTTATGCAGGTTCCTGTTGAGTTTATAAGAGAACTGAACCCTCAGTACCGTAGAGATATAATCCCTGCAAGGGACAAACTTTATCCTTTACGACTGGCTTTTGATCATTCAACGCTATTCGCGGCACTTGAGGATTCAATTTATAAATATAGGCGAACACAGTTTTTTCCGGATAACCGCCTCGTGGTTGCGCCATCAGATAACAGGTATCCTGTGCAGGCACCATCAGGGAGGGCTGCAATATCATATAGTGTTAAAACAGGCGATGCCGTTGGGTTAATTGCCGATTGGTTCAACGTAAATGCATCTGACCTTAGATATTGGAACAATATTAACGGAAACCTTATTAAAGTAGGACAGCGTTTAGTAGTTTATGTACCTAAGGATAAAGCTGCCTATTACCAGAATATTGCCAATGTAAAAATGGGTAAACCTGCCAATGCAACCGCACAAACGCCAGTAGGGAACCAGGCACAGCTTAATGATGGTGGATATGTTTATCATATTGTAAGGCCCGGGGATAATTTATGGAACATTGCACAACAATATCAGGGTGTTTCAAATGAAGATATTTTGAGACTAAATAACATTAGTGATGCCAGAAAAATTCAGCCAGGTCAAAAATTAAAAATTAAACCCCGATCATAATATATTTATTCTACTGACAAAAAGACCTGTGTGGTGTAATGGCAAGATTTTTGATGGTTTAACAGTAAATTTAAAAACTCTGAGATATGTTTACTTCACCCTTGTTTATAATTTTTATTTTCTTTATGCTATTAAGCTGGATTGTTGGGGCCCAGCTAAAACGCCGTTTTAAAAGGTATTCAAATACACCTTTACAAAGCGGTTTATCAGGAAAAGAAATAGCAGAAAAAATGCTTAGGGATAATGGTATTTACGATGTTAAAGTGTTCTCTGTTGAAGGTCAGCTATCTGACCATTATAACCCAGCCAATAAAACTGTTAACCTTAGCCCTGATGTGCATAACGGACGAAATGTTGCTGCAGCCGCTGTAGCTGCCCATGAATGTGGTCATGCCATTCAACATGCAAAAGCCTATGCTCCATTACAAATGCGCTCAACCCTGGTTCCAATTCAAAATGTTAGCGCCAGGTTGCTTAATATTATTTTTATAACAATGTTTATTGGTGCTTTTTTGCTACCAACCATTATTTCTTTTGACTTGGCCCTTATAATTATAATTGCCTGTTATTCGGTATTTACCTTGTTTGCCTTTATTACATTACCGGTTGAAATTAATGCAAGTAACCGGGCGCTGGCCTGGCTTTCAAATAGTGGTATTACCTTTGGTAAAGGGCATGAACAAGCAAGGGATGCACTTAAATGGGCAGCTATGACTTATGTTGTTGCAGCTCTTTCGGCATTGGCAACATTGGCATATTATGTTATGCTTTTTATGG
This sequence comes from Marinilabiliaceae bacterium, assembly GCA_037439945.1. GTDB lineage: Bacteria > Bacteroidota > Bacteroidia > Bacteroidales > Marinilabiliaceae > CALEUX01. The sequence goes on from JBBIVA010000069.1 coordinate 11,724, forward strand.
GGCGCCGCGAATAAAAACTGGTAATATTTATCCTATCAAACAATACGGCCCATTTAGGGCCGTATTGTTTTTTATACCTGATATACCGCGTTAAAGTCTTTAACAACAGTAATTAAAAAATCGCGGTTGTTTAGGTCACTCACTATTCCTGTTTTTTCAGCAATAGCCTTTCTGGTTTCTTGTAATAATGTTGAGGTAGTATAGTTAGAGCCGCTTTTTTCCACTTCATTTAATACTTCTTTAATAATTTGTATATCTCTGTCAGTTAATTTGTCAACCTCCACAAATTTAGGCTGATAAGATTCTTCAATGTCTGTCCAAACGGTATTGTCAAGTTTTATGGGTGGGCTGGTTTTAAGCACTGTGGTTGATGCTGCCATATCTCCAAGCCTTTGTCCCTTGCCGGATATAATTATTAGCAAAACGGCTATGCCCCCGCCCAATAATGTAACATCAATTAACCTGAATATCCACCGGATAAAACAAGTCCCAAGAGAAAGCTGTGAACCATCAATTTTAACCACCCTAATGCCCATTATCATTTTACCGGGGCTTTGACCGTTGAATAAACTCTCAAAAAGGAAATGATAAAAAACTACCGGGAAAATAAAAATTATCATCCAAAGTGAAAACCCAATTCCAGTTTGTGAAAAAGTCAGGGTAACAGCCAATGCTGAAATTCCAAGTATAACTACGTCAAGCATGAAAGCCAAAATTCTGTCGCCAACACTTGCAATCCGGAATTGTAAAGTAACATTTTGCGAGGTGTTAATGTTAAAGGTTTCCATATTTTTGGGTCCTTTTTGATGAATTGTTTATACATTGATTTCAAAATTAGTAAAAATAATCTCTTCTTCTGTTTTGATTTGGTATATTCAGGGTTTGAAACCCACATATTTGGATATAAGATGAATTTGCTGCTTAAATGAAAGAAATATCGTTTATTAAAAGAAATAAAAAAAGGTGGACAACCCTTGAAAACCAGATCAGCCGGCCTGACAAAATAAACCCTGATGTTTTGGCAGACAGTTTTATACAGCTTACTGATGATCTTTCGTATGCCAGGACTTTTTATCCCAATTCAAATATTATCGCTTTTCTGAATAATTTAAGTGCAAAAACCCATGCCCTGATTTACCGCAATAAAAAGGAGAAAGCCTCACGTATAAAGTCGTTCTGGGTCACTGAAATACCACTTGCCATTTACGAGTCAAGGAAAAATTTTTTGTGGTCGTTAATTTTATTTATTGTAGCTGTTATTTTAGGAGGCATTTCGGCCTGGCATGATGATAATTTTCTTCGTGTAATTTTAGGCGATCAGTACGTTAATTCTACCCTTGATAACATTGAAAAGGGTGACCCTATGGCCATTTATAAGAAAATGGAGGCTGTGCCCATGTTTTTGCTGATTACAGCTAATAATATTTATGTTTCATTTGTTGCATTTCTGTTGGGAATGTTCACCCCTTTGGGAACCGCCTTTGTTCTTCTTAAAAATGGTGCAATGGTAGGTGCATTTCAGGTTTTTTTTATGAAAAAATCGCTTGCAACGGTTTCAGGGTTGACAATAATGATACATGGCACAATTGAACTTTCGGGTATTGTATTAGCTGGTGGAGCTGGAATACTGCTAGGTAACAGCATACTGTTTCCGGGTTCACTGCCCAGGTTGGATTCATTTAAAACCGGAGTATTGAGGGGAACAAAAATAATGATAGGCCTGGCCCCCTTTTTTGTAATAGCAGGATTGCTGGAAAGCTTTATAACAAGGTATTATAACGTTATGTCTGTAGGAGTGAACATAGTTATAATTTTGGTTTCACTGTTTTTAATAATTGGATATTTTATAATATACCCGAGAATTGTTTTTTTAAAAACCTTAACAAAAAAATGAAATGGATAAACCTAAAGTAGTTTTAGAACAAGAAAGGGATTTTACAGATGTAATTAATGTAACGTTTTCTTTCATTACCCAGGAATATAAGCTTCTTTTAAAAGTAGTTCTCCTTTATGCAGGCTTACCAATAATTGTTTCATCCGTTGTAGCAGCATATTATTCCGGAAACACAATTACTGAGATATTTTCACTAATAAAGGGTGAAATAACCCATCAACAGCCGGACCTGGACCTGATGGCCCTTATGTATTTAACCATGGCAATTACCATGGCAATGATTTCAGGATTAACAGCAGCCTATATTGATGAATATAAAATAAAAGGTCACAGAGGTTTTCAAGCCGGAGATGTTTGGAATAATTTTATTTCAAAGGCAGGAGAGTTTATTTTACTTATTATATCAGTGTTTTTCTTATTGATTTTTGGTTTTGGTTTATGCCTGGTACCCGGAATTTACCTGATAGTTCCACTTTCATTTTGCATAACAGTACTTTACGTTGAGAAAACAAATTTCAGCCAGTCATTTAAAAGGAGTTTTAGCATAGTTAAGGATAACTGGTGGAGGACCTTTGGGTTAATTATTGTTGTAGGATTAATTGTTTCTATTTTAAGTAGTTTATTCTCGATTCCCGCAATGATAATTATGGCTGTTCAGGGTTTTTTGGTTGCCACAGGAGAATCTTCAGGTGAGGTTAACACCCTGCCTGTTATTTTAACAACAGTAATTGGGGGTATTGGCCAATATATTATTATTGTAATCAGTTATGTTGCAATAGCCATACAGTATTTTAATTTAAAAGAGAAAAGGGATAAAACATCGCTTTTTAAAATGGTTTCTGAAATTGCCAATGAGTGAATGTAAAAGAATATATTTTTGGATTGGGCTTGTATTAATTTTATTAATACAAGCCTTTACTCCTGGTTTTAATCAGGAGAAAATAGATCCTTGGGATTCAAATGGACCGATAGAATACCGAAAACCACCTGAAAGGGAAATTAACGAATTAAAAAACAACCCTGCATATAATTATGATGGGAAAATTGATAAGTTGGGGTTTATCCAACGTATATTATTACGTTTGTTGGAAAGGATAATTGCAGGGATGGATGAGCGATCATGGCTCATTTATATAATTGGAGGAGCGGTAATTCTTGTTATCCTGTTTTTAATTCTCAGGTTTTTAAATATTCCGATGTCAGGTTTTTTTTCATTTAGTAAAAGCAACAAAGTAACCGGTCTGGATCTTTCTCATCCTGTTGAAATTATTTCAATTGACGAACTTGGAAAAATGTTTCAGCTTTATAAAAACAACAGGGCATTCAGGGATGCTGTAAGAATTCTGTACCTCATGTACCTGAAAAAAATGAGCCAGGTTGGAACCATAAGATTACGGTTAAATAAATCAAACAAAGATTATGCCGGTGAAATTAAGGACGAAATAACAAGGAAAGATTTTAAAAGGTTGTCGCGCCTTTATGATTATGTTTGGTTTGGGCAGTTTACATTAGCTGATCAGGAGTTTTATCATATTGAAAAAGAATATAAGGAAGTTGGAATCCATACACCATTAATAAACAGTACAAATGAATAAACCGGGAAGAAACAGGACACTTATTATTGTGTTGGTTTTAGCCCTGCTTGGGTTTATTTATGTGGCCGTTATCGCGCCCAAACCTGTAAACTGGAGCCTAAGTTATTCTGCCAAACATGATATCCCCTTAGGTGAGAAATTGGTTTATAACTTTTTACCGGTTCTGTTTCCAGGGGAAAGAATTATTACAATGCACTCAAGGCTTGAAGAATTTTTGGAGGGGACCATACCTTTTAATACAAATTTTATCTATATAACTGACCAATTTTTGCCAGATATCCTTGAGCAAAAAAAAATATTTGAAGTTATTGAAGCCGGGAACAATGTATTTGTTGCAGCCGGACGATTATCTGACTCATTACAACATGAGTTGAAAATTGAAATTCGCCGGTCGGTTAAACAGGATAATATCATTACAACCGATTCAATTTCAATGAACTTTACCAACCGCAAGATTAAAACAGCCTGGGGTTATTGGTATAAAAATGCCATCAGTGATAATTACTTTATGAAGTATGATTCAGCCAAAACAACTGTTTTAGGTTATAACAATGAAGGGAAAACTAATTTTATAAGAATCAGGGTTGGGGAAGGTTTTTTATACTTGAACAGCAATCCTTTGGCCTTTACAAATTACCAATTGTTAACAAAAGACCATAGTGAGTATATTTTTAAATCGTTGTCGTATCTTCCCGTTGGCCCAACTGTATGGGATGAATTTTATAAACCGGGGAAATCTGGCGTTGTAAATGAAATAACCTACATCCTTAAAGATCCATCATTAAGAATTGCATGGTATATTTTACTGTTTGGGGTATTTCTTTATTTTGTTTTAAAAGGAAAGCGTCGCCAAAGGGCTATTCCGGTAATTACTCTCCAAAGGAACAATACTCTTGAATTTGTTGAAACCGTGGGACGATTATATTTTGTTAATCATGACCATTTGGGGATAGCCCAAAAGAGGTTCATTTATTTTTTAGATTTCTTAAAAACAAAGTACTATGTTGACACATCAAACAGTGACAGCCGTTTAATTGAAGACGTTTCAAGAAAATCAGGAATTCCTGAAAGAACTGTAACTGCTTTATTCAGAGTAGCTGCAAATTTAGGAAAAGTTAAATATATATCACAGGAAGACTTACAACAATTTAACCGACAAATAGAATATTTTTATAAAAATTGCCAATGATATGGAATATAATAATGATGGTTTTAAGGACGAAAACTCACTTTTTGAGAACCGGCTTAAAGTTGAGGAACTTAATCATGTAGCTTTCCGAATTAGAAATGAAATAGGCAAAATTATAGTTGGGCAGGACAAGGTTTTGGACCTGCTATTGACTGCCTTGCTCGCAAATGGCCATGTTTTGATTGAAGGGGTGCCAGGGGTTGCCAAAACCATGATTGCAAAGCTTCTTTCAAAAACAATTGGAACAGGTTTTTCCAGGATACAGTTTACTCCAGATTTAATGCCATCTGATCTTCTTGGCACATCTGTATTTAATATGTCAACAACAAAGTTTGAATTTAATAAAGGGCCGGTTTTTTCCAATATGATTTTAATTGATGAAGTTAACAGGGCTCCTGCCAAAACTCAATCGGCTTTGTTTGAAGTTATGGAAGAAAGACAAGTTACAATTGACGGAATTACTCATCAAATGGCGTATCCATTTTTAGTGCTTGCAACACAGAACCCGGTTGAACATGAGGGTACTTACAGGTTACCCGAAGCACAACTTGACAGGTTTATTTTCAAAATAAAAATTGATTATCCTTCGATTAATCAGGAGATTACCATTTTGCAAAATGCAAGCGAACGGGGAAGTAGGAAGGAAGAAGATGAAATACAACCCGTAATAACTGAAAATGACCTTTTAAAGTTTCAGGAAATGGTTAACAAGGTTTTAGTTGACCAGCAATTATTGCATTATATTGCAGCAATTATTGATAAAACCCGCAATAATAATGCTCTGTACCTGGGGGCAAGCCCAAGGGCATCACTTGCTGTTTTAAGGGCTTCGAGGGCTTTTGCTGCTCTTGAAGGTCGTGATTTTGTTACTCCCGATGACATCCGTGAGGTAGTTTACCCGGTTTTAACACACCGAATAATATTATCGCCGGAAAAGGAAATGGAGGGGGTTAAACCTGAAACAGTTATAAGACAGATTTTAGACTCCATTGAAATTCCAAGGTGATTCTTGTAAAATAGGAAGAAATTGATATGCTAAAATTGAAAAGAACAAAATTAATCTGAGAGTGAGAAATCCTTTAAGTACGGTTTTTATAAACAATTTATTTTTTAAGGCGCTGGGTATTCTTGGTGTATTGTTTGTAATTGCCCATGTTTGGAACCTTATTTTTTTATTTGCACTTCTTTCATTAGGTGTTTTTATTTCATTAGTGATTATTGATGTAATATTAATTTATGTGGTTGCACCTAAAAATGGAATTATCGCCACGCGTAATATGTCCGAAAGATTTTCAAATGGTGATAAAAATAAAGTCCTGGTTGAGGTTGAAAGCATCTTTTCATTTACAATCAGTATTGAAATAATAGATGAAGTTCCGGTTCAGTTTCAGTTAAGGGATTTTTCACATAAAATTAAACTTGAACCCGGGAAACGATATAGTTGGGCCTACTACCTTGTACCATTAAAACGCGGAGAGTATGAATTTGGTGCACTAAATGTTTATGTAACCGGAATAATTGGTTTTTTCTCGAGAAAATACGCTTTTGGGAAAAATGTTACCGTTAAAGTATATCCATCCTATTTTCAAATGAAGAAGTATGAGATTATGGCTATTTCAAACCGGTTGAGTGAAGTTGGGATAAAAAAAATCAGAAGAATTGGACGCCACATGGAGTTTGACCAGATTCGTGAATATATAAAAGGAGACGATATACGAACAATTAACTGGAAAGCAACTGCCCGGAAAGGTCATTTAATGGTAAATCAGTACCAGGATGAAAAATCGCAGCAGGTTTTTTGTGTTATTGATATGGGCCGTACAATGCAAATGCCATTTAACGGGATGACATTACTGGATTATGCTATTAACACCAGCCTGGTTATTTCAAATATTGCAATGTTGAAACATGATAAAGCAGGGCTCATAACATTTAATGAGCAGGTTAGGTCATTAATACCTGCAAAATCTGAGGGTAACCAGATGCAAACCATAATGGAGGTTTTATATAATCAAAAAACCAGTTTTAAGGAGCATAACCTGGAAGCTTTATATGGCATGGTTAAACATAATATTCACCATAGAAGCCTGTTAATACTATTTACTAATTTTGAAAGCCTTAAGTCGGCCGAAAATGAGTTTCATATGTTGAAACGCCTTGCATCAAATCATCTGTTGTTGGTTGTTTTTTTTGAAAATAGCGAATTACAAAAGGTTATTGATTATAGTGCCCAGGATACTGAGGCTATTTATCTTCAGGCAATTGCTGAAAAATTCATTTTAGATAAAAAAAGGATAGTAAAGGAACTTGAAAGAAATGGTATTTATTCAATTTTATCTGATCCGGAAAAACTAACAATTGATACCCTGAACCGCTACCTCGAGTTTAAAGTTAGGGGGGTTATTTAACTTATTAATATATAACTTGTTATACTTTTTGCTTTTTTAATGTTAAGTTTTTAAAATGAAGCTTTCCCTAATTTTATCTATACATTATATTAGTTTTTTTATAGTCATTTTAATTTCCTACCTTTTCTGCCCATCTGCTTCGGGGAGTTGGCCCTTCCTTTTTTGATATGAGATGGGGTTTTTTCCAGCACCAAGATATTTGCGTTAAGAAAATCAATTTTATTGAAGTAAAAAAATTGGGGCTGTTTGACCGGAGAGGGTTCCCGGATTTTATTCATTAGAGTT
>JBBIVA010000070.1:0-18960 GCA_037439945.1 Marinilabiliaceae bacterium
ACAAAATTATTACATCGAACTCACGTTATTTATTAGTTCGAATGAAGATATGGTTTCTTTTAATGAGGATTATTACAACCAGAGCATCAGAGAAAACTTTAATAATATTGATTTTTTTAAAGTTCCGTGATCAACTTGAGAAATCATTAATAAGAAATATGGTTAACGAAACCGGGATTCCATCTATTATTAAATCGTCAGAAGTTTATAAACCAACCCTTGATTATGATTTCAATCAGTTTATGAATAAATTTAATTAAACCGGTTGCAAGTCGATATTAATATATAAACCTCAAGAATTATTGGACAACAACAACCTATGTAACTCAAAATTATGATTATGGTATGGTAACAACCCAAAATAATCAGCCCAACAATGAATATTATTGCTATTTATTAAACAAGGATAACATTACTGATAATGTTTGGGTGGCCAAAGTTATTGTAAATGGCCACTTTGCGGGATATGACACACTAAATAACCATTTATCCAGAAAACTGAATAAAGTATTAAAGAAAAATAAATACTTATTTTAGAAATTATATCACAGATTAAATTCTGGCAACAATTACTTAATAAATTATCATCGCAGCTCTTTGAGCCTGTTAAACATTACAGCCAAATGTGCATATAAAGAAGTGTTTTGAATAACAATGTTGTCGGGGACCACAATTCTTACCGGTGTAAAATTCCAAATAGCCTTAATGCCATGGTCAATCATTAACTGCGTAACCATTTGGGCATTTTCAGTTGGTACGGTAAGAATACCAATCTCAATTCCGAAACCTTTTAATTTTTTAAAATCTTCAATATGGTATATAGGCACACCGCTTATTTCTTTACCAACAACTGCCGGGTTAATATCAAAAGCGGAGACTATTTTCAAACCATATTGAACCAGACCATGATCATGCAATAAGGCCGTTCCAAGACTACCAGCACCGAAAAGAAAGGCTTTATCCATTTCCCTGAAACCCAGAAAATCTTCAAGGGCATCAATTAGGGGTTCAACTTCGTAACCTACCCTTGTTTTTCCTGATATACCTGTATAAGAAAGGTCTTTAGTTACCTGGGTTGGATCAACACCATTATCACGGGCAATTAAAGTTGATGACACGTATTTACTCCCACGCATATTCTCAAGCTTTAAGTATGCAAGATAACATGGCATTCGCCTAAGGGCCGGCTCAGGCACAAGAAATTGTTTCTTTTTTTGTGGTTCTCCTTCCATAGGCAGAATAATATTTATGTAAATGTAATCAAGATTTTCTTTTTTTAATGATCAAAACACCATCATTTTACATTGCCAATTAATTAGAAAAGCAGGGTATTCTTTAAAAGTAAGATAATATATGAAGAATTATCTGTTTTCGACAAAAAATGGAATTTCCCGGATAAAAAAAAAGACCACTTGATGTGGCCTCAATTTTTGTGGGCGCTAACGGATTCGAACCGCTGACCCTCTGGGTGTAAACCAGATGCTCTGAACCAGCTGAGCTAAGCGCCCCCATTTTTAAAAAAAGCGATGCAAAGATATAAGAGTTTTGAAGAACAGCAAAAAGTTTTTTAAAATTAAATTGCTTCTGCTACAACAAAGGTACTTCCTCCAATGAAAATCAAGTCATTAACTTTTGCATTTTTTATTGCTGCTTTTACAGCTCTTTTTACTGTTGGGTAACTAAACCCTTTTAAACCATAATATCCGGCCTTTGTTTGAAGTAAGTTCTCATCAAGACTTCTCGGTATATCAGCTTTGGTGAAATAGTAAATGGCCTCAAAAGGTAACAATTTCAGCATCTCATCAATGGCTTTATCATTTACAAAACCAATGACCATATGAAGTTTTTGATATGGGGTTTCATCAATCTGTTTTACAACCTCGCGTATTCCATCCACATTATGGCCTGTATCACAAATAATTAATGGGGAACTGCCAATAACATGCCACCTCCCTGCTAATCCGGTATTTGTAATCACCTTTTTAATCCCTTCTGAAATTTCTTTATCTGAAATATTAAAACCTGAAGTATTCAATTGATCCAGTGCAGAACAAACAGTTTGCAAATTAATAAGCTGATATTTTCCAAGCAAGGGCAATTTAACCCCATCAAGGTATTTAACCCCATTTTTAAATACATCAAGATGTTGGAACCCGTTAACCGTTTCAATATAATTCACTGAAAATACAGAGTCGGCCAAAATAACAGTGGCCCCACAAGTTTCGGCTATATCAAAATAAACATCCATTATTTCCTTCTGATACCTGCCAATCACTACCGGAACTTCTTTCTTTATTATGCCTGCTTTTTCACGGGCAATTTCAGGCAAAGTGTTTCCCAAAAAGGCCATGTGGTCCATCCCAATATTTGTAATTATGCTTAATTCCGGTGTAATAATATTTGTTGAATCAAGCCTTCCCCCTAATCCTACCTCAATAACTGCTATATCTACTTTTTGCTTTTCAAAATAATTAAATGCCAATGCCACAGTCATTTCAAAAAACGATGGAGATATTTCTTTTATTAAATCATTATAATCATCAACAAAACGGGTTACAAATGATTTAGGAATAACCTGTCCGTTAATTCTTATCCGTTCCCGAAAATCCTTCATATGCGGGGATGTATACAATCCGGTTCTATACCCTGCTTCCTGTAATACAGAGGCAATCATGTGTGATACCGAACCCTTGCCGTTGGTACCTGCAACATGCACTGTTTTAAATTGTTGATGTGGATGATTAAAGTACCTGTCAAGTTTTAAAGTGTTATCTAAATTGTTTTTATAGGCCGCTGCTCCTGTACGTTGAAACATTGGTAACTGATCAAATAAAAACCTAATGGCTTCTTTATACCGCATTTTTAAAAAGCTTTTCAGAAAATTTTTACTGTTACAAAAATGAGAAATTACAGGTTAAATTGGTATTTTTATCTGTAAATATATTGAGATGGAATATATTTTGTTTTATTAAATCATCCTCTTATAGTTTGCAAACAATTATCAAATATTAAAAATCTTATAACCTCACATTTATGACACCCAAAAAAACCATCAAATCAAAAATTTTCGTTGTAGACACTAATGTATTATTACACGATCATCAATCAATTTATAACTTCCAGGAGAATGATGTAATTATTCCTATTGTTGTTCTTGAAGAATTGGATAAATTCAAAAAAGGGAGTGACCAGATAAATTTCCAGGCGCGTGAATTTGTAAGGCAACTGGACCAACTTGCAGGGGAAAAACTTTTTACCGAAGGAGTTTCATTGGGCAAAAACAAAGGGCGTTTATTTATTGCAACCGGAAAGGATTTTCCCAAAATTATGAATGATTCATTCAGTGAAAAAACACCTGACCACAGAATTCTGGCAATTGCTTTGTTTATAAAAGACCAGTTCAAAGAGAGGTTTACCGTTTTTATAAGCAAGGATATTAACCTTAGGATGAAAGCCAAATCGCTGGGATTAACCGCTGAAGATTATGAAAGTGACAAAGTTAAAAATATTGAGATTCTTCATAAAGGAGTTGAAATATATGAGAATTTTAATCTTGAAACAATTGATGCCCTTTATAGAAATGGATCTGTTCCAAAATCAGATCTTCCAAAGGAGATGGGTTTAACAATTGCCAACCAGTTTTTCATTTTGCGTAACGGAAATCAAAGTGTTTTAGCCGGTTTTGATCCTATATCACAATCAATTAAAAGAGTTGAGAAACATGCAGCCTTTGGAATTGAACCCAGAAATGCCGAACAAACATTTTCGCTTAATGCATTGCTTAACCCTGACATTAAACTTGTATCCCTTACCGGAAAGGCGGGTACGGGTAAAACACTTCTTGCCCTGGCAGCGGCTTTGCAACAACACAAAATGTACAAACAGGTCCTACTGGCACGGCCAATTGTCCCACTTTCAAACCGGGATTTAGGATTTCTTCCGGGAGATATTAAGGAAAAAATAGGCCCTTATATGTTGCCACTTTTCGATAATCTGGCAGTTATAAAAAACAGATTTTCGGCATCGAGTAAGGAGCTTATACAAATTGAAGAAATGCAGAAAAAAGAAGAGTTGGTGATAACGCCTTTGGCTTATATCAGGGGCAGAAGTTTGTCAGATGTTTTCTTTATTGTTGATGAGGCTCAAAACCTTACTCCGCATGAAGTAAAAACTATTATTACCAGGGCAGGAGAAGGTACCAAAATGATTTTTACAGGCGATATACACCAGATTGATTCTCCATATCTGGATATGCAATCCAACGGGCTTGCTTATTTAACAGATAAAATGAAAGGCCAGGATATATTCGCTCATGTAAACCTTATTAAAGGTGAAAGAAGTTATTTGGCCGAGCTTGCATCAAATTTACTTTAAACATAGATTTTAATTCATAAATAGGAGATTACAAAAAATTTGAATTAACAATTTTAAAATGGGTTGAAAAAATTGGCAAAAAAGCCGGTTATAATTAATAATTGAAATTAATCAAGGGCATTTATAATAAAATTAAGACGTTATTCAACTCCGGGTTAATAATTGCTTCATTTGTGATTATATTAATACTCAACAAAGTAGCTAAAAATTTTATAATGGAGGTTCCTTTGTTTTTATTAAATTTTATAAAATTTAAAATTGGGAATTAGTTAATTCATTAGTAAACAATAATAATTAATTCATCTAAATTGAAAATGTAATAACAATTACCGGTGTAATATGGACCATTTATTGTAAAATGGCCCAGTTTGTTATTAACCAGGCTATTATTGTGGGCAACCTTGATTACATACCACCGTTGACCGAAAACCTGCAAATACATGGATACCAGCAGCATTCTGACATATTCAGCCAATTTAAACAATATTGCCATGATAGCCCTGACATGGCAAAACCGGTATCAGAAAAAATCCGGAATTCCGGGTTAAATTGCACCCCTATAATACCCATGTAGCCGGTGAAGTAGTATGGGCCGTTCTAAATGAGATGGCAAGAAACATTGATTACTTTTTGGCACAACGTACTCGTCTTTTGTTTTTCGGTGCAAGGGCAGCGGTGCAAATTGCAGAAAAAACTGCTCATATTAGGCAAATGAGATTGGAAGGGATAAACATTGGATTTATGCCCAGGTTAATAAATTTAACGATAAGGCTAAAAACTATTTAACCAAGGTTAGTAATCAGGTGTTAACCCATCAAATTAATTTACCGGAATTACCATTATTAAAAAATGTGGTTATTCAATCCTGAACCAGTCAAAGGCTGCCGAACCATTGCTTTTAATAATATTAGGATTTATATTGAACAACCCCACCTTAGCCCCAATCCAGCGACCGGGCTTAGCCTGAAAGCTTTTACCTATGGATGTATAAATTTTATTATCAAAACTATAGCTAAAATTACAAATTCCACCTTCGGACACTTTCACCCTGAAAAAACAACTATTATGAGTTACAGGAATGCTTTCAACAAGGGTTGTTGCTGGGTCGCACCGGTCATAAACCCCTGTAAACATAGCTATCTGCAGGTTTTCGTTAACTTTAGCGAAAGCTAAAAATGCCCATTCCCCTCCCATTATAACCAGCCCGGCCTTTTCACCCGATAAATTGGGATTAAATTCAATTTGAGTTGTAGCTGTAAACACGGGTGCAGGAAATTTCTGGAGCAGTAAATTTGGCACCAACCAAAAACTCCCTTCCTGTCCAATGTTATTAACAGCACTGAGTTTCAACTTTCCTGACTCAAGTGAGTACCATTTTTTCTTAGGATTAGCCTGCCATTGCCACTGAAGTCCAAGTTTTTTGTCATTAAACTCGTCTGTTGTTTGTGGAATAGAAATTTGCCACTGTTTTCCAACATCAGGTTTTCTGAATGTATTAACTGGTTCACCAATCCCATCTTCATCCAAATCAATTCCCATTAATGGCCAGTCGTTCGCCCATGCAACCGGCTGTAAATGCATAATACGGCCGTATGGCTGTTTTTCCTGAAAATGAACAAACCATGATTCACCTGAGTCTAGTTCTACGAGCCCTCCCTGGTGTGGCCCATTTACTTGTGTTGAACCCTGGTGCAAAACAATTTTGGCCTCATAGGGGCCATAAATATTTTTTGACCTTAAAACAGTCTGCCATCCGTGTGATACCCCACCGGCCGGCGCCAGAATATAATAATACCCGTTTCGCTTTTTAAACTTTGGGCCTTCAATTGTAGGTTGGCTTTTATCCCTATAAATGGATACTCCATTATCAAGAAGTTTCATTCCATCCGGACTCATTCTGTGTAAAAACAATTCATTACCGCAATATTTACTTCTTACAAGGTATGCATTACCATCCTCATCCCATAAAGGACATGGATCTTCCCACAAAGGTACTTCTACAATATGATGTAATTTCCACTTGTTTTTCGGGTTATCAGTTATTGCAACAAACAAGCCGTCATCAGGAGTACAGAAATAAACATAGAATTTTTTATTGTGATACCTTATTGATGGCGCCCAGGCTCCACGTCCATGTTCAGGTTTGTCAAATTTTTGCAAGGGCAGGCCAGTATAAATATGGTTTATAATGGTCCAGTTTACCAAATCCCTTGAATGCAAAACCGGTATCCCTGGCATACAGTTAAAACTTGATGCCACCATATAAAAATCATCCCCATGTTTTATTAGGTCTGGGTCAGAATAGTCGGCATATAATACAGGGTTTTTATAGTAGCCATTACCCAAATCGGGTATCCAAAGCTGAGAAAAAATAATGTTGGCAAAACCCAAAACCAACAACGCCACTAAAAGTATCTTATTCATAAACAACGGTTATTCTTAAATTATAATTTCAATATTAAGGGTGAAATTATTTGACCCTATCCATAAACATAACTATTTCGTTTTTTCATCGTCATAAATGTACAGATTTTAATCTATATTTTTGTCCGATGATTTAGGGGGATAATTCACATGGCAAACACATTTTTTACTGAATTAATAAGAATTAAGAGTAAAATAAAGAAACTACAGACTTTAGATTATTATTTTTACACCCCTGAAGAATTTTTGAAATTATTGAACAATACAGGCTAAAATTAGTAAATTCAACAGTTATAATGAGCCTAAAAACAATAACAGTTGAATAAATTTGGAAGGTACAACACCTGTTTTGCATATAATAAAAAGTTATAAACTGATGTCAGACTATAAAAACCTGTGCTTAGCCACATCTGAAATTGTACGTGAAACCGGACTTTTTATAAGAAATAAAAGAGAATCTGCAGGTTTGGAAATTGAGTTAAAGGGAAAGAATGACTTTGTAACTCAATTTGATAAAGAAGCTGAACTGAAACTTGTAACAAAACTTGAAAAAGTTTTACCTGATTCAGGCTTTATTGCAGAAGAGGGGACTTCTGTAAAGAAAAGTTCAAAACTTAATTGGATAATTGACCCCATTGACGGCACTACCAACTTTATTCATGGTTTGTTTCCATATGCCATAAGTGTTGGCTTAATGGTTGAAAACCGAATGGTTTTGGGCGTAATATACGAAGCCGGATTAGACGAGTGCTTTTATGCCTGGGATGGAGGCCCTGCAATGTTAAATCAAAATGAGATAAAAGTTTCACAAAAACGTAAAATCTCAGATTGCTTAGTGGCTACAGGCTTTCCTTATACAAATTTTTCATTGATGGACCAGTTTATGGATTCACTTCATTTTTTCATGAAAAACTGCCATGGAATGCGTAGGTTAGGTTCGGCTGCGGCTGACCTTGCATATGTTGCTTGTGGCCGTTTTGATGCTTTTTATGAATATGACCTAAAGCCCTGGGATGTAGCAGCCGGCTCGTTTATTGTTCAGCAGGCTGGCGGACGGATAACTGATTTTTCAGGTGGAAATAATTTTATATTCGGACGTGAAATTGTTGCAACAAACAATATTGTATTTGATGAATTCTCAGAAAAAATTAAGCATTTTTTAGTGGTAAAATAAAATATTAAAATGCAAAAGAAGCAAATTAAACAGGCACTTGAATTTTACACTTTTTATCCACTTTTGTGGATTATAAGCTGGTTGCCATTTTGGGCTTTATATCGTATCTCAGATTTAATATTTCTATTTGTATCAACTTTTGGATATCGGAGAAAAACAATTACATCTAATCTAAAAAAGGCGTTTCCCGAAAAAGATGATAATTTTATCCGTAAAACAAGAATTAAGTTTTACCGCCATTTTTGCGATTTGATTGTTGAAACCATAGGGTTGTTAAATGTTAAACCTGAAAGAATTGTAAAAAGAATTGAAATTGTTGACCTGCATTTATTAAATGATGCTATTAGCCATAACAAAGATATTGTAGTGGTAATAGGCCATTATGGCAATTGGGAGTGGGTACCGTCAATAAATTTAATGGTTAATGCAGCAGGTTGTTCAGTTTACAGGCCCCTGAAAAATCCGTTTTTCGATAAATTTATGGTAAGTCTAAGGTCACTTTTTAATACAACTAATTTCCCTTTAAAAAGTACTGTTAAAGAAATAGTTAAAATGAAGCGGGATGATAAACGTTTCATTCTCGGATTAATTTCCGACCAGAGCCCATCTAAATATGAATTGCAGTTTTGGACCACCTTTTTAACTCAAAGAACACCGGTTATCCTTGGCCCCGAAAAAATGAGCAAACTGGCCGATGCCGAATTGTTTTTCTGGGATATGGACAAAACCGCCAGGGGGAAATATTCAATTAAAGTAGTTCCCTACCCGGGCGACATAAAAACAGATCCGGAATTTGCACCAACAAAGTGGCATGTTAAAAAACTTGAAGAGCAGATTTACAGAAAGCCTGAACTTTGGCTATGGTCCCACAAAAGATGGAAATACCAACATCTTTATGATGGTCAAACATTTGAATAAAAAGTTTGCTTAATAAAATTTTATAAATGAACCTCCCAAAAATATCAGTTGTAATTTTAAACTGGAATACCGGCGCCCTGCTAAAGAAGTTTTTACCAATTGTAATTGAAAACAGTGAAAATGAAAACGTTGAAATTGTTTTGGCCGACAATGGTTCAACTGATGATTCAGTTCAGTGGGTTACTCAAACTTTTAAACAGGTTCGTATAATAGCCCTGCCTAAGAACTTTGGATTTGCCGAAGGTTATAACATTGCCTTAAAACAGATTGATTCAGATTACTCAGTATTACTAAATTCAGATGTTGCGCCAGCAAAAAACTGGCTTATTCCATTATTGGAAACCATGATTAATTTTCCTGAAACGGCAGCATGCGTACCAAAGATTATGTCTTTTAACGAACCCAACAAATTTGAGTATGCAGGGGCATGTGGTGGATTTATTGACAGATTTGGTTACACTTTTTGCCGTGGCCGCATATTTAATATTTCTGAAACTGATAACGGCCAGTATAATAAACCTGGAAAAATATTTTGGGGCAGCGGGTCAGCATTAATGATAAAAACATCGCTTTTTCTGCAAACAGGAGGTCTTGATAATGACTTTTTTGCACATATGGAAGAAATTGATTGGTGTTGGCGTGTGAAAAACCGGGGTTATGACATTCGCTTTGTACCTGATTCAGCCATTTACCATTTGGGAGGAGGAACACTGTCGTACAAAAGTCCGAGGAAAGCATATCTCAACTTTAGAAATAACCTACTGCTTATTATTAAAAACAAACCGGGATTGTCAGGCTGGGCAACTCTGTTTTTCAGATTTTTTCTTGATTATATTGCATTCATAAAATTTTTAACCTCAGGTGAATTTTCATTTGCAATTGCAATACCCAAGGCACACTTCGCTTTTTTAAGCAGAATTACATGTTTCGTTGGAAAGAGAAAAGAACTTATGCCATTGATTACAACAAAAAAACACCCCGAAACCTATAAGGGATCTATTATTGTAGATTTCTTTCTGTTAAAACGTAAAATATTTTGGCAGTTAAAATTTAACCCTAAAGCTGACAAATAACCATATATTCAGCTTTTACAATACTTCCATTAAAATCTCAAGCATATTGCTTCTTGAGCCCTTAACCAGTATCAGACAACCTTTTAACGGTTTCTTAATAAAATGGCTTAACAGGCTTTCCGAATTATCAAACCAAATAAACCTGTCATCAGCGGGTAACAAATCTTTAAATTCATTGCCAACCAGGAAACATTTTGCCGGATTAACCACCAAGGCCCGCTTTATCAACATTTGATGTTCATGGGTGCTTATTTCACCCATTTCTTTCATTCCGCCTAAAATCAACACCTTATTATTGTGCTTAATATTGGTAAAATTGGTTAAGGCTGCCTGCATACTGCTTGGATTTGCATTATAGGCATCAAGCAGAACCTTATTATAAGATGTATCTGTTAGTTGTGAGCGATTATTTATCGGTTCATATTCATACAACGCCTTATTAATCAAATCAAACGGCACATTGAAATAAACCCCCACACAAATTGCTGCCAGTGCATTTTCAAAATTATATAAACCCGATAACTGTGTTTGGGCTTTATGCCATGTTTCACCCTCCTTTTCCCTCCATTCAAACTCCAGGTATGGTAAAGCCTTTGGTTTTTTTCCTGCAACCAAAACATCGCCCGATGTACCATAACCAACAAACTGACCTTTGCCAAACATTTCAACCAAATGGTTATTATCAGTGTTAATAAAGGCTAACGAATTACTTTTTTCAAGAAACCTATATAATTCGCCTTTCCCTGTTTTTACTCCTTCAAATGATCCAAAACCCTCAATATGTGCTTTTCCAACATTAGTAATAATACCGTAATCGGGATGGGCAATAGCGCTTAATTGTGCAATTTCTCCAACATGGTTGGCCCCCATTTCAATAACAGCAACTTCCGTTTGTGGAGGCATCGATAAAATAGTAAGCGGAACACCAATATGGTTATTCAAATTGCCCCTGGTGTACCAAATTTTATATTCCTCCGATAAAACTGCGGCCATTAATTCCTTGGTGGTGGTTTTACCGTTTGACCCTGTTATGCCAATAATGCGGGCAGTTGATTTTTTTCTGTGAAATAATGCCAAATCCTGCAAAGATTTTAAAACATCCTTAACAAGGATACATCCGGGAACTTCTTCTAATCCCCCATCATCAACAATTGCATACATGCATCCGTTTTCTAAAGCCTTAACAGCATATTGATTGCCATCGAAACGTTCCCCTTTAAGAGCAAAAAAAAGCGACCCTGGGTTACAATTACGGCTGTCTGTTGTAATTCCGGCACACTGTTTAAAAATGTTATACAGGTTTTCTGAATCCATAAGCTGCTTTTCAATAAAAAAGGCTGGCAAAAACCAACCTTTTTTTACTATACAAATTGTGATACAATTATTTTTTACCTTTTTTTGATGCAACAGGTGCACCTACACGGGTCATTGCACAACGAAAACCTATATCATCCCTGGCTTCCCTTTCATCAAGGAACCTGCGTGTTCCTGGGCTTAACCAATATGCGCGGTCTCTCCAGCCTCCACCTTTATATACCCTTGAGCGGTCAGAAACCAGGCTGCCAAGTGGCCCGGGACTTGCACCATACATATTTTTAGAATTTGATGTTGAATTTACCCATTCCCCACCACTAATAATATTAGATGAACCATCACCATCGCGGAAGTTTTTGTTGTCAGCCGTTCTATAATTATACCTGTTAACGATATCTTTATCTTCTTCATTAACATATTGTATTTTACCTTCCTGGTCCTTTTCAACTACATACCCTTCGGTATCAAGTTTTTTCTTTTGAAATACATTACCTCTGAATGGACTGTATTCATCAACATCCTGAAATGAAAGCGGACGATAAACATCAGCTACCCACTCATTTACGTTACCTGCCATACAATACAAACCATAATCGTTTGGATAATATGACCTAACGTCAACAGTAATATCACCTTTATCGTTAAGTGAACCTGCCATACCCATATAGTCACCACTTCCCCTTACAAAGTTGGCCATCATTTGTCCGCGCTCTTTTTTATCAGCATTTCTTACAATATGACCATCCCAAGGATATATCCTGCGATGTGTTAATCTCTCTTCATATGAATTACCTATAAGGCCCATTGCTGCGTATTCCCATTCAGCTTCAGTTGGGAGTCGGTAGCGTGGCAATAATAAACCATCATCGGTTCTTACCCTTCTGGTGTCGCTATTAGGATCAAGATCTTTCATAGGCCGTTTACCGGCTGTTCCATCATACTGACCCAAAAGATATGCTTCTGTATTAAAATTGTTCTCATTTTGCTGGTTAACGTCAAGTTCCAGAATTCCCATATCAATAAGAATCAACTCATTTACGCGGTCGGTGCGCCATGCACAATAATTATCTGCCTGTAACCAGCTAACACCCACAACCGGGTAATCACTATAAGCCGGATGACGGAAATAATTTTCAACATAAGGCTCATTATAAGCCATAGGTCTGCGCCAAACAAGTGTGTCGGGCAAAGCTTTCCGGTAAATCTCAGGATAATCTGTATATACCCTTCTTATCCAATAAAGGTATTCACGATAATCGGCGTTTTTTACCTCAGTTTCATCCATATAAAAAGATGGTACGGTAACCCTGCGTGGTGAGTTGTCCCATTCTTTCATTACATCTTCCTCAACCTGCCCCATAATAAAAGTTCCACCTTCAATAAAGGCCAAACCAGGTCCTTTTTCCTGTTCGTACCCCGAACGATACTCAAAACCTCCATATTTGGGGTTGTTATACGCCCAACCTGTTGTGGAGGAAACATCTTTGCCGCCTTTCCCGCAGGAAACCAATGCCAATGTAACGGCAGAAATGGTAAGTAAAATACTGGATTTAAATCTCATAGCTTATTTTCTTGAATTCTGACTATCTTTTGGTTAATTCTACACAAATATAGATAAAATCACTCCTAAATTGATTTTATGTGGGTTTATACTACAAAAATAAAAAAAGGTTATAGCAAAATAAATCTAATTCAGCTTTTTTTTCAATATACTGATAAAGATAAACAAATTAAAAAAATTAGAATTAATTTATCGGCTAACTTTTCCCTGGCAAATAAAAGTACAAAAATAATAACGGTGTTATTTATTTTTTGTTACCTCAATTCAGATTTTTTTTAATTTTTTCTGCATCTTTTTTAAATTATTAACCGTAACAGTTAATGTTAATGTAATTAAGCGCTTAAGTCACAACAGTAAAACAAAATGCTGTAAATATTGTTTTTGCACTAACTTAACCCAATTTACCTTTTCAATTTAACAAAATCAATTATACATTTTTTTAAGCCATAATCAGATTTAACTTTTTGAATATATCTTTACAATAACTTTTTGCGTTTAGAAAAAAATCACCTTATATCCTGGCCGTAATAAAAAATTGTTTAAACTTTCCAATTAATTAAAGATAATAAATATGCTTCGCCAATTTCTCACAATATTTGTGTTTATAATAAGCACCCAGATATTATCCGGTCAGTTTAAAAATGAAATTTCATCAACAGTAATTATTAACCATATTGAAAGAACCTCTGAACAATCCCTGCCTTTTAAGGGCGAAGGAGAAATCAGGGATAATTTACCTGTTTACAGGTTTAGAATAGCATTGCCCCAAAATGTATCTGCAAATGATATTGAAATTAAATTCACAAACTTAATCTGGAATATAAGTAATGACTCCTATTTAAAACAAGTCCCCAATGAGTTAAAGGTATTGGGGCATTACCCTGTAAATATAAGGAAAGAAATGTTTCTGGAGGTTGAGTTAATCCCTTTTGCCGAAATTGATGGTGTTACCAACAGGTTAGAATCGTTTGTTTGTAATATTCTATATAATACTGATAAAGCTTTATCGGAACTAAAAAATGGCCAGACAGAAAAATATACTTTAAACTCTGTCCTTAAAACGGGAAAATGGGTAAAAATTTCAATCTCTGAATCGGGAATCCACAAAATACCATATGCAACATTGACTACCTGGGGATTTTCAACACCTGCCAATGTCAGGATTTTTGGATATGGAGGTGAAATGGTGCCTAGGCTTAATTATGTTAGCAGGCCCGATGACCTGCCTGAAGTTGCCTTATGGCACCATAATAATGCAATATATTTTTACGGGCAGGGAACCTCGTTGTGGAGCTGGAATAGTGAAAAAAATATGTTTTTGCATCAATTGCATAACTATTGTGATGAGGCTTATTATTTCATATCAGATATCCAGGGTACAGCAAAGAGTATTCAACAGCAGGCAACCGAAAGCCGTGAATCAAATTATACATCATCACATTTTGACGACCTTAGATTTCACGAACAGGATGTTGTTAACCTTTTACGATCAGGAAGAAGGTGGTTTGGTGAAAAATTTTCAATGACTGATGGACTGGTCAGGAGTTTTAATTTTTCATACCCTGCAAGGGATATTACTTTACCAATTAAAATAAGTACCAGGGTAGCCTGTCGTGATAATGTAATTACCAATTTTGAGTTTACTGTTAATAATAACCTAACCCCAACCTTTACCTTAAGTACCCCTGCAATTTCTTTCGGTGATTATGTTGGTTTTTATGCACATGAAAAAGATGGAACCTATACAGGCACTGATGCAACACCAGATGTTAAAATTTCAGTTACAATGCAAAACACATCCGGTTCGGTTATGGGGTGGTTAGATTATATTACTGTAAATGCGCGTAGTAATTTGCGCTTAACAGGCCATCAACTGTTATTCAGGGATAAATCATCTCATGGAGACTCAAAAGTTACTCTATTTAAATTGTCAAATGTTACTGATGAAACCATTTTGTGGGATATAACGAACCGAAATTCACCGGAGAGAATTAATACATTTAAAAACGGTTCAACATTTGAGTTTAAAGTCTCTACCGACCAGTTAAAGGAATTTGTAGCATTTAATCCATCAGGGCAGTTTCCGGTTCCTACGAGAATTGGCCCGGTTGAAAATCAAAATTTACATGGCACCGGTAATGTTGATTATATAATAGTTGCACCAAAGGAATTCTCATCCCAGGCTTTACAACTTGCATCACTTCATCAAAAAAACAGTGGTTTATCAACTTTGGTTGTAAATCCGGAATTAATATATAACGAGTTTTCATGGGGCCACAAAGATCCCACTGCCATTAGGTCATTTATGAAAATGCTTTACGACCGGGCTGGAACAGACCTGGTCAAAGCCCCAAAATATCTTTTATTGTTTGGAAACGGATCTTTTGATAATAAAACCTCTGACCCATTAACCAAATCACATATAATTACATATCAATCAGAAAATTCAGTACATAGAACCAGTACATATGTAACTGATGATTATTTTGGGTTTTTAGATGACACAGAAGGGGTTGACGACAGGTTTGACAGGCTTGATATTGGTATTGGCAGGTTCCCGGTTAAAACCGTTGCCGAATCGCAAACATCTGTAGATAAAGTTAAAGCATATATGGAAAACCAAATATCCGGTAAATGGCAAAAATTATTAACCTTTGTTGGCGATGATGAAGACTCGAATATCCATATGCGCGATGCAAACCTGCTGGCCGGAAAAATTGAGAACAACCATCCCCGGTTTGATATAAGAAAAATTTACCTTGATAATTACAAGAAAATTACTACATCAACGGGTAAAAAATATCCTGAAGTGGAAAACCTTATAAACAGGACTATTAACGAAGGTACTCTCATTTTTAATTATGTGGGCCACGGAAGCGAAAATGTACTTGCAGCCGAACAAATAATTAATATCCAGGGAATTAAAAAGTGGAACAATATTCGTAACCTACCTGTGTTCGTTACTGCAACTTGTGAATTCAGCAGGTTTGATAATCCATACATGGTTTCAGCAGGCGAAGAAACATTTTTAAACCCTAAGGGAGGGGCAATCGCATTGCTTTCAACTACAAGAGTAGTATATTCAAGCTTAAACTATCAGCTTAACAATGCTTTTTTGAACTATGTTTTTATGCATAATCCCGATGGAAGTAAACCTTCACTGGGTGATATACTGCGACAGACTAAAATTGCATCAGGCAGCAGTATAAACAAACTGAATTTCACATTATTGGGCGATCCTGCAATTAAACTTGCATATCCCGAGAACAAAATAAACCTGAAAAAAATTAACAATATTAATATTGGTGAACAGGTTGACACATTAAAAGCCTTGTCGAAAATATTAATCGAATCGGAAGTTGTAGATCCAAATGGTTCGTTATTTACAAATTTTAACGGTACGGCCGAAATAATTGTTTATGACAAACCCGACGTAGTTAAAACAATTGGTAATGATGGCGCCACTCCATTTGAATTTACCCAATATTCGAGCATAATATTTAAAGGTAAAGCAACAGTTACCAATGGTAAATTTATTTCTGAATTTATAGTTCCTTATGACATCCGTTATAATTACTCCAAGGGTAGAATTAGTCTTTATGCCTTCTCAAACGAATTGGGACAGGCCTTTGGGGCAAATAACGATGTAATTGTAGGTGGGTTTAACCTTTCTGCCCCTAACGACAATGAAGGACCTAAGGTTGAAATGTATTTAAACAATGAATCCTTCAAACCTGGCGATAAAACCGGGACTGCCCCGCTTCTTTTTGCAAAGGTAACAGATGAATCAGGCATAAACACATCAGGTAGTGGAATTGGCCATGATATAATTCTTATAATAGACGGAGACAGGGATGACCCAATAGTTTTAAACAGCTATTTCCAGGCTAAAAGTGACACTTATAAAGAAGGTTTGATAGTATTTCAGTTGCCACAATTACAAAAGGGTAAACATGAAATTTCATTAAAAGTGTGGGATAACTACAACAATTCAACCATTAGCGAAACATTCTTTTCAGTTGATGGTGACGATGATTTGAATATCAGAAATTTTAAATTTTATCCAAATCCGTTAAGCCCTGCTACAACATCATATTTTTCGTTCGAAACCGATGAGCCCAACAGTAGCTTGTCAATTATTGCCGAAACTATAACATTATCAGGATTGATGCAAAATAAATATAAAGTACAAATTGTATCATCAGGCAATTTTATTGACCCAGTTCCATTATCTTTGCCGGCGCTTGGAATTAAGACCCCTGGCATTTATTTTGTAAGGTTCACTATCACAACAAATTCGGGAAGACAAAATTACGTTGTGCAAAAAATTGTGGTAGGTTCATAATAAATAGATTTTTTTTGTGTTTTAATTGATGGATTGACTAAAAAATATTCAATTTTTATAAAATGATTAAAATTAATTTTAAACCGGTTTTTGCAATTGCTATTGGATGTCTTTCATTTTGCCCTATAACATCATCAGCACAGGAAGTTAACCCAAATGAATTGGGGGGCCAGGTAAATATAATAAGTACCGCAGTTCCGTTTTTGGGTATTACACCTGACTCAAGATCAGGCGGTATGGGTAATGCCGGGGTGGCAATTTCACCAGATATTAACTCACAACACTGGAACCCTGCAAAATTTGCTTTCATAAAAGCCAATGTGGGAGTAGCCATGTCATATACACCATGGTTACGAAAACTGGTAAATGACATAAACATGTATTACCTTACCGGCTTTAAAAGACTTGACGAAATGCAGGTTATAAGCGGTTCTCTGAGATATTTTACACTGGGAGAAATAATATTCAGAGAAAATCCAGACGATAATGGAACACCTGTTAAACCAAATGAATTTGCCATTGATTTAGGTTATACCCGGGTGCTATCAGACCATTTTTCGGGCGCCGTGGTTTTCAGATATATACGCTCGGACCTTAACAGCGGAATTTCTCAGGATGGAAGCATGCAGGCCGGAAATTCTTTTGCAGCCGACCTCGCTTTTTACTTTAAAACATCAACCGATTTGTTTGGCAGAACTTCAGATATATCTTCAGGGTTAAACATATCAAATATAGGGAATAAAATATCTTATGACGGGGACACAAAACAATTTATACCTACAAATTTTCGCCTGGGGGTAGCACTTTCAACTGATTTAGACCCATATAACAGTTTAACAATTGCCATTGATGCCAACAAACTATTGGTACCCACACCCGGGTTAACAACTAAAACCCAAAGCGAATATGCTCAGGAATACCAGAATATGTCAGTTACCAAGGCAATTTTCAGTTCATTTTCCGATGCTCCGGGTGGTTTTAAGGAGGAATTACAGGAAATTAGTTACAGCATTGGCGCTGAATATTGGTATGACAAACAGTTTGCTGCCCGGGTGGGATATTTCAATGAGCATGAAAACAAGGGTAACAGAAAACATTTTACTGCCGGCCTGGGGTTAAAATTTAATATGTTAACCATAGATGCATCATATATAATTCCTGTTGTTCAAAATAACCCATTGGCAAATACAGTTAGGTTTACGCTTGGAATTGACCTTGACAGTATTATAAAATAACTTTTAATGGGCCCGGTAATGTGGAAAACAGGCATTGGTTATGATGTACATAAACTTGCCGAAGGATATAAACTGTGGATTGGAGGAATTGAAATTCCGTTTAAAAAAGGTTCTGTTGGCCATTCAGATGGTGATGTTCTGATCCATGCTATTTGTGATGCAATATTAGGTGCTGCCAACCTTAGGGATATTGGTTATCATTTCCCTGATTCAGATCCCGGATTTAAAGGTATTGACAGTAAAATTTTACTTAAGAAAGTAATTGATATAACCCGCAGGGCCGGTTATGAATTAGGAAATATTGATTCAACCATTTGCCTTCAGGAGCCAAAACTAAGTACATTTATCCCTGTTATGGTAAAAACATTGGCATTTGTTATTGGTGTGGCTGAAGATCAAATATCGGTAAAAGCCACCACCACAGAAAAAATGGGGTTTACTGGAACTGGTGAAGGAATTTCGGCCTATGCATCAGTTTTAATTTATAAAAAGAACATTAACCAGTAATGCAAAAGGTTATATCATCTGATGACTTAAATAGT
>JBBIVA010000071.1:0-18914 GCA_037439945.1 Marinilabiliaceae bacterium
AATAAATTAAAAATCAAAAATTTGTGTTTACACAAAATATTTTATACTCTCAAAAATCTGGATTTAAATTTTCCCATTTAACCTTCCATTTACCATTTTTTGGAAACCCCGGATTGATTGTAGGGCACCCATCCCAACCTGCACACATAAGTGCAATGGCTTTAAGTAAGCCTCCGTTTCCCGGAAGATAAATCCTAAGACGCTCATCCTGGTAGTTATGTCCGTTTATTAGATAAGTGTTTTTTTGCACATCTTTTAGCAGTATGTCAATGGCTGTTTCAGGCTCATTTAACCTTGTGGCGCACATTGCTAACATTGGATAATCCCATCCCCAGGTGTGCTCCCAGTCCCAATTTTCCATAATAACATTAAGAGTGTTTTTCATAATTTCGTTTTCCAACCGATCCCATTTTGGAAGCATACCAATCATACCGGTAACCATTGGATGGTCGCGCATATTCTTTTGGTCTGTATATGAGTTATATGCGTTGGCTATTCCCATATATAACCCATTTGAGTTAAAGGGAGTAGCTATTTTAAGTCTTACTTCTTCCCAGTTTTTATCAGGTTTATCGCCCACCCTTAACTTCCATTTTTGAGAAATAGTTAATCCCCAATACCAATAAGCGAGCTCAAATGGAGGATTATAAGTTGAATCTTTATTCCAGTGTTCCTGCGCAGGAATTAATGGAGGAGCCAGGGAGTAAGAATTTGTTTCTTTATTATAGGTTGCAAAATCTGCCATAAATTCTGCGGTTGCAAAAACCAGATACTTATATTTATTAAGAACCTCAATTGTAGGATTTGCCTGATACATTTGTTCGGCCAGATAAATATAATGTGGTTGTTGCCAAATTAAATATGACCCCACTGATGATGGGCTGTTAATTCCATCGGGTCCCACCATTTTGGGCCATCTTACACCTTTGTAGCCCTGCTCTTTTGTAAAAGTCAATGATTGTGGGTAAATATCCGAATAATAGTTTAGCTGTTTTGCGGTGTATTGTGGTCTTTGCCAGTTATAGTAATGCGCACTGTGCCACCAGATCATTTCAAGGTGAAACTTACCAAACCAGCTGTTAAATGTTAGTCCTGTCTCTTGTGGGGGAAGGTTTCCCGACCCATTTATTTTTGTAAGATATTGTGAAAGTATTGTTCTGCGTTCAAGTTCATGGGCCCTGGGGTCAGTACATTCTGAAAAATCCACTGCTCCGCCTTCACTCCAGAATTTTTTCCAACTACCGGAGCTTGACTCAAATGTTGAATTGTAATCAGGCAACGATTCAGACTGCGATTCATTTGAAAACAAGCAACTGAATTCAATTGAATTTTCTCCTTTATTTGGTTTTAAAATAAACCTGTGATTTCCATTTTTGGTTAAGATGGCATTACCTATCCAGTTAATTGTTGCATAATATTTATCGTTAAATAGCTTTCGGCTTATTACAGCCGAATTCTCATTTATTAAATCAATTTTTGAAGTATGTTTTTCTGGTGAATTAAAATCATAACCTGAATGTGTATGAACTGGCATGCCATATGGGAATAACCATTCAACAGCTATTTTTTCAGACTTAATCATTGGTGATTCAATTATTACGCTTATCATATCTTTGGCAGGATGGGATACTACTTTGACTTTAATTTCTTTATTTTCAACCATAAAGCTGCTTGTAATTTCACCGTTCCACAGGTTAAGCTTGTGGTTGGGAGATTTAACATCAGTTAGTACCATTTCTTCACCATTTTCTTTAGTTACAACCAATCGAATTATTCCTAAATGTAGCCTGTGAGGATTGCTACGAAAATAATTAACGGCTTCAATGGCCCTTGGTGAAGAATTTAGCTGGTGTTGATAAGGAATTAGTTTCTCATTTACGGAGAGAAAAAGAAAGGTTTCTTCTATTTTATAATTGTTATTATTTGGCGAAGTATGCCATCCCCAGTTTGACATTGTTCCTAAAGATACTCCATTTTCATACTCATTGTAAAATGTTTGTAATCCGGTTATATCTGTTGTAAATGAAAAGTTCCCATTGCCAACCGATAGTGATGCAAGTGGGTTAAATTCATCAACAACAATATTATGTCTGTTAACCAAAGCGTACCTGTCAATTTTTTCATTTGAATTGTTTCTGCTGCATGATGAAGTTAATACAATAAAGCAGATAATTGATGGAATAATAGTGTTTTTCATGTTTGTTTAGTTAGTATTTTCCGGAGGTACAGGAAGGTGAATATAAGACCAATTTTTGGTTATTTTAAGTAATGATGACGGAATTTTAGTTTTCCTTTTTGCCTGAATAACCCCTTCATATTTTCCGTCGGGGTTTTTCCAAATTGCAATATCAGTTCGGTTAACTAATTTAATAACTGTTTTTCCTGATTTAAAATATTTGAGACCGCTACAGGCCAAGGCTTCCAAATCTCCTTTTTTATCAAGTCTGACACCGGCGATACCCACTACATCCATGAAAATATTAAATCCATTAATCCTGAAATTTAATTTAATTGTATCACCGCTTACATTATTGGTTGCAGATGTAATAATCCGGGTTCCATCTATTAAATTTGACATTCCTGAATTTGACGGGAAATGTGTAATATGTTTAAATCCTCTTAATCGATAGTAGTTAGTATCTAATTTTGATATTGCTGGTGTTTGCTGCATTATATTTTTTATCTTCAGTTCCTCCAGAATTTTTGAAACAACAAATTGATGATCTTCAGAACTAATCATTGAAGCTGGTAAAATTTTTTTTTCATCTACCGGAACACCATCAAAAGTATGAGTCCAACTCCCTGTTTTAAAAAGTTTTGTTTTTCCTTTTTCTGCTGCTTTAAAAAATGTAGCAGTGGAAATATCTTCAAATTCCGGTTTATATAAAACAATTGCAGAATAGCGTTGAGGACCATAACAAATATATCCATCTTTGTCAACCTTCAAACTTCCATTCTTAATTTCGCTTGAAGGTATTAAGTCTGCAGGGTATCCTAATCGCCATAATGTGTCAACCAATTCCATTCCAACATTATTAAAGTACGGACCGGCCCGGTTCATTGACCCGGGATGTCCAAAAATTACAGCAACCTGACAGTCAAGAGGGCTTTTACTTATATAATTCAGTAACCTTATCCGGTTTTCGGCCCTCATAATTTCTTTATCAAAAAGTGAATTGTACCCCAAATACATTATTCTGCCTCCGGCTAAAGCAGAACCCCATAACTGATCAGGTAATCCGGATGTATAATACATGTTGTACCATAATGGGCTGTTCCACTTTTTGGATAATGCAGTTCTAACTCCAAATGGGATAACTTCATCAGTTTGGGCCCAGTCCCTCCTGCTTGCCCACCAGCTAAGTCCGTTTTTTTTCATTTCATTGAAATCTGGATATGGCCACCATGTTGAGTGCACTGTAACAACCGCATCAGGTCCAAAATATTGTTTAACTGCTGCGTAAAAGTCGTTTTCTATTTCAACGTTACGGCGGTAAACCAAATCATTGAAGTGGTTTAAGGCAATTTGTCGTTCTGTTTCTTTACCTTTTATGTTTAAAGCCATCAAAAAGCAGTCGTCTGATAAAATCCTTTCAGGGGTTGTTTGTGAATATGCTTTTGCCATATTTTCCGAATACCAGAAATCGAAGGTATTATCGCTATAATACCTTGGATAGTAAGGCGGGAATCCCCATTCATCTTTACAAACACCTGAAAGACTTATATTGGAATATTTTTTTATTATATCCCTCTGAAAGTTTAGGAGATAAGGGGAGAAAATATCGGGATAGAAAAGTTCAAAGGAAGCCATAACAGAGGCTTGGTTTATTTTCCTGGTTTTTGCGGGGGGTATTTTAATTGATATTGAGTCTTTTGACTTATATAATATTTCACATTCTTTAGTTATGTCTATTATACTTTCAGGCAAAATTCCCTGCGAAGAAGAATAATATGCGATAATTTTAAAAACCTCACTATTAACTGCATCATAATCAGGAATTGCACCACCTGAATAATGATCGCTCATGTTTTTTATACTTGTTACTGATGCTAAAACTATATCAGTATCTGACATTGTATAATTTTTAATTCTTAACATACCCTGCATATTACCAGGGTTCTGTTTAAAAAACTCCCTTCTTGCCGACCGAACATCCAAATCGGGGAGTAATCCTATATTTTTTTTATTTGCGTATTCTGCTGCAAGTTTAACCTGGTTGTAAATGTCATCATCAAACAATTCTTTATCATAGAATCTTAAAAAAGGAACAATCAAATTAAATGGAGAATGTTTATCCAGGATGTCAATAGATTGCTTGTAACCTTCCGGCAAAAGATCTTTTTGGTTCCAAACCCAAACGCCAATAACCGGATAAAATTTATTGGGTATTTTATTATGGTAATTTCCAGGGTATCCTGAATTCGGGTTAAAGTTTGGGTATAAGGCCTGTGCAAGCGATGTTGTATGAACTAAGGCTATAAGAAATGATATAATAATTAATCTCATCGGATATTATTTTAAGTTTTTAATCCCACGTAAAATGCAGGAGAATTCAATATTTGCTATTTTCACTTTATTGATCTTCTACATATTTGGTGTTTCCCTAAAAAGAGGAGTATCATTTTCTGATCAGCATAGGGGTATGTTTTTCGTAAACATATTACCGTCATTATTAATAGTTTTGATTAAAATATTCAGGAACCCTTGAGAATAAGCGCTTGATTATAAAGTGTTAACTTAAAATAAAGGAATTTTTCGTAATTAAATATTTTTATTACGGCTATTGAATATAGGTTTTAATGGAGCCGGTTAAAAAGGGGCTAATTTGCCTTTAAATACCGGCTCCAGGTTTGGGCTTGGTTTAGTTATAATCCGGATTTTGTGTCAAAGAACCTTTACTTCGGTCAATTTCAGACCGTGGAATTGGTAATAGATTTAGTTTATTATGCCAGGTGCGTGTAATTAAATTTTTGATACTATAGGTTTTAGTACCATTAGTTTCCTTAACGATATTTATACCTATAATATTTTTTGATTCAGTTTCGTTTGCAATTTTCCAGCGTCTAACATCAAAATAGCGATGCCCCTCAAAAACTAATTCAACTCTGCGTTCATTTTGAATGCGTTTAAGAAGAGCATCACCCGACTCTGTTACTTCGGGCATATTTACCCCTGTTCTCTGGCGTATTAATTTAAGGGCATCACGTGCAATACCTTCCTGCCCAAGCATGAATTTAGCTTCTGCATAGTTTAGAAGAACTTCGGCGTATCTGAACATTATCCATGGAGTTGTTGGGAAAACTGTACCTCCTATTGGTGGTATGTTTTCCGGAACAAATTTTTTAAGATAATAGCCAGACATTGAACCATTCCATGCTTCGATTGGTCCTTCTCTTGAATCCAAACCACCAATAAAGGTTTCTGTAGCCCTTCCCATCCATACTGATCCATCGTATAGTATTGATGCATAAAACCGGGGATCGCGGTTAACATATGGGTTTTGCGGATCGTAACCTGAGGCCGGGTTAATGGTTCCATTAGCCAGAAAGGGTTTTTCACCATTAGTCATTTCATAATCGTTTACAAGGTTTTGAGTTGGTGAGTCTGAGCCCCAACCATTGTTACCATTGCGGCCAACCTGACGGCTCAAATCCAATGCACTTGCCTGGGTATGGTATCTGGCAAAAATAATTTCACTGTTTTGTGATAAAAAAGTTCCCTGATAGCTACTGTGAAGTGCATATCTTGTATTGATTAATGCCTCTGCAGCATCAGAAGCCTTTGTCCATTTGGTTAAATCGTTAGTTGGATTGTTTAAAGGGCTTGCTGCATATAAAAGTACTCTGGCTTTTAATGCTCTTGCAGCATCTGCCGATGCCTTACCAAGATTAACACCAGTTTGAGTATTGGGAAGCATCGATATTGCCTCATCAAGTTCAGTGGTTATAAAACTTACGCATTGATCATAACTCTTTCTTTCAACATAAAAATTATCGTTTAATTCAAATGCTTTTTCAATTATTGGAACCCCTCCATATCTCCATATTAAATGAGAATAAAGGAAGGCCCTCATGAATTTCATTTCCCCTTTCATCTCTTTTTTAAGATCAGCATTAAACGGCGTTCCGTCAATTTTTGCAAGAAATATATTTATATCCCTGATTATAGAATATGACCTTTTCCAATTGTTTAAATGAGCATGAACCGTATTAACATTATCGGCAGTTAGTTCGCCTCTTGTAATAATATTATAGAAAACGGAACCTTTAATACTGTGAAGTTCATCGCATGCATGTCCAATTTGAGTTGTCCTGAATAAACCCTGTTCATATGCGCGGTTATAGCAAGCATTCATATACAATCTTACAAGTGTTTCATCAGTCCAAACATCGGCTTCTGATATTTTATCTTGTGGAGATATATCAAAAATATTATCACAAGAATTTAATATTAAAAGAGCCCCTATTATAATTATCAAAATATTTTTCATAACTGACGGGATTAAAAAGTTAGGTTAACACCAATGTTAAACGTTCTCTGTTGAGGGTAGTACCAGAAATCAGATGTTTCAGGATCGAAGCCTAATTCTTTCATGTGGTCATATATTATCAGCAGATTATTAGCACTTAGATACGTGCGCAAACTACCAATTCCAATTTTCCGGCTGATGTTTTCAGAAAGTGTATATCCAATTTCAATGTTTTTTAGTCGTAAAAATCCGGCATTCATTAACCAGTGGGTACTTAAAAGAGTATTGTTATTAAAATTTGTTGATGATCCCCGGGGTTGTGATGCACTTGTATTTTCAGGGGTCCATCTGTCATCTGCCCTCCATTTTAAGAAATTTCCCAGGCTATAGCTCATTACTGTAAAATATGGATTAACATCTTCAATTTGTTGGCCTGCATCATTTAATCCTGCCTTTGGATAGGTCTTGGCATTTTCCTGTCCCTGAAGCATTAATGAAAAATCGAACTTTTTATACTGAATAGAGGCATTTATGCTATATACTATTTCAGGGGTGGGTGTTTGGTTTATCCTAATCATATCACGTGAGTTAATTACCCCGTCTTTGTTAACATCCTGGTAGATTATATCGCCAGGCTTGGCTCCTGGCAGGCCTGGAGTTGCAAGAACTTCATCTGCGAAACCATAAATTCCAATGGCTTTGTAAAGTAACTGTGATCCAATTGGTCTGCCTGTTGCCATTTGATATTTCTCTGAAGCGGGCGCTTCATCAGCAAAAATCACTTTGTTTTTGGCATATGAAAAGTTTCCGGTCAATGAGTAGTTTAAATCCTTGTTTACCTTATGATTATGCGAAATTTGCAAGTCAACTCCCCGGTTTTCAACTATTCCAACATTTTCATCGGGCAAAACCAATCCTGTATAATCTGGTATTATGGCAGTACGTTTTGTTAATATATTTGAACGCCTTGTTTTAAATAAATCCATTTCAATACCAAGTAAACCTGTCCAAAGTGATGCCTCAAGACCAAGGTTAGATGATTTTGCTACTTCCCAGGTAATGTTAGGGTTTGGAACTCCACTTGGTATTAGCCCTATAACATCACTATTGTTTATAACATAGTTATTTCCATATTGAAAACTTGCCAAATATTGGAAAGGTTTAACTGCATCATTCCCCATTTCTCCGTATGAGGCTCTTAATTTAAGATTATCAAGGAATGTAAATTGTTTCATAAATGATTCTTCGGAAATCCTCCACCCCACTGACATTCCCGGAAAAAAGCCCCATCTTTTGTTTTCAGGGAAATTGGGTGAACCGTCAAACCTGAAAATAAACTCAGAAAGGTACTTACCCTTAAAATCATAAGTTGCTCTTCCAAAGTAGTTTTGTCTGGATGTTTTGGATGCAGAACCATCATTGCTTTGCTTGGTTTTATCGCTACTGCCTGCAAATAATTGAGGGAGTGCAGATGAAGGGAAATCTGTACGGCCTGCTTGCATAAAGTTGCCATCGTACTCCATTTGTTCATAACCAATCATTGCTCCTATTTTATGGTTATTTATATTTATGGTATAATTAACCATAGAGTTTAATGTAATGGTTGTGTTTTGATTAAATCTCTCTGTTAGTTGGGCAAGGTTTGCTCCTTCGCCTGATCTTCCCCGTGTATATGTATCAGTAGTGGAGTTATAATAATAAACAAAATCTGGTTTATTAAAATATTTCATAAAGTTATATCCTGCATCGTAGTTGGCGCTCCCTGATATGGATAATCCTTTTACCCAGGGTATGGTCACTTCATAATGGAGCTTTGTTTCTAAGGCTTTGTAAGTATCATCCTGGTAACCACCCGCATCGCTAACCCAGTTTATTAAACTTTCACTGCTCCTGTTTGGTCTTGGATATTTGGTTCCTGGCCAAAATAGAGTCCAGTTTGGATGATATAAAAAAATGTGGCTGTAAATACCTCTTGAGTCAGGATTGCCCGGGTAATGCTTATCATCTAGTCTTCCTGATATATCGAGCCCTACTTTAATATTTTTGGTGGCGTTTACAGTAACATTTGATCTGAAATTATAACGGTTAAGATTGGTAGAACCATGGCTGAAATGGCCATCCTGCCCGATTTTCCCCAATGATAAATAATAATTCAATACATCAGTACCTCCTGATACAGACAGGTTAATTTGGTGCTGAGGGGTAAAATCCCTGGTCATAGTTTCATGCCAGTTTGTTGTTGTATAGCCAGCCTCTTTCCCTAACCTGAATTTTTCAAGTTCTACATCGGAATATTTAACCGGCCGTCCTTCACCAATCTCAATTTCATTATATACCTTGGCAAAAGTATACGAGTCGGCCATTTTTGGATTTCTGGTTGGTTGTGAGAAACCCTGGTTATAGGTTAAATTGAAAACAGGGGCTCCTTTTTTTCCTCTTTTAGTTGTAACTAAAATAACCCCATTTGCTGCTCTGGCTCCATATATCGCTGCTGATGCATCTTTTAGCACCGAAATATTTTCTATATCATTAGGATTTACTCTTGCAAGATCACCTCTTGCAACCCCATCTATAATAATTAAAGGGTCAGTTGTCCCGGTGGTGCTTTTACCCCTGATGAAAATTTCCATTCTCTCTTTTCCTGGTTCCCCGGCCCTGTTGTTTATAACAACCCCTGATAAATGACCTGTAATTGAGTTTAAAACATTAGGTGTTTGACTTTTAAGTATATCTTCTCCCTTTGCGGTGGCAACCGAGCCTGTAATGGATACTCTGGATTGGACACCATATCCAACAACAACTACTTCATCGAGAGATAATAGTGATTCTTTTAAAACGATATTGAAGTTATTATTTGACCCCACCATTACTTCCTGCGACGAAAATCCAATAAAAGAG
This sequence comes from Marinilabiliaceae bacterium, assembly GCA_037439945.1. GTDB lineage: Bacteria > Bacteroidota > Bacteroidia > Bacteroidales > Marinilabiliaceae > CALEUX01. The sequence continues at coordinate 9,369 of JBBIVA010000071.1, forward strand.
AAAATTAATATGTCATTTTCATTTACTTCCAAACTGAAATTTCCGTTAGCATCGGTAATTACACCGCCTGATGTTCCCTTAATAACAATAGTAACACCCACAATTGGATCGCCTGTAACATCAACAACTTTCCCGGTTATCCTTTTGGTTATCTGACTGGCATCAGAAATACCTTTATTTATTAAGTTTTCTTTAAGTATAATATGGGTACCTTCCATTGAGTAGGCAATATTCAATTCTTTGAATATTTTAGGCAGAACATCAGAAACCGGGGAGTTTTTTTCTTTTACAGTAACTTTGTGATTTAAATTGGTTTGATTATTATAAATAAACAGATAATCAGTTTGGCTTTCAATTTCACCAAGTACCTCTTCAAGAAATACATTGTGTTTATTAATGCTCACCCTGGCATTCTGAGAATAACTGTCTTTTGCGTAAGCACTTAAAATACCACACAAAAGAAGGATTGTAGATAGTTGCATGGTTTTGGAGATTGGTATTACCCTTTGGAATTTTGGCAAAAAACTCCAGGGCAAAAGATTTTTTTTCATATCTTTGCTGTGTTAATTGTACAACCAGTTAATAAGTTAGAAATTTTTGATGCCGGCAATTGTGTTCCCGCACAAGTCGGCATCATTATTTTATTTATTCATAATTATTTTTTATTCATAGGCATTTACTTTTGTTAATTAAGAATTTCAAAACTTCTATTTAATTGTTATTATTTTTTTCTCATCATCTCTGTGGTATTTAAATCCTATATCTTTTTGCAAAACCCTTAACGCGTAGTCTACGCCATCCTCCTGACGAAATTTCCCGGTATAAAAAAGATTATTGTAATTATTATTATCCAAATTAATATCAATGCCAAAATGTTTTTGAAACTCCTTTATTATGTTCGGAAATGAAGCTCCTTTAAAACAAATCAGCCCTTCTTTCCATCTGTAAGGGCCATAATCTTCAATTTTATATGGGCCATTAATCTGACCATCAAATATGTAGGCTGCCCAGCCCGGATTTAGGATTAGGGAATTTTCTGCATTGCCAATTGGGCAAACTTTAATGCTTCCTTCCATTAAAGCAGCCTCATAAATATTGTTTTCACTGTAATCAATTACATTAAACTTTGTTCCGATAACTTCAATTTCTCCCTTTGATGTTAGTACTTTAAAAGGTTTGTTTTCATTTTTAACTACATCAAAGTATGCTTCACCATTTAATTCAACCTCTCTGTTAAATTTGGCATATGCAAGTGGATATTTAAGCGTTGAATTGCTGTTTAACCAAACATTGGTACCATCAGGTAATATAACGTTTGTTCTTTGTCCGTTTGGTACAATCACAGTCTGGTATTTTGAGAAACTCACCGAGTAGTTATAAAACCATGAAACTCCAAAAGTGAATACAACTACTGCTGCTATTTTTAGGAAATTTGATACAAATGGAGGTAAGTTGGAATTGGTAATTTTATTGGACCTTTTATTAGTCAATAATTCACCGGTTGCGGTTAAAATTATTGTATCAAATATTTTTCTTTCGAGTTTAAAACTTTTCTTATTCTCCTCTGAGATTTCAATCCATTGTTTGATTTTATTTTCTTCCCCGGGATTGGTTTTACCCTCAAAAAACTTATGAAGAATTTCTCTATCCATTTTTTTTATGTATATAATTAATAACAATAAAAAGGGGGTATATCCCTAGTAAAAATTATTTTTTTAACATTTGGGTTATATTAATTGATTAATTGGAAAGTGCCTGATTTTGTTTTAGTGACAGAAAGTGCAGATTACTAAAGTATGAAGTTGGTAAAATATTCCCTTAACCTTATTCTAAGAATTTTCAGGGTCTTATTAATATGAAATTCAATTCCTTTAGTTGATAGTTTGTATATTTCTGCAATTTCTTTGTGACTTTTATTTTGAAATCGGCTCATTTCAAAAATTTTACTTGTTTGTTTCGGGAGTTGCAAAAGAGTTTGTTGAATTATGTGTTTTATTTCAATACAAAGCAATTCATTGGCATTACATTCCTGTAATGATGATATCCTCATTTCCAGTTCCCAAATGTTATTTTCTTTTAACCTGTTTAATGCTTTGTTTTCAACCTTTAATTGCTTAAGATGATTTAAACACTTGTTTTTAACAGTGGTTAAAATATATGCCGGTATATTTGAACCTGGATTTAGTTTTTTCTGATTTTCCCAATAAGCCATAAATGACTCCATTACAATGTCTTCGGCCAGACAAGAATCTTTAACATAGCTATGTGCAAACCTTGTAAAAGGATTGAAATACTCCTTATAAAGTTGACTGAATAAAGTTGTATTTGATGAATCTTTCATTAGATTTACATGAAACCGGCTAAATAAATTAAGGTTAAAAACGGTTTTTGATAAGTAAAAGCTTTAAATCAACCAGCATCAAATTATTGTAAATATATGTTAAAAATATTTGATTCCACACCCTATCTTAAACTGAATTTTCAAATAATAACGTTCAATGTTTTAAAAAAATAACCCACCGGCATTAATAAATTGCCGGTGGGTTAAAATTTAAAGATGTTTATGGATTAAACCATATGTTAAACTCTTTCCCAGGTTTGAGTTCTGAAAAGAAAACCAATGTAACCCCTAACCTGAAGTTTTCCATTCTCAACCCAAATTTTTACATTGTAAAGTTTACCATTTTCAGGGTCTAAAATCCCTTTATTGCCTTCCCAGGCAATACCATTTTTTTCGAGACCTGTTATAATTTCCATTCCAAGAATTTTGGCCCCCTTACGATGATCATTACACTCGGTGCACACCTTGTTTTTATCTGATTTTGGGCCTAACTCCACTATTTTTCCATGAAGTTTCCCGTTTTTTACAGTGATTTCAACAATCGACTTCATTTCTCCTGTTTTTTCGTCAAATGTTTTCCATCTGCCTTCTACCCCGGTTTGAGCGTAAGAATAAGCTACAATTAAGAATGATGCAAGTAAAAATAAAATCCGTTTCATAGAATTTGAATATTAAATTGAACAAATAAAAAAGTTTTTATACAGGGTTTTACATCAATAATAGCAATTGCAAATATATGCTTCTTTATTATCTAAAAGTATATAATTGGTTTAATATGCAAAGGGATTGGATTTGGTATAAATTCTTATGGCTAAATTATCGGTATTTAGAAATAATCTCCTGATTTTTGTTTATTTCCCTTTTTACACGAATAATATTTATTTTGATGGGGTTAGTTTATATAGTTATAAACCCGCAACTTCTTCAAGTTTAATTTGATGGGTTAAAATATCGGCAAGGGTATAGGAATTAAAATAATCAAAAATTACCTTATTTAATCCCGACCAAACAGATTTAGCTGCACAATATTCTTCTTTATTGCAAACATAATGCGAACCTAAGCAATCAATAATTTGTATAACTGGTTCAAAAGCCCTGTAAATATCTAAAAGTGAAATTTCTTCAGGTAATTTAGCTAATTTGTAACCACTTTTTTTACCATGGACATTTGAAACTAAACCCGCAGTTTTTAAGTTCAAAATTATCTGGTCCAGATATTTAATTGAAATGTTTTGCCTTTCGGCAATATCCTTTTGAAGGATGCCGTGATTATTTGTTTCACGTGCAATCTCAATCATAGCCCTAAGTCCGTAACGGGTTTTGGTAGTTACTTTCAATATTTTAATTTTTTGTTAGTAAGGAGTTTGGTAAAATAATGCCAAAATTAACCAAAACTTCTTTATTGACTTTAACCATGCCAAGAAATTTAACGGGTGGTTTTAAATGGAAATCCATAAGATTTAGTTTTACTGAACCGTTAATTCTTATATTTTGATCTTTACACACGAACAATTTTGCCTGAATTGTGTAATTGTTCTCGGTACCGGCCAGTTTAACAATAATTTTTGAGAGTATCTCTTTATTATAAGGATATTTTAATTCTTTAGGGTTATAATATATTAAAATGTTAATCTTTGGATATAAGTCAGCTTTTATTAATTCCAGAAAATCATCATGCATCATTGGATTTGAAGCTTCAAATTTGTTTGCCGGAATTTGTACAATTAATTGGTCTGATTTTTCAACGAAAATGAACTGCTCTTTTGCTTTATTATCAAAGTATTGGAAAAATGTGAAGTTGTTTATATTGGTTGAACCTTCTATAAGGACATAACTAGAACAGTTGCCCGGTTCAACCTTGTGATGAACCATTTTTAACTGGGCAAATATGGAATTTTTGACAGAGGTAAGAAGAAGAAAAATAAACAATATTTGAATTACCATTTTTGGCATATCCATTCCCCTTAATAATTTAATTCAATCCATTTCAATTATGCCATTAATTTGATTAATTCCATTTGAATAAATAATCCTTCTGCAGCGCAAACAGCAGAAGGATTATTTTAATTAGAACGATATTGCAGTTTCAACCATTATTCCTTTAAAACCTGCATCGCTACCGTAGTTTGCGAAGTCATTGTACTTTTGATCAACATATTCAACCTTGGCCATTATGTTTTTAGTTAAAAACCAGCCTGTACCTAATTGAATACGATCAATAGACTGGTCGGTGTTGTTTTTTACTGTATTATACCTTCCGCCTACGAAATATTTCTGATCAGCACCAAAACGGTATAAACCTTCAACTGCAAACTGGGTAAATTCAAAATCGGCTTTAGCAAGTGTTTTACCGCTATTGGTTTCATATGTAGCAAAAAGCTCTAAGCCTTTAAACGATCCAAAAATGTTTAGCATGTACGCATTAACTTCTGAAGTTGAACCAGGGCTCCAACGACCAGTTGTGAACCTGCTTGCAGGGTCGGTGTCCGATGCAGTATTTGTTTTAGGTACCATTACCATGTAATAACGTGAACCTGCCCTGTCGCCATTATAGAGCGAACCAAAGTGGTGTTTAGGATTATGATAACCTGATAAAGTGGCACGCAGGCGCAAATCATCATTTAATTGTTTGTCAACACCGGCTTTCCAATAATATGCCAGTTCATCAGCTGTGTCATATCCTTCATAATAGGGATTTCCATTGTTAGGAAAAAATTTTGATAGTTCAGGTTTTAATGACCCACTGGATATGCCAGCCATACCAATAAGTCCATTTGACCTGAACATAAATTCTGCCGCCGGGGCCGTAGTAAATGCATCCATTATAAGGTTTCCAACAAATGGGTTTCTTATAACATTGCCATTATCCGAACGACGGAAATGCGAATCACCATAGTTAATCTCCATCACACCAATTTTAACTGTCATATACTCCATTATGTTGTCTATTACCGATGAATTCATAAATGGCATTTTGTCCATCTGAAGATATCCGCCTTTCACCCAGGCCTCAACGTGGTGGCGCGATGAAAGGTATGTCTCAAGGTTTACTTTTACACCTGGGGCAAGAATTGCCTCTATTATGAAATTGGCAGTTGGTAAATTAAACCCTTTTCCAAGGGGTATTAGATTAGCCCCATTGGCCCTGTGTTTTAATGATTGATATTGAAAGGCAAAATCAGCCCCAATTGAAGTTGTTACTTTTTCAAAATCCTCGCCCGAAAGCTTTTCTTCTTCGAATTGCTGTCCGTTAAATGATATAAATGGAATCATCAGCAATAATGCAATAAACAATGTAATCTTCTTCATGTTAATTTATATTAATAATTGGTTTTAAAAATTTGTTAAGTGCCCCATTAATAGGTTTTTAATTGATTTCTGTTTATTTGAATATTAAATTGAATTTTATCATTATATCATCGCCCGATTTAATTGTTCCAAACATGGCTTTTGGGGGCGGTATGTTAAAAAGGGTCATTTTAAGGTCCTTTTCACCTATAATTTTTATTGTTCCATCGGGAAGTAATTCACCGGCAAATTCAACTTCAACAAGTTTTGATGTGCCTGCAATATTTAAGTTTCCGTAAATTTTTGACTTAAACTTTTTGTTGAGGAGCGCAACGGTTATTTTTTCATTTTGAGTAAAAGTCATTGTTGCGTATTTATCTGATTTTAGAGCCTCATAAGCTTTACTATCCAATCCGGAATTGTTACTCTTTAAGTCTTCAGTTTTAATTGATAATCTGGTGTCCACTATTTCAACCTTTGTTTCATCAATGGTTGAATAATTAAATGAACTTTGCATCTTGTTCAACTTCATTTCCCAGTCGTGGAGGGTAGATGTACCGGTAACTGAAATGCTGCTTTTTTCCTGTATTGCAGACACCTTAACAATTTGTGCCTGAACAAAACCTACAATAACAAGTAGTTTTACAAGTATTGTGAATCTTTTCATCCGTTTATAAATTTTAAAATTTGTTTGGATGCAACCCGCATGATGAATCTTCATCCGTGTTTCCCGAAAAGTCGGGACAAGTTGTTTTCAACGAATCATGCTCGATTCAAATAAATTAGCCTACAAAAGATTATAAATCCTATAGCAAAAGTAGCATATATATTCAATAAAACAATACTCAAATACCTGAATTATGTCATTTTTATTATGAGTCTTCGAAATTGGTATTTTATTTGGATAAAGAATTAATCTTATTTAAATTTGTTAGATAATCCCTTCTTTTAATCCATTGCCCTTCTGCTAGTGTGCCTGTTTGGAATATTGTTTTTTGTATTCCCAATCATCGTCAAATTATCAATTTATTTTATATGGCATTTGGTTATTTAATGATTTTTTATCTTTTACCCCACGTAAATTATATGAAGCTTAAGATTGTATTATTATTGGTTATTTTATGTCAGATAACTACTGAAGCCCAGGTTAAAAAAAGTGTGGATGCACTTCGGATTGAAACGCCCTTGGTAATTGACGGAGCCCTAAGCGAGGAAGTTTACAATCAGGTTAAACCGGCAAAAGATTTCGTTCAACTTCAGCCTTACAACGGACGCCCATCTCTTCAACCAACTGAAGCATGGTTCTTTTTTGATCATAATGCCTTATATGTTGGGGCCATGTTATACGACAGTGCGCCAGACAGTATATTTAATTATTTGTCTGAAAGGGATAATATTGGAGTATCTGATTATTTTGGAGTTTACTTTGACCCATATAACCAGGGTCAATTGGCCTATGGATTTTTCATTACCCCTTCGGGTGTCCAAATTGATATTAAAGCAGTAAAAAGTGATGATGATAATGAAGATGGCAACTGGAATGCAGTTTGGGAAAGTAAAACACAGATAACTGACAGGGGTTGGGTTGTTGAAATGCGAATCCCTTATTCGGCCCTAAGGTTTTCAGAGAAGGCCGGAACTACCTGGGGCCTTAATATGTTTCGAAATATCAGGAGGCACAGCTCAAATAATTCATGGAATTTTTTAGATCGAAAAGTGTCAGGGTTTATTCATCAACAAGGGGAGTTAAAGGGTATTAAAGGAATAAATTCGCCCGTGAGATTATCATTTAGCCCATATTCCGCAGTTTATTATGAAAAAAAGAGTGAAGGTTCGTCCGAGTTTTTGTATAGGGGTGGAATGGATGTAAAATATGGAATAACAGAGAGTTTTACTCTTGACATGATGTTGGTCCCAGATTTTGGGCAGGTTCAATCTGATGATAAACAACTTAATCTTTCACCATACGAATTGTATTATGACGAAAACAGGCAGTTTTTCAACGAGGGAACAGAACTGTTCCAAAGGGCGGATATATTTTATTCACGGCGCATAGGAGCAAGGCCTAAGTTTCCTGCCAGGAGCCATATTCAGGAAAATGAAGAAGTACATTTTAATCCAACAGAAACAAGGCTGGCTAATGCCACCAAAGTTTCAGGACGAACGAATAACGGTTGGGGTTTGGGCGTGCTCAATGCCATGTCGGTGCCATCATATGGTGAAGTAATTGATACAATTACAAGGGTAAAAAGAGAAGTCCTGGTTCAACCTTTTACCAATTACAATATTTCGGTTATTGATAAATCACTCAAAAACAACTCCTACATTAGCCTCATAAACTCCAATATGTCAATGGCTAATAATCCGTTTAGTGCTAATGTTACTGCTACCGAATTTCAGTTAAGAGATAAATCTAAAACCTATGCTGTTATAGGTAAGGGGGGGGTGAGTAATAGAGGGGGGGCAGAAATTGAATCAGGTTATTTCGTTGACATTGAAGCCGAAAGGAATAAGGGTCAGTTACAATATGGGATTGAGCAAACATTAATTTCAGATAAATACAATCCGAACGATTTGGGTTTTTTGAGGCGCAATAACAGGGTTGATACGGAAATGTATATTCACTACCAGGTAGTTGAACCGGTTGGTATTTTCAGGGAGTATAATTTTACCTATTGGTTTGAGCATAATCGAATTTATAATCCTAATGTGCTAAGTGCTAACGAAATGGGGTTAAACTCAAATTTTACATTAAAAAACAACTATTATATTAACATAAATGGTTCAGTTAGCTCCGACCGAAATGACTATTATGAACCAAGGGTAAAAGGCCGGTTTGTTAAATATACCCCGGAATATAGTTATAATCTGAATCTTAACACTGATTCACGAAAAAGGATAAACGCATATTTTCATTACGGTCATGCAGGTCAACCCGAAATAGGCACCTATGCCGATTATGGTACTGTTAATATAAGATGGCGTATTGGCTATCGTTTTCAAACCAGTTACAGGTTTAGCTATAATATTACAAAAAATCAAATTGGATTTGCAAAAACCAAAAATGATAATAATGATATTTATTTTGCTGAAAGAGATGTTAATAAAACTGATAATATCTGGTCGTCAAGTTATGTAATAAACAATAAAGCAAATATCAACCTGAGGGTCCGGCACCATTGGACCGGGAGCGAAAATAAAAGCTTTTATCTGTTACAAAAGGATGGTACTTTGTTACCTGAACCTTCGTTTTCAGATAACGTTGACCAGAATTTTAACGCGTTTAATGTTGATATGGCCTTTAGGTGGATTTTTGCACCCGGATCTGAATTAGTATGTGCATGGAAAAATGCAGCATATTCAGAAGATGCTCTGGTTGTGAGGAATTTTTGGGACAACCTGAGAGATACCTGGCTTAACCAATCAAATAGTTTTTCGGTAAAGGTTTTATATTATTTTGATTATAACAACCTAAGCAAAAGGGAAGGATGAGGGGAAAAATTAATTATTACCCATTTGATTTAATAAATTTAATATTATTTCAATGAAAAAAGTTACCGGAATTGGTGGTATATTTTTTAAATGTGACAATCCTGACCGAATAAAAGATTGGTATAAAACTCATCTTGGTTTGAATACTGATGAATATGGAACATGTTTTGAATGGTATCAGGGTGATGATAAACAAAAAAAGGGATTTACCCAATGGAGTCCGTTTAAAAAGGATACTGAATATTTTGCTCCATCCAGAAAAGATTTTATGATTAATTACAGGGTTGCAAATATAGAGGAGTTGGTAAACCAGCTTAAAAAGGTAGGTGTAACTATTCTTGATGAAATTGAGAGTTTTGATTATGGAAAATTCCTGTTTTCAGCGTTGCAACACCCTAAAAATTTTTGTTGATTATTTCGTATAA
>JBBIVA010000072.1:0-18854 GCA_037439945.1 Marinilabiliaceae bacterium
ACTATATTTTAAGAATGCTTGAAATGATGGGTGATTTTATTGCTGCCATTTTAGCCAAAATGAAAAAAAAAGATTATGAAAAAGCCTCTGAAATACTTGAAAACAGTTACCAAACTTTGCTTAGAAACGAGGCGGGTTTCTTTTATAAAATTCCGGTAAATGAAATGACACAAAAACTTATAGGGGAGCACAATTTCACTAATTCACACCTGGAGATTTTAGCTGAACTATTTCTGACTGAAGCAGAATTAAGATTTGAAGAAAAGAAACTTGATCAAAGCTCTCATTGTTATGAAAAGTCTAAAATTCTTTTAACTTTTTTAGAAGAAAACAGTGGCTCATTGTCAATACAACGTAATGAAAAACTTAAAAAAATTGACCAGCGGACACATGAAATTAAATTAATACAGGTAAAAAACTAAAGTCAAAAGCATATTATTTGGGAACGTTTTTTGTTAGGCAGTAATTCATTTGTTAAAACATCTTCTTTTTGTATATTCAACACATGAATTTTTCTTAATATGCATCCCGACGATCAGGAAATACTTGCTATTTATAAAATTCCCCGACAACGAGAAGAAGCTTTCACTCTTTTGGTAAAAAAATACAGGCAAAGGATTTACTGGCATTTGCGCAAAATGGTGATAATTCATGAAGATGCCGACGATCTTCTTCAAAACACTCTGGTTAAAGCATGGAATAATCTGGCCACATTCAGGGGTGATGCATCATTATTTACCTGGCTATACAGAATAGCCACAAATGAAGCTCTTAACCATTTAAATAAAAAAAGAACTGAGTTATTAAATTCATTTGATGACCTTGAAATAATAATGTCAAACAGACTTGATAGTGACAGCCGGTTTTCGGGCGATGAAATTCAAAAACGTTTGCAAAAAAGTATATTAACCCTGCCCGACAAACAACGGCTGGTTTTTAATATGAAGTACTTTGACAATATGAAATATGAAGAGATGGCTGAAATTTTAAACACATCAGTGGGAGCATTAAAGGCATCATATTTTCATGCCGTGAGAAAAATTGAAACAATGATTGATAAAGAGTTATTCTGATTTAAACCTTTTCACATAATAAAAGTCTAATAGATAACCACAATTCAAAATAAAAAATTGTAAGAATGGTTGAAAAAGAAAATAAAAAATGGGGAGTTGAAAATCCATTCACAGTTCCAGACGGGTATTTTGATGATGATGAAATTATTGCTCAAAAAATAACAAATTCATCAAGGGCAATTAGAGGCAATCCATCAAAAAAAATATCAATTATAGCACCCTGGATTGGTATGGCTGCTGCATTTTTAATTATAGCACTGGCATATCGTCAGTTGCCCGGGAAAATATTTCCCAAAAAGTTTGACTCAATGCAGGTTGACACAGATGTTTTGTTAGAGTCGTCCCCATGGTATTTATCTGGTGATTATGAACTGATTGAAATCATTACCGAAAAAGATGATATTAACATTATCCCGGATAGCATTATTTTTGAAGGATTAAATGTTGATGACCTGGTAATGCTTACTCTTTTTCAATAGCATAAGTGATGTTTTTTAACAAAAAAAATCAACAATGAAACCCTTTTCAATAACACTTTTTGTAATTGCTACAGCATTTTTTTCAATAAATGCACAAAATAGTGAACCTTTAGAAAGAATAAGGGCCCAGAAGGTGGCTTTTATTACAGAAAAACTGGGGTTAAATGCTGCTGCAGCTCAAAAATTCTGGCCTGTATATAATGAATTTGCTGCAAAAAAGGACAGTTTGAACCATTTGAAAAAAGAAAAAAGAAAAGAGCTTAAGGACAAATGGGACTCTCTTAATTCAAAACAAAAGGAAGCTGCAGTTGATAAACAGATGCAATATCGGTGGAATGAAACAAAGTTAGAACAGGTTTATCATGAAAAATTCAAAAAAATTCTGACAATCGACCAGGTTATGAAATTATACGAAGCCGAACTTGAGTTTAAACTGCGTTTAATAAAGCAAATAAGAAGACCAAGAGCCTGGATTGACCAAAATAACGACAAAGAAGTTATTTAACCCAAATTACGCATTTGAAAATGCGTAATTGATAAAGTGCTTGTAATCAATTCCAAAGATTTGGAATTGAAACAATCACTATATCGGGATTATCCCAATTAAATCAAATAGTTCGGCTCATTCTTCGCCTCCTATTGATTAATTTGGGTTTAATAAGATGGTAAGTTTGACATTAAAAAGTAAAACAAATTTTAATCAAACCTGCCCTCTTTTAAAAAGTTAATTGACGCATTTATTTCAGAGTGCATAAATTTATCCTTGTCAAGAAATGGTACAACCTGCCTGTATTGGGCCACAAAATTTTCCAGATATGGTGATGTTTTTAAAGGTCTTCGGAAATTCAAAGCCTGGGATGCGTTGAACAATTCAATGGCCAGAACCTTTTCAACATTCTCAGCTATTTTAAGGGCTTTGGTAGCAGCATTTGCTCCCATGCTAACATGGTCTTCCTGTTCGTTTGATGATGGAATGCTATCAACCGACGAGGGTGTTGCCAGTTGCTTATTCTGACTAACCACCGATGCAGCAGCGTATTGCGGTATCATAAACCCTGAGTTAATACCGGGTTCGGCAACCAAAAATTCGGGTAAACCACGCTCACCTGAAATTAGTCTGTAAGTTCTCCGTTCAGATATACTTGCAAATTCACTCAACGCAATTCCCAGAAAATCAAAAGCTAAAGCCAATGGTTCACCATGAAAATTGCCTCCCGACAAAATCAGCTCTTCATCGGGAAATACTATAGGATTATCAGTAACTGAATTAATTTCGGTAAGCACCACCCCTGCCACATAGTTTACTGCATCTTTGACCGCCCCATGCACCTGTGGTACACATCTGAATGAATAGGGGTCCTGAATATGATTTTTGGGTTTGGAAATTATTTCACTTCCTTCAAGAATGGCCCTAATATTTCTTGCAGTTTCTATTTGGCCGCGGTGAGGCCTAATAACGTGCAGCAATTCCAGGAAAGGTTCAATTAATCCATTAAAAGCATCTAACGATAAGGCTGCAATTATGTCGGCGTACTTAACCAACCTAAATGCCTTAAACAAAGTAAAAACACCAAACGCACTCATAAACTGGGTCCCATTCAATAATGCAAGCCCCTCTTTTGCTTCCAGGCGAATTGGTTCCCAGCCCAGTTCGTTTAATACTTTTGCTGATGGTTGCTTAACCCCCTTATAATAAACCTCACCATGCCCAATTAATGGAATAAAAAGATGTGCCAAAGGTGCTAAATCACCTGAGGCCCCCAATGAACCCTGCTCATAAACAACTGGTATTATATCAAGGTTAAAAAAATCGATAAGCCGTTCAACGGTTTTTAGCTGTACGCCTGATTTTCCTTTACTAAGAGCATGAACTTTTAACAACATCATTAATTTAACAATCTCATGATGTATCTCCTGTCCCAGTCCACATGCGTGGCTTAATACTAAATTTTCCTGTAATAAACTCAAATCCTTTTTGGAAATCTGTATATCATGCAATGCCCCAAACCCTGTATTTATACCATAAACCGGGCCATCATGGGTCTCCAGCTTTTTGTCAAGCCATTCTTTACTTTTTTGAATTAATAATTTGGATTCGGGCGAAAGAGCAATCGAATAACCATCTTCAATAATTAATTCCATTTCTTCAAAAGAAAGTGGATTTGGCGTAATTTGGTGAACTCTTTTCATTATGGTAAAAGATGACTATGGTAAAAAAAAACGGATATGGTAAAACCCTATCCGCAATTAACAAAAAAACCTTTTTCTACCTAATGATATTAATCAATTCATTTATATTAACTGTCTTTTGCTCACCTGTAACCATATTTTTTAGTGAAATTTTTTCTGAGGCGATTTCATCTTCCCCTACAATGGCAACATAGTTAATACCTTTTTTATCGGCATAATTAAGTTGCTTTTTCATCTTACTGCTTTCAGGATAAACTTCTGTTCTAATGCCGGCTGTCCTAAGTTCTGAAGCTAATTTCATAATATATGGGGTTTCTCCGGGTGCAAAATTTACAAAAAGAAGTTGTGTTGTAGATGAAACATTTTTGGGGTATAGATCCAATTGATTCATTACATCAAAAATTCTGTCGGCTCCAAACGAAATACCAACACCCGAAACTCCGCCAAGGCCAAAAATTCCGGTTAAATCGTCATAACGGCCGCCACCGGTAATACTGCCAATTTCAACATCAAGTGCCTTTACTTCAATTATTGCACCGGTATAGTAATTTAAACCACGTGCCAGGGTTAAATCCAATTCAACCTGGGTGGAAACACCGATTTCATTTAGCAAAGAAACTACTTCAGAAAGTTCATCCACACCTTTAAGTCCTACCTGCGAATTGTTAAGGATTTTTTTTAAGGAGTCAATTTTCTCATTATTACTTCCAGAAAGGGATAAAATTGGTTGAAGTTTTTCAATTGCCATTTCATTTAAGCCCCTCTCCTTTAATTCAGCATTAACTTTGCCAATTCCAATCTTCTCAATTTTGTCAATTGCTACAGTAATATCAGTAATTCGTGAAGATTCACCAATTACCTCGGCAATGCCTGCAAGTATTTTACGGTTATTAAGTTTAACTACCACCCTTATATTTAGCCGTTTATAAACTTCGTCGATTATTTGTATTAGTTCAACCTCATTAATTAATCCGTTACTGCCAACAACATCCACATCACATTGAAAAAACTCCCGGTACCTTCCCTTTTGGGGCTTATCAGCCCTCCAAACCGGTTGAATCTGATACCGTTTAAAGGGAAATATTATATCATTTTGATGTTGAACAACAAAACGGGCAAATGGTACGGTAAGATCATACCGCAAGCCTTTTTCACTTATTTGGCCCGAAACCCTGATTGAATCTTTATTTAAAAGTAACTCCCCATCTGATTTCGATAAAAAATCACCAGAGTTAAGAATTTTAAAAAGTAATTTATCTCCCTCTTCTCCATATTTTCCGAGTAGAGTATCTAGATTTTCCATTGCCGGGGTTTCAATTGGCAAATATCCATACAACTGAAAAACAGATTTTACAGTATCGAAAATATAGTTACGCTTAACCATTTCGGCAGGAGAAAAATCGCGTGTCCCTTTTGGGATAGATGGTTTTTGAGCCATTTTGTATTTTGGAATTAAAATATTAAGATTAAATATAACACCGGCAAAAAATAATTTCTATATTAGAAGTAAAATTACTCTGAATAATACCAATGATTGCAATAGTCCACAAAAGATATTAGCAGGTAACGTTTTAAAATAAATTAATAATGGTACAAAACTATGCAAAATAATTTTTAATGATGCAAAGGTACCCAACCTGTAACTAATCAAATAATTTGAAGTTATTTTAACGGTTCCTTTTCTTTCCGAGTCTTAACCCAGCACCCCATTCAACCCAATCGGCCTTTGTACCGGCTAAAGTCTTCAGGCCAATTTGAATAAAAGCTCTCTCAGACAAGTCAAACTTAAAAGCCGGCCGCATAAAAAAAGGGCCCTTTAAATCCCTGTCATTTCCGGTAAAATATGACCCAACCTGGAACCTAATGCTCATTAACCAAAACATAAACTCATATCCCCCATGAAACCCAATAAAGCTGTAATTCTTCCCGGGTATAATATCAACAAGGCTGTTGTCATAAAAGAAATCCACTCCACCGCTAAAACCATTTTTTGTATTTAGAATATACTGCAATTCCAAAACCCCTGTAAAGGTGCTGTAATGCCTGGATGTTCCCATATCCTTGTTGTTTTGAACAATTCCTCCTGCCCCGTAAACAAGAATGTTTAATTCATTTATTTTTTCAGCAGGTTTAAAATTGCTCAGATCGGGACGTACATTCAATATAGTCTGAGGATTATATGAATTATCTATTTTGTTCTGATTATTATTAAAGTGATACCTTATTCCCAGGTTGGGCCCGTACATATTTAAACCTGAGTTCGGCTTATATATTCTTCCATTGCTTAAATGAGTAAAATCAATCCCATAAACCAAATCCATTTCCCTGTTTAACCTATAGCTGGCTCCAACAGCAAAATTAAAATATACATTAATTCTTGACCCTATTGCATCATTATCAGAGTTTTTATAGGCATCAAAGGGTTTTAAATCATAACTGATACCAACTGCCGGTTCTATAACCATTTGATGGCGGTTACTATTGAATAATGGAAATGATATAAAACCATAAACTGCCCCTGGTTTTCCTAATAAATCAGGATTACCAATAAATCCGCTGTACCAACCCAATCCATATGAAGGGTAAAGGTACATATTCTGCCAGCTATCAGGGTTATTACTTTGCCAGCCATACCTTGCTTCAATTGCCCCATAACCATCAGATAATGCTCCTTTTAATGATTCGCCAGTATATAAATGGCTCCCCGAATGACCCTTAATTTCCAGAAATCTGAATTGACGAAAAGTTGATTTTCTTTGACTGTAAATCTCACTACATAAGACACTTAAAGAAAGTAAAGCTATAATTCCTGAGTTTATTATTTTAAAATTTTTAAATAGTTTTTTACCAATCATGTTTAAAAAAATAACTGTTAAGGTTTAAATACCGTAATTTTGGAGTAATTTGACTCAATAAAATTAAGTAAGTTTATATATTTACTAACCAATAATATAAATTGACACAAAATTTTTTTACTAATTTTTTATTTTAGCTTAAACGAAAAAATAATGTTATGAGTACATCACAGACTGTAATCAGCGTAATGAAAAAAGCTGGTAAACCATTAAAGGCAGGCGAAATTGCTGAATTATCGGGAATTGACAAAAAAGAAGTTGAAAAAGCAATGAAAGATTTGCAGAAAAGTGGGGAAATTGTTTCTCCAAAAAGATGTTTTTGGGAGCCAAAATAGATAAATTTAAAAGTCCCGGGGAGTTTTCCCCGGGCAATTATTTTTTAATTGTACTACCCATTTATAATTCCCTGTCTCTAAATACTACCATATTTTTCTATAATTCATTTAGTAAATCAACTAAGTATTGCCCTGCTTTGGCATTTCCCTCCTCAGGGGCCCAGGAAGCCATAAATTTATCTGTATCAGGATTAAATGGGCCATCTTTAAATTCATAAACAACAGTTCCTGGTTCTAATGACACCAGTGAATGCCACCTTCGGGGCTCAACTTCAATGCCATATGAACCGGATTTTGGATTTATGGTCAGTTTTTCTACAACTTTTCCTGAATCATCGAAGAAAAACACGGCAATACTCCCCCTTAATACTATAAAAACTTCGCGTTTATCGGGATTCTCATGCTTATGTGGCTGTACATAGGTACCAGGTTCAAAAGCATTTAGCATACGGTTAATAGGGTCGCTAAAATTGGTATGGAAATTAAAATTTTTTCTCTTCCTGGAAGAGTTTTGAGCCTCATTTGACAGTTTATTTAATAGTTCCTGATCAATTAATATCATATAGTAGTATCTAATAATTTGTTATTAACCCTAAAGGTAGGAATTTTAATCTAAATCAAACTTTTTAACAATTTTTTACGTAAAAAAAGCTGATAACAATTGATTAAATTGCGAACAGATTTTTATGACAGGGCCAAAAATTTTAATAGCAGATGATGTTAACTACCTGGTGGATTTTATTAAAACTCATCTTGATGCTATGTTTGTTGACCCTACCTACTTTAGAGCCAATAATGGATACGAAGTTTTTATTTTAGCTGCCAGGCACAAGCCTGATCTCATTCTTTTAGACTGGGAAATGCCTGATTTTTCAGGAATTGAAGCATTGGAATCTCTTAAATCGCACGATTCAACCAAGGATATTCCGGTAATAATGATTTCAGGTTTTACAAAACCTGACCATGTTAAAATTGCATTGGAAGCCGGCGCAATTGATTACCTTAAAAAACCAATTGAACCGTCAGAACTACTGGCGAGGGTAAGGACTTCCATGACACTTTCAAGCACTCTTCAACAACTTAAAATACAAAAGGATAACCTTGAAACTGAAATGAAAAAAACTGACATTTTGTTAAGAGGTTTGCTCCCCGAAGAGATTTTGGAAACAATGAAAAACAGTGGTGATATAGCCCCAAAAAGATATAGAAATGTTACAGTTATTATGGCTGATTTGGTTGATTTTACTATTAAATCACAAAAAATGTCGCCTAAACGGTTACTGGACGAATTGCAAACCATATTCTCTTCATTTGATGAAATAACTGCCCGATACCACTGTACACGAATTAAAACTATTGGTGACGCATATTTATCGGTTAGCGGAATGTGGAATGAAACTCAGAATCATGCCCTTATTGCTGCTAAAATGGCTGAAAGAATGCGGCAATACATTATAGATCATAACAAAAAATATAATATTGACTGGGAGATTAGGATTGGTATTAACTCTGGCGATATAATTGCCGGAATTATAAGTAAAAAAAATCTTTCGTTCGATATTTTTGGTGATACGGTAAATACTGCTGCCAGGATGCAGGCTTATTGCGACCCCATGCAGATCAATGTGTCCCATTCAACCTTTTCATTAATCAGTAATTTCTATACTATGGTTAAAAGGATACCTCGTAAGGTTAAAAGTAAAGGCGCTATAAGTATGTACTATATTCATCGGCCATTACAGCGAAGAATTGATAAATCAACGGTTAAGGAGGGAGTAACAAGAAACATTTAAATATTAAAACAACAATGACGCCTTCCAAATAACACAATAAATTAACCTGATGGAAGTAAAGGAATTACAAACATTTAATTTCAATTTTTCATTTAATCATTAATTTATATTCAGGGTAAAAAAAAGATTGCACCAAAAAATGGTGCAACCCTAAGCCAAAACTCTGATTAACTGCCTGTATCAAATATTATTAATTGAATCTTTTATTCTAAAATAATTGATATTGTAAGTTTAAGAGCTTTAAATATAAACCCTTTAACCAAGTTTTCTATATCTTATTCTTTGAGGGCCAGTATCGCCAAGTCGCCGTTTTTTATTCTCTTCGTATTCTGAATAACTGCCTTCAAAATAATAAACAGTTGAGTTTCCTTCAAAAGCAAGAATATGAGTAGCTACCCTGTCAAGAAACCACCTGTCGTGCGATATGATTACAACACAACCGGCAAAATCTTCCAATCCCTCCTCCAGGGCTCTAAGAGTGTTTACATCAATATCATTTGTAGGCTCATCCAATAATAAAACGTTGGCCTCTTCCTTAAGGGTAAGCGCCAAATGCAACCTGTTTCGTTCACCACCTGATAGGACCCCACATTTCTTTTCCTGGTCGGCACCTGAAAAATTAAACCTTGACAGGAATGCCCTTGAATTTAATTCACGACCACCAAGTTTAATTGTATCCACCCCCCCTGACAACACTTCATAAACAGTTTTATTAGCATCAATTGCTGCATGAGATTGATCAACATAGCCAACTTTTACGGTTTCTCCAACCTGAAATGTACCCTTATTGATATTTTCCTGCCCCATTATCATCCTGAACAGGGTTGTTTTACCAGCACCGTTAGGGCCTATAACCCCAACAATTCCATTTCGAGGCAAAGTGAACTCTAAATTATCGAATAAAAGTCTATCTCCAAAAGCTTTGGCAACACCGTGAGCCTCAATAACCTTTTCTCCCAATCTTGGACCATTTGGAATAAAGATTTCAAGTTTTTCTTCTTTTTGTTTTATATCTTCTTTCATAAGGCTATCATATGCAGCCAAACGAGCTTTTGATTTGGCATGCCTTGCCTTGGGGGCCATTCTAACCCATTCGAGTTCACGTTCAAGTGTAAGTCTGCGTTTTGATGCCTGTTTCTCCTCCTGTGCTAATCGCTTGGTTTTTTGTTCAAGCCAGGATGAATAATTACCTTTCCATGGAATACCTTCGCCCCTGTCAAGCTCAAGAATCCATCCTGCCACATTATCCAGGAAGTAACGGTCGTGGGTTATTGCAATAACTGTTCCCTTATATTGCTGAAGGTGCATTTCCAACCATTGTACCGACTCGGTATCCAAATGGTTAGTAGGCTCATCCAGTAACAAAATATCGGGTTCCTGAAGTAGCAATCTGCAAAGGGCCACTCTTCGTTTTTCACCACCTGACAGCTCTGAAACCAATTGGTCTTCAGGCGGGCACCTTAATGCATCCATTGCTCTTTCAAGGCGGCTATCAAGATTCCAGGCATCCATTACATCAATTTTCTCCTGAAGTTTTGCCTGTTCCTCCATTAAGGCTTCCATTTTGTCGGGGTTTTCAAGAACATCAGGATCAGCAAACTTTTCGTTAACTGCTTCATATGCCTTCAATACATCAACCACCTCCTGAACTCCCTCTTCAACAATCTGTTTAACGGTTTTCTTACCATCCAAAACTGGTTCTTGTTCAAGATAGCCAACTGTGTAGCCTGGTGAAAATACTACCTGTCCCTGGTAATTTTTCTCTATCCCCGCAATTATCTTTAATAGCGTAGATTTACCAGAACCATTTAAACCTATAACACCAATTTTTGCACCGTAAAAAAACGATAAATAAATGTTATTCAATACTTTCTTCTGGGGCGGATAAACCTTACTAACCCCTACCATACTAAAAATAATCTTCTTGTCGTCTGACATAAAAATTCCTGATTTCTAAATTACACTAATTATTACTTAAGTTTCTTTAAATCACTTGCCTGAAGGGCATCGTCACTCGCATGTTTAATCATTTCATAGTGCCAGTAATAAAGTTTGGAATCGGCCGCACCAACAAGTAATTTGTAAACCCTTGCCCTGATCCTCGTTTTTTCAGGCCCCACTTTATGAAGAAATACAACATCACTATCCTGCCGGGCAATAGCCTGGGCAATCTCTTCCCTGGTTACGATCTCAACATTATAGGGGTAAATTGCCTTTATCTTTTTAATATCCCTGATATCTGGTGCAAGATCGTCCTTTACCAAAAGAAGTTTTTTACCAGATAACCCGCCTGTGGCTTTGTTATACTGCTTAAATCCTTTTTCTCCGATTAGGTCAGGATTGTTCAGAACGGCCTTAACGTGTGACTGAATGAATAAAACAAATGCTTCTAATTTGTAGGAATAACTTGCATCTTCAACCTGCAAATATGATAAAGGCAAAGAACATAAATCCGGCATTGTCCGTACCGATGCTTTTGGTTGTCCCATTAGCAGGCTTATAAAGTTATACCTTGCTTTTGTTTTGTCCTTTTCAAAAGTAACTATTGTGGTTAATAAAAAGGAAAGGTCAGTATTATTTTTAACCTGTTCAAATTCCTTTGTAGTTATAAATTCAACCGGTGTAATTTTCCATGAACGTTCCATTACCTCTTTAATTTTAAGGTTAAAATCGCTCAACAGGGCATTGTCATAAACTACCATAGTTTTTGTTTTTAAAAACTTCTGATAATCATCTAATGTTGGAACATGTAATTGAGCTGTTCCTGATTTTGCTATTACAATTAGTAATACTATAAAAAGAAACTTTTTCATCAGTAATGCATTTTTATAATTAAGGCCGGATGGAACTCGCATGATGAGTGTACATCCGTGTATATTTTATCGAATCATGCCCGCATCATCTCTATATTATTTTTGTAATTTAACTTATTAAATCCAACCCTGGTACTCTGCGACCCACTTTTTTTTATAATTATACTAATGAGAATTTATTTAATATTCAAAAAAAAACATCAAAATTAAAAGTTTATCCGGTTATCATCCCTGAAAAAAAATTAAAAAATTGGTAAGGGCCTTAAACAAAGGGTTATCACATAACCAATATAACTAAACTTTAATCGTTGGCAAAGTTAGGTCAAAAATCATTTGAATACGAAATAAGACACGGCTAAAATAAAGATGTAAAAACATTATTAATAGTATAGTTCAAAAAGAAAAAAAATCCGTAATTTACTTCCCTAAACCAAAATTTTGATTTCGAACTATTTTTGCGTTATGATTGACTTACTTAACAAAATAATAGGGCTTTTTATTTCAGAGCATGACGAAAAAGCCGATATGGATACAAAGATAAAATCTCTGTTACTCAATTTTGCCGGCCTGTTATTCACAATAATTGTTTTAGCAGAGGGTATCTGGTCACTTATTGACGATAAAATTGAGCTTGCCATCCCATTCCTGTTTTTAAGTTTTGTATTGGCTTTAAGTTATCTCTATTTAAAAAAATCAACAGGGGTTTTTCATCAAAATTTTCTTATAACACTTGTTTTTGTTACCTGTTCATTTTTTGTGTTTTTTGGAGGAAATTTTGAATTTGGAATTGTTTGGTCAGTTTTTTTCCCATTTTTTACAACTTCACTTCGTGGCAGAAAAACAGGTACAAATTGGAGCCTTGGTTTATTGGGCATCTTTTTAATTCACTATTTTGTTCTTCAGAACATTGGAGTTTTTACTAAAATTTACACTTTATCTGATGTTATATTATATAGCCTAATTTATTTAGTTTCATTAATAATAGCCTATGCATTCCAGTTTATAAGATCTGAAGTGCTGTTAGAAAAAGAAAGAACGATTCTTGATTCCCAAAATCAAAACAAAGCGCAGGAAGACCTGATATCAAGGTTATCTCACCAGATACGTACTCCGCTGAGCAACATAACAGGCGTGCTGGATATGTTAGAGTCATCCCCTATGAGCGATGAACAAAGAGATTTTATAAATACTATTCATGCATCTGCAAACAACCTGGTAAGTGTGGTTAACAATTTGGTTATGGCTTCAAAATCGAGCGCGCATGACACTCAGGAAATCACCAATTTTAATTTATACAACACCGTTAATAATGTAATACGGCTTTTCCCTTTCGAGAATAGTAAAACACGTTTTCATTTATCACTTGCAGCAGATATTCCAGGACAGTTGACAGGCAACAGTATAAAGTTAAAACAAATTTTATTAAATCTGATCAACAGTATTATTAAACATAACAAATCTGATCAAAAGCAAATTACCCTGGAAATTTCACGTTTGGAAAGCATGCCGGGCAGGGTTGAATTAATAATTAGAATTACAAGTAATTTTATTTACACTGCTACAAAAGGGGATGCCAGTTCAACAGACAATTTTTTTAACCACCAGGATTTTATGCGTTTAAACGCAGGTAAAGTGATTAGTTACCTGGATTTGGTCATAACTCAAAAAATTATTGAGGTTGATGGTCATTCACTGGTAATTGTTCCACACCCTGATAAAACAGTTTTTGAATTTGGAGCTTCATTTTCAACAGCATCCTCAAATTTTGCGTTGGTAACTCCTCCCGAAAAGGCCAGAAAAATTGAAACAACCTATAAACCCAAGGTTGAAATTAAAAATGCAAGTATTTTACTTGTTGAAGATAATTTCAGTAACCAGCAGATTATTTCATTGTATATCCGTAACGAAGTAAACAAAATTGATATTGCTTTTAACGGAAAAGAGGCTTTGGAGAAATTTGGATTGGCCAAATATGACCTTATTTTGATGGATGTTCAGATGCCAATAATGGATGGTTTTAAAGCTACACAGAAAATAAGGGAGATTGAAAAGAGTACAAATACCCACGTTCCTATTATAGCAGTAACTGCAAATGCTTTTCCTGAGGATAAGGAGAAATGTCTTGTTGCCGGTATGGATGATTACATAAGTAAACCCTTCCAACCAGAGGAGCTTATTAGAAAAATAAGGGAGCACCTATCAAGTTAATAACTCAGGATAACAATTGAAATTGCCTTGACTGGAAATTGATTGAAAACCATAGTTAGCCAGTTGCAAATTTTAACCTGAAGCAGATTAAATTTAGGTATTAAAGGGTGCGAACCCAACTACAAGGATATCATCCACCTGTTCTTCCTGCCCTTTCCATTCTTCAAGCTTTTGATGGAGAATTGCTTTTTGATCATCGGTGTTTAACCTATGAATGTTTAGCAACAAATGCCTGAACCTCCTGTATTTGAATTTTTTTAAATCATTTCCTCCAAACTGGTCAACATAACCATCTGAAAAAAGATAAACCATATCATCTTTCTGTAAAGGAATTCTAATTGTTTCATATTCTGGTTCATAGCTGTCGCGGTAGCGACCCAATGGCAACTGACCTCCTTTATAGGCTAAAATTTCATTATTTCTTACAATATACAGGTCGTTTACGGCCCCCGAGTAGTCTATCCACTCATTTTTATGATCAATAACACAGAGGCCAACATCCATCCCATCTCTCAATGGGGTGCTAAATTCATCCCTGTCTGAGTCATCTAAAGTAAATGTCTCTTCAAGTTGCCGGCCCATAATTTTTAAAATTGTGGCAGGGTCGCTGTTCTTTTTCCCTTCAATTACATTCTTAATCAACTCCATCCCTATTATTGACATAAAAGCACCCGGTACACCATGACCGGTACAATCAACTACAGCTAAATAAGTAAGTTTACCATCGTTATGAACATAGTAAAAATCTCCACTTACCAGGTCTCTTGGCCTGAAATAAACAAACGACTTAGGCAACAAATCCCTTAACCGCTTTTCAGTAGGGATCATTGCTGACTGTATGCGTGTAGCATATGTAATACTATCAGTTAAATTCCTGTTAATCCTTGTTAACGTTTCCTTTTGGGCTTCAACCTGTTTTTTTTCCTGGGCTTTTTCCTTTAGTGCCCTGTTAGCCATTTTGTAATGTCTTATACGGTAATTTATAAACAATTGAATTACAAAAACTAATAGAAGAATATAAAATGCATAGGCATATCCGGTCATCCACAATGGTGGGGTAATAACAATTGGAAACTCCAGTATTTGATTATTCCATGTCAGGTCGCTGTTTGACCCCATAATTTTAAGTGTGTACTTTCCGGGCAATAAATTTGGGAATGTTACCAAATTGCTGTTTGTTACGGGCCTCCAATCATGGTCATATCCTGCAAGCATTACCCGGTAATGATTCTTTTGCGGTTGCGTAAATTCAAGGGCGGCAATATTCACCTCCAATATCATCCCTGGTTTATACTTCATTTCCAATTTATCCATACCATCTGCAAAAACTTCATCACAAATACCCTTCTGGCATAATGAAATACCTGTAATGGCAATTTGGGGAAGATTCAAATTATACTCAATAGAATCAGGGTGAAGCCAGCAAAGGCCATTTACACTTCCAAATAGTAATTCCCCAGTGGTGGTTTTAAAAATGCTACCCTGGTTTAATATATGATCAGGAATGCCATCCAAAACATCAAAATTCTGGACTGTACCATCAGGTAATATGAATGATATACCCTTTCCGGTACTCAGCCAAACATTTTGGGATCCATCAATAATAATACCTTTTATAACTCTATTCTTCATCCCTGCAACAGATCTGACTATGTTACCATCGTCGTTATTAATTTCCATCTCAAAAAACCCAGAACGGGTGCCAATGTATATTTTATCCTTACCGGACATTGCCAGGGACAGAATTTGTTGCTTTAAAGGCTGCTCTTTATTTTTTAATTTTGGTATATCAAATAATCCTGTTGTTAAATCAAATGAACATAAACCTTCATCAGTACCAATCCAAACTTTTCGGTCTCCGTCAAATAGAAGAACATTTATATAATCTGAAACAAGGTTATTCTCTTCAGCTTTAAAAAAACTGACCATCCGTCCATTAATTAACCTATATAAACCAAACTGGGTCCCAAACCAAAAATCATTTTCATTTACCCGTAAAATCGAGAAAACCCTGTTATTCTTTAAAAGAGTGGCAAATTTGGCATCATAACCGTAATGAAATTCTTCAATTACCCCTTTTAACCTGTCCAAAATATAAATTCCACTGTTTGTTCCAAACCAAAGACTTCCATTATCAGTACTTGTTATTGAAAAAACAGCATCATCTTCATTTTGATGGAATTTTGAGTTCAGGATATAGTTTTTAACACTTTTATTTTTCCTGTTTATTGCATACACCCCGTGGGTAAGTGTGCCTGCCCATATTATGTTATCTGCATCAGCAAATACAGATTGTATATTGAATGATTTTAATGGCCAATATTTAAAATCATCACCCCCTATGGATCTAAACTTCAGTGGTTTTACCGAAATTTTAAAAAGCCCGTTAAATCGAGTACCAACCCAAATCAAACCTGATGCATCCTCAATTATTGAAGTTACCTCGAAGGGTACAACCGATTGATCATCTGATTGTTTCATTTTAACAAGATCGTGTACCAATGTTCCGGAATTGAACATTTCCAGCCCCTTTCTTGTGCCTACCCAAACATTTCCCATTTTATCTGCAAAAACAGTATTTACCGCAAGTTTTGATCCTGGATTATGGCCTGATGGAATATTTAATAACCTTACCTTAGGCTCAAATAGAACAAGGCCTGAGTGGGTTGCTGCCATATAATTGTTATTACCAATAGCCACAATTTGAGAAACCAGATCACTGCAAATGCCTATTTTGCTCCCATTTACAAATAACCTTTCAAACAGGCCGCTTTTAATATAAAACCTGTTTATGCCATCCTTGGTTCCTACCAAAAAGGTTGAATCGGATTCAGAAACCACCGGGTAACTTATGGAACCTGTTCGTTTAAATAAATTTGAGAAATGTCCAAAGGATGTGAAATCATCACTTTCAGGATTATAACGGCTAAGGAAATTCTCCGTTTTTATCCATATTTCACCGTTCCTGGTAATATTAAAGCCATAAATATCATTATCGGGTATTGATTTAGAGTTTTCCGGATTATGGTGATAGCTTCTGAACTTTCCTGTTTCCCTGTTGTAAACACTTACCCCGCCTCTTTTTGTCCCTATCCAGATTTGGCCTTTTAAATCTTCAGTAATACACATAATGCAATTACCTGATATTGTTGACTCATCAGCGCTTACATGCTTAAATTCCTCAAATTTTTCACCATAATATTTATTTAACCCATCCTCAGTACCTATCCATACAAACCCTTTACTATCTTGATATATGGCTGTAATTGAATTACTTGACAAGCCGTTTGTAATTGTAAACTGCCATGAAGAAAATACCTTACCATGAAATAGATGAGGAAAAAATAATCCCAAAACCGGAATTAATAATATGTGAAGAGATTTTCGCACTAAATAAATTATATGGCTGCAAATATGTCCAAATTAGTAATAACGGGCAACAATTGTTAGTTTTTAGTTTAAAACTATTAAAAAGTAACAGAAACACAACATTTAATCGACATATTATATACGTATAATTTATTCATTTGGATTTATAAAAATGTAACTTTTTGATCTTTAATTATTAATATTGGGTAAATACGGACATCTCTGTTTATCTATACCA
Source organism: Marinilabiliaceae bacterium (assembly GCA_037439945.1). Classification (GTDB taxonomy): domain Bacteria; phylum Bacteroidota; class Bacteroidia; order Bacteroidales; family Marinilabiliaceae; genus CALEUX01. The sequence goes on from JBBIVA010000072.1 coordinate 17,354, forward strand.
GATCTTCAGGTTTAATTCCGGCTTTAGCGATAAACCATTCAAGGGGCTGTGAACTTGGCCTTTCAATTGGCGACCCGTAAATCCTGTCCCAAATCAATGATGACAAAACGCCTAATGCCCTAGAAACACCAAATAACACCGTATAAATTCCATGTTCATTTATCCCATAACTTGATAATAAACTACCAGAAATTGCATCAACATTAGGATATGGGTTTTTAACCTTTCCTGTTGCCAACAGAACATCGGGAACCACTTCGTAAATTTTACGCACCAGTTTAATAAGAGGTGCATCGGGAATAAATTTATTAGCAAAATTAAGTTGCTCCAAAAACCTCGGGTCGGTTTTTCTTAAAACTGCATGACCGTAGCCTGGTATTACCCTGCCTTTTTGTATAGTTTCAAGGGCATAAGCTCTGATTTGCTCATCAGTTGGATCCTGAGTACCAATTTCATCTATCAAATCAAAAAGCCAGCGCATAACATCCTGATTCGCCATCCCATGCAAAGGGCCTGCCAATCCGTTCATTCCTGCTGAAAAACTGTAATATGGGTTTGAAAGGGCTGAACCAACTAAATGTGTGGCATGAGCTGAAACATTCCCACCTTCATGGTCGGCATGTAAAACCATGTACAGCCTCATTAATCTTTTAACCTCATCACTGCCAAATCCCATCATATGAGCAAGGTTTCCAGCCCAGTCAAGAGATGGGTCTGATGCAATATAATTCTCGTTATGGTAAACCCGTCTATAAATATATGCCGCTATAACCGGTAATCTGCTTATCAGGTCCATAACTCCCTCATACATTGGATCCCAATAATCTTTTTTCTCCATTCCTTCCATGTAAGCTTTGCGGAAATGTGACTCGGTGCTCATTGCCAGAATGGCTGTATTAAACTGGATCATTGGGTGTGCAGATTTTGGAAGTGCATTAATTACATCAAAAACATGACATGGAACCCCAGCGCCTCTTCGCGACCACTCCCCTGAAATAAAATTAACATCGTTTATGGTAGGAATTTCTCCGGTAATCATTAAATAAAACAAGCCTTCAGGTAATGGTTCCCCATCGTTGTTTATCTTTGGCAGGATAGTTTTTAATTCTGGAATAGCATATCCTCTGAATCTAATACCCTCATCTGCGTCAAGCTTGGATGTATCAGTTAAAAGTGTGCTCAAACCCTTCATTCCTGAGAGTACTTGTTCTATTGTGGCCTGAAAAATCACTTTATTTCCGTGATCCCGTACTAATTTTTTTAGCATTTCAGCCTTAGTCTGGCCCACTTTTAACAATCTTTGCTTAACCGGATCCATATCCTTTTTTTTATTGTAATAAATAATTTACTTTCTAAAAAACAACACCTATATGCCCTTTTTGTTTTATTTTTTTAAGGATTTGAACCGTCTTCAAGAGTTCTAGTATGAAATATAATCCCGGATTTGTCATTAGAAAGGCAATGAACTAATTACTTAGCCGGGATTAACCCTACCGAATAG
>JBBIVA010000073.1:0-18720 GCA_037439945.1 Marinilabiliaceae bacterium
GAATTTCTTCTCCGCCTTCTGCTCCAAAGTCGTAAGCATCTAAAAACTCAAACAAGTATTGAAGCGTGGGAATATTGCCCAACCGTTTTTTGCCTTGCTGGTCTTTCAGCACGGTTTGCGAAAAAATCGGAATGGTTTTATCGTCTTTCAGGTTACTGATAAACAAAGTAACCTGCTCAATGTCGGTAGGCTCGAAAAGCGAAGAGTTGAGATAAGGCGTTTTTTCAAATGCCTTTTTCACATCTTCGTTTCGCTCGTCATACTTGCGTGCCAATACCTGAAAAAACAAACTGTTCAGGTCGTCATAATTCTTGATTTTGTCAAGGTTGAGAAACGAAAATGATTTGTCGTCTTTCCCGCTTTGGCGGGACGAGTTGTGATAGGTGATGAGTTGGGCTTCCAACAACTTCAAAAACAAAATGCGGTTTATCCAAGTAATCGAAAGTTCAAGAGCAACATTAAAAAGTCGTTCATGTTGTGTGTTGCCGAATTGGTTTGGTTTTTCAAGTCGGCTAAGTTTATCTAAGCTGTCAAGTTGAATAATCGCATCTTCAAGGATTGTTCCTGTGTTGCGTTCACCTGCTTTGTTTCGTTCAATCAGTTTTTTGCTTCCTTCTTTGGTTTCGGTCAAGCCGATAATGTGCAACAACTCGCTGTAAAAGCGTTTGTCAAGGCTGTTGCTGTCGTTGGTGAACGGTAGTTTTAAAAGATGCTCTGGCGATAAAAGTTTGAATAAAACAATCAGTAAATTATCGTCTGCTTTGTCGGTATTGCGTAATGGTTTTTGAAAGTCCTGAATGTTGAAGTAAGTAAATTCAATTTCAGAAGTAATGCTGTCAATAAATGGCTCGGCAACTTGCTTGTAGAAAAAGTCCGTTTTGGTGTCAGCCAAACGTCCTGCTTCAAAGTCGTTGAATTGCTTTACAAGGTTTTTGTTTTGTGCAAAAAGTCTGTCGAATAGGGTAGCGTCAAAAATGAACCACTCGTTTATGTTGGTCGCCACCAAATGTTTTACTTCAAGATTTTTGTGTGTAATTCTCTCTCGTAGGTAATACAAAACCAATTCCTGAAATGCTTTTGCATTCAGTTTTTTGGTAGTAATCATTTGCTCATCAGTTTGTTTATTTATTTTGGTGTTCGCGAATGCCTGCGGCATTTCTGCTTTGTTGGTCGGTTTTTTCGCTTCGATAATTACTCCAACTTTCGAGTTTGCATTTAGTCCGTTATGTATAACAAGGTCGTTTCTGCCTTTGGTATTTATAAAATGATTTTGCTTGTAATAGGTATCTTTTAGAAAGTCGGAAACTAAGTTTTTATGAAACTCTTCGCTTTCGGTGTCATTTGTCCTGTCGAGAAGTTGGGATAAATTGGTCTTGAAACTTTCGATTTCAGTCCTGTTAGGTTTTACTTTCAGAAAGGCTTTGTTTAGTGCCTTCCGGGGTTTCAAGATGCGTATTTGCTCACTCATAAATAAATTTTCATTTGTGTTTGCGAACCGCAAGCGGTTTCCATTAATCAAAAATCTGTTTAAATGTTAATTAATAATCACAAATATACAATTATCCACTGGTGCGTCGGCAAGAAAACTGCTCTTTTGCAAGCTGAAGCATCGGCTTGTGTGTTGGGGCTTGCAAATGTGTTGTTTTGTGCGTTGGCTGTTTATTATTTCGTTTTTCTTTTCTCTGTCTTTAAGTAGCAAATTGTCTGCTGTGTCGTTGTTTTTTTACATTTGCCCATAACGGTATTATACCCGTAATTTCTGTTATTACTTAAGCCCAATTGGCTTTTTAAAAATTAGTTTCCAATTTTTTGTTTAATGAAATATCAATGTCGTTTAGTTAAGCTCTTTTACCCCTAAATCCCCTAAAGGGGACTTTACAAGATGCCCTGGAAATTCCCCCTTCAGGGGGTTAGGGGGTAGAATTATTAGCAATGAATTTTCTTAACTAAACGACATTTAATGAAATATGTTATTTATAAAAACTTTGTGAACTTTATTATGAACTAGGGTGATAAAAAACGCAAACACAATAATAACAAATTCAGCAACATGGGTTTTCTCCCGCAATAGTGGGACAAGCTATCCGACCTTAATCAAAAAATTATTTGCGGATGATATTAGTGAACATGTAATTAACACAAACATTTTTTTTGTTAACCAAATAAAATTTTATAGCCACTGGTAATAATTTTTACCTTCTGATAGTTAGTGCTTAATGAATAAATAATTTACCTTGTAAAATAGGGCCTGCTGTGTTTGTTAGCAGGCCCTAAGTAAAGAAAATATTAAAATGCAAAAGTGTTTAGTTGGTATATTTTTCTTTTCTAACCCTGATAAAACTTCGGATAAAAAATATTAAAGCAATTAAAGATGCCAGCATCATTATTGAAACCCTTAAAATTGCTAATGTATCATTTCTTTCAATTGCCCCTGCCATTGGCATATATAAACCTATGGCAATTAATAATGTAAGCACCACTGCCAAATGTGAAAGAGTTTTATTCTGTTTTTTAAGTGATGGATTTAAAACAAGGAGCAATATCCCAAAACCAACGGGGATTAAGGCGGTAACTGAAGGCGATTCGGCTGCAATATATCCCCATAAACCCAACAGCACAAGAATAACTGCATTTAAAAGGCTAATTTTATATGTTTGCATTTTTTTTAATTAAGTAAAACAATTTAAACTAAACCACCAATTTGATTTTTGGTTTAATCCATTTACTAAAAAAATAAATTGTAAATACTTTATAGCTGCAACAAATAACCCTGACTAATTACTCGTGACTGTGTTCAATTGTTTTATTGATAACAAAACCTGCAATTTGATCAAGTGATAATACTTTATCAACTGCTTCCAGTTTTATGGCTTCATGTGGCATACCAAATACCACGCACGATTTTTCGTCCTGGGCAATGGTAAACGCCCCGGCGTTTTTCATCTCCAATAATCCTTTGGCACCATCGGCCCCCATTCCGGTCATAATTACACCTACTGCATTGGCCCCGGCGTTAATTGCAACAGACCGGAATAACACATCAACGCTTGGTCTGTGCCTGTTTACGAGTGGGCCATCGGTTACTTCAACATAGTACCGGGCCCCGCTTCGTTTAACCAGCATATGTTTGTTACCGGGTGCAATTAATGCTCTTCCCCTTATTATTGTGTCATTGTTTTCCGCTTCCTTTACTGTTATTGCACAAATTTGGTTCAACCTATTGGCAAATGACCGTGTAAACTCCTCAGGCATGTGTTGAACAATTACTATACCCGAACTATTGGCCGGCATGCTTTGCAGAAAAACTGCCAGGGCTTCAGTACCACCTGTTGATGCTCCCAGTGCAACAATTTTTTCGGTGGTTTTAATCATGCTCCTGCTGTGCTTAAAAGAAGGGATTACAACATCGGCAGAGTATTTGGGCTCAACTTTAACAGGTTCCACAGCAGGCTTTTTTCTATTTAAACGTGCCTGCGCGGCAGCTTTAATTGCATCACAAATTCTGATGCCCGACTCTTCAAAAAATATTTTGGTATCCATTTTTGGCTTGGTAATAATTTCAACGGCCCCAAGTTCCAAGGCCCTTAACCCGGTGGCGGTGCCTTTTTCAGTTAAACTTGATATTATTACCACAGGTATAGGATGCTGATTCATAATCCTGCGCAGAAATGTTAAACCATCCATTCTGGGCATTTCAACATCGAGAGTTATAACATCGGGTATTTCATTAAGCATTTTGCGGGCTGCAACAAAAGGGTCAGATGCCACCGCCATAAGCTCAAGGTCTTTGTCTGATTCAATTACAGTTGCCAATGTTTGACGGACCAAAGCCGAATCGTCAACCACCAAAACCTTTATTTTTTTGTTTGCTGCCAATTTTTTTATTATTAAATCAATTTTTTATTACCCCAATTAACTAATTTAATTCAAAATAATATCCTTGTTAAAATTTACCCCTTCTATATTTTTTGAAATATTGTAGGCTTAATATTTTTAAGTGGTAAATCCATTCCTATTAATGATTCGGAATGGCCATGAAACAGGTAACCTCCCGGTTTTAAATAATTACAAAGCTTCTGAACAACTTTTTCCTGTGTACTACGGTCGAAATATATCAATACATTCCTACAAAAAATAGCATCAAATTTTTCAGCAATGCAATAATTATCATCCATAAAGTTTAACCTGGCAAACCTTGTTTTTTGCCTTATTTCGGGTACAACCCTACAGGTTTTAAGGGCCTGGTCCTTACACATCATAAAATATTTTCTTATTAACGCCTGATTTACACCCGGATGTAGTCTGCTTTCAGCATAAACACCTTTTGTTGCCAAATCTAATATGGCAGTAGAAATATCGGTACCAAAAATGCTAAAATCGAATTCCCTGTTTTTCTGAGAAAACTCACTCAGCACAATTGCCAGGGTATAAACTTCTTCACCACTTGAACATCCGGCGCTCCAAATCTTATATTGTAAAGAACTATTCTTTTTTAAATAATCACTAAGCACTACATCAGTAAGATAATTAAAATGAAAAGGTTCACGAAAAAAGTCTGTTTTATTTGTACTAATAACATCCAGTACATGTAATATTTCTGTTCCTGAACCTTTCGGGCTAAAAACAAAATTTACATATTCCGAAAAGGATGTCATATTTAATGCCTTTAACCTTTTTTTGATCCTGGCTTCGGCCATCACCTTTTTTGATGCAGGCATTTTTATTCCCGAGAGCCTGTAAATTAGTGACCCAAGGCGTTCAAAATCTGAATCGGATAATTTTGCCCTGTAAATTTCACTCAAATTTTGAATTATCATAATATCAACAAATTAAATCTCCACGTAAAGTATTTAAAACAATAACCCAAAACTTTTAATTGTTTTGGGTTATCATATTATTCAATCGCCATGGTTAATATCTTAAATAATCATCATCACTTACTTCGTTCAATTTATAATCAACCCCTTTTACATCTTCATTATCTCTTTTTTTAAAATTCGGGGTTGCTACTTTCTTATAATTTGGAACCTGTTTCTTAATTTTTTTTGATTTTATTTTGTTATATTTTTTATCAGATTCGATTTCAAAATAAGAAATTACCCCCTTCATTTGCTCGGCCTGGCTTGACAACTCTTCGGAGCTTGATGCCATTTCTTCAGAAGCGGCAGCATTTTGCTGAATAACCTGGTTCAACTGTTGAATGGCATTATTAACCTGATCGGCACCTGAATTTTGTTCCATACTTGCAGCAGCAATTTCCTGTACCAACCGTGCAGTGCGTTCAATCTCGGGCACAATTTCTGCGAGTTGTTTACTGGCTTCCTCAGCCACCTGAACACCGTTTACCGATAAAACATCAATTTCTTCGGCTGCAATCTGGCTTCTTTCGGCCAGTTTTCTAACTTCTTCTGCAACCACAGCAAATCCTTTGCCTTGTTCGCCTGCCCTTGCTGCTTCAACTGCTGCATTTAACGCAAGCATATTTGTTTGAAAAGCAATATCGCCAATAATTGAAACCTTGGCAGCTATTTCTTTCATTGATTTAACAGCAATACTTGTACTTTCGTTACCCCTTCGTATTCCTTCAACAGCCTGAATGGCAATTTTTTCAGTTTGAAGTGCATTATCGGTGTTTTGCTGAATATTGGCTGCCATTTCTTCCATTGATGATGAAATTTCTTCTGCCGATGATGCCTGTTCGCTTGCGCCCTGTGATAATTGTTGGGATGTACCACTAAGTTCCTGGCTGGCACTTGTAATATTTTCTGCCCCACGGCTAACATCACCGATAATTTCGCGTAACTGTTCCACCATTTGTTGAAGTGACCTGGCAAGATGTCCAATTTCATCCTTTTGTTCAAGCAATGCTTCGTCTGCCTCAACTGTAAGGTCACCTGCCGCAACTGTTTCAGCCAATGATACCCCTTTGTTAATTCCACCAATAATTATCCGAGAAATAACAATGCTCAGGAATATTGCAATTGCCATACCTGCCAGTATTGCAATTATCATCATTGAGTTGCTGGCAATTATTGTAACAGAACCCCTTGCAGCTTCTTCCTGAGCAATTTTAACATTTATATCAACCAACTTCCTGATTGTTGATTGAACTATTTCAAGATATTTGTATGCATCAACCATCTGTATTTTTTCCATTATGGCATAATACTCGGTGGCTTTAAGTGCTTCGCTGTTAATTATTTCAAAATACTTAAAAACTTCCTGGGCTGCAGGTCCCATTTGTTGAACATATATATTCTGGGCCCCGGCACGGTTCCCCTTCCTTAGCATCTCCATAGCATCATGCACCGACCGGTGAAACCTGTTATGGTGCTCCCTCATATTAGTAATACTGGAGTTAACAATTCCGTTTGTTGTTTGCACTGTAGGTATCCAACGCCCCAGGTTACATGCTGTATGGTCTGTACCCCCATCAAAGGGCACCCCGATCCTTATTGCATGAACTACTTTACTCTCAAGTATATAATGATCCTTTTCAAACCTTTCAAGATTCTTTAAAAACTCCATGGGGTAATGAATATCCAATTGTACGAGTTTGTTTAATTGCTCTTCAAACTTTCCGTTCACATCTCGCCATTCTTTAACCACCTCTCTAAATTGCTGCCATAAAACCTTTTCCTCATCGGATAATTCATGTTTCTCAAATTCAGTCATACTCGCATTGTATGATGCACGGGCATCGGCAATTGCCTTTACCTGGGTTTCACGTAGCTCTTTTGATAGATTTGGGTTTAGCAGTGTCCGGAATGCCACCACCAGGCTAACAAGGCTTCTTTCAATAGTTTTAAGGTGAATTACCGAAGGAAGTCTAACTTCGGCAACATCGTTAAAATAGCCCCCAACATTCCGAAGGCCAAGGAGACCAACTATACCAATAATCAGGGTCATTACAGTTATAGAAGAAAAACCTACTATAATTTTTTGTCCAATTTTTAGATCTCTAAATTTCATTGCTGATTCCTCCGTATTTATTTTATGCTTTATTATTCATTTCATCATTTAATAATGCTTCCCTGGCGCTTGTTATTTCTTTTATGCTAATTTGATCTTCACTTGTAAATACTGCATCAATGTTTAATATAATGTAGAATTTATCTTTTACCCTGGTCATATTCAAAATGAAATCAGATTTGTACTTATCGCCAAGTTGTGGAGGGGGTAAAAGATCCCCTGCTTCAATCTTTAAAACTGCATTCACAGCATCAACCATCATTCCCACCATAACAATTTCTCCTGATATATCTGCCTCAATTACAAGGATGCTTGTATTCTTGGTTTTTTCAACCGGTGGCATCCCAAATTTTACGCGGGCATCAACTACCGGAAGTACATTTCCTCTAAGGTTTATTACGCCTTTCATGTAATCGGGAGTTTTTGGCACTTCGGTAATACTCGTCATTTCGAGTATTTTATGCACTTTGGATACATGAATGGCGAAAATTTCATCCCCCAGCCGAAAGGAGATGAATGAATTTATTTCGGCTAATGCATTTTTATTCATCATATTAAAATTAAATTTTCAAGGAAATTGGAATAACCCAGGTTTATTTTCTTACTGATTTTTTGAATATCATTTGCAAAACATGGGCTTTTCATCCTAATTTAGTTTTGAATTTTGTTTCTTAATTAATTCCAATTAATGAAAAGAATATACTTATGATTTTCATATCGACCCTAATGTATTTGTTTGCTAATAAATATTTTAACAAGTTATGGATGATTGGATATCTGCTTTATTAAGGCCCCGCTGTCAAGAACCAATGCAATTGTTCCGTCCCCCATAATTGTTGCTGCCGATATCATTTTCTGGTTGTAAAATAACCTCCCCAAAGGCTTTAAAACTGCCTGAATTTTTCCTATAACCTGGTCAACAGACAATGCTACTTTTAGTCCTGCATGGTTCACCACCACCATTTGGCAAACAGGTGGCGGATTGCCCTTTATTTCAAGTTCATTTCGTAAATTAAAAAATGGATACTGAACACCATCAAGGGTTACCAGGTTTATAAATATTCTGTTAAGGGCATCAGAATTAATTGGATATATTCTTTCGGTTAATGAAAGTGGAATTACATATTGGGTTTGGTTAATACGCACTAATAACCCGTCAATTATTGATAAAACCAATGGAAGTGTTATTGATATGGTTGTTCCTTGTCCCGGTTGGGATTCAATATTAACTTCTCCCCTTATTGCTTCAATATTGCGGCTAACCACATCCATGCCCACTCCCCTTCCCGATATTTCACTTACTACTACTGATGTTGAAAAACCTGGAAGGAATATAAGTTTAAGCAATTCATTTTCAGACAATTCTTCATTTGGTTCAAGAAACCCCTTTTCAACAGCTTTTTTCCTAATTAATCCAGGGTCAATCCCAGCACCGTCATCAATAACCTGAATAACCACATTGGCACCTGAGTAAAATGCATTTAATGTTATTTTTCCGTTTGGATTTTTCCCTTTCCTCAATCTCTCATCAGGCATTTCAATACCATGGTCAATACTGTTTCTTATAATGTGGAGCAATGGATCGGTTAAACTTTCAATCATTGTTTTATCCAGTTCTGTTTCAGTTCCAATGGCACTAAATGAAACCTGCTTCCCAAGTTCACCACTTAAATCCCTAACCAACCTTTGAAACCTGGTTATTAAACTCTCAATGGGTATAAGGCTGATACTAAATGCGCTATCTCTTAACTGACCGGTTAGCTTTTGTATGTTTTCCGATACCAACTTTAAATCAGCGATATGATATTGTGATGAAATCAAATTTAACCGCTCCTGGGTTATAACCAACTCGCTAACAAGATTCATTAACCCGTCTATTTTTTCGGAAGCCACCCTTATTGAAGAAAATGAGCGGACTTTTGACTCTTCCTGGGTATTGGTTCCGGATTGTAACTGAACCTTTTTTGGTTCACCCTGACTTTTGGTAAAATTCAGAAAATCGGTTAAATCAGCCAATTCAATTTCATTTTGCTTACCAGTAAGCTCCTTCAATCGGTTTACAAACCCACTGTTTTCAAAAAGGTTTGATGAGCTAAGTTTATGAATTTCAATTGTTGAGTCGCCTTCAACAAAAATAAATGTATCTGAAATTACATTCTCCCCTTTTTCAGTGGCAATAAAAATATCCCAGAAAACATATGATCTGGTTGGTATAAGTTCATCAATTTCAGGCACCGACCTCATCCCTGAAATTGCATACACCTGTCCAAGGTTGTGAAGCTCATCAATTAAATATAAAAGGTTTGTACCATACTCCATAACCTGTGAACCCGGGTAAAAATGCAGATAATAAGTAGCCATTTGATTTGATCCAACCTCTTTCCTGTTTTCCCTGTCGGAGTTGTAACCTGCAGCTTTAATCAGAACCTGTGCCTCATTCTTAAGAATTTCATCAATGGCAGAAACAAGGTTTTTAAACCTTCCATTAACGTCAGGGGTTTCTGCTGCCTTTGTATCAAGTAAATCTTTTAATAAATCAACCGACTTAAGGGTGACCGACAATAAAGACTGTGAAACAATTATTTGCCCGCTTCTAACCAAATCGTAAATATTTTCCATCCGGTGAGTGAACTCACTCAAACGGGTAAACCCAAACATTGAACCACCGCCTTTTAGCGAATGCATTGCCCTGAAAACCCTTTCAATAAGCTCTTTGTTACCGGGCGATAACTCAAGTTCAAGTAAAGCCTTTTCTAAATCATTTATGTTATCAAGGGCTTCTTCAATAAATTTGGCCTGAAAATTTTCGAAAGGGGAAGTCATTGGATTTTTTCCTTTTTAGTTTTCATTTATTCTTAAATGATACCTTTTTGTGATTAAATGGAATTTCAAATACCGGCTATGTAGTTTTTAATCCAGTGGATAAAAATCGGCAACTCTTTCTACAAGCTTTTTAATATCAAGAGGTTTTGGAAAGAAATCATCAGCCCCCCTTTGTTTAAGGGTCCTGATTGTGTCGGGCTCGTTTAAAGCTGAAACTATAAGGATTGGAATTTTTGAAAACTCCTCTTTTTGTTTAATTTTTTCGAGTAGTTGAAAACCCGACACTTTAGGCATTAACAAATCGAGTAAAATAATTGCCGGTTTTTCTCTGTAGATAAGATTCCAGGCCTCGGCTGCTGATGTGGCTGTTTGAGTTGTGTAACCTGCTTCTTCAAGTACAGCTTCCAGTAAAACATTGTTGGTTTGGGAATCATCAACTATTAGAAGGTAATTTGTACTTTCTGACATAATATTAGGTTTTATATTAAACAATTTAAACTAACTTGGTTTATTAATTTAAAATAATCAGGAATTTATATTACCCCCTTCAAATTTGTTAATAAATTATTGCGGCTTGTTTGTTATTGCTGTGTACTCCTGAAATGCAAGGGGGATACTCAAACAATTAATAATTTGACAATAATCTCCTTTCCAATTTCCCATTTTAATAATTATAAAATCATTTTATAGTCAAAAATTATCCTAAAATTGAGCGTTATAATAAACCACATAATAAAAAATTGGCATTCATGTACAATTTACGACGTTTAATTGCAGTAGTTTCTTTTTTGTGGTGACTTATATCATCACCTTAATTGATATATGTGTTTTTAGATTAAGGTAAAGGAATGGAGTTTACAGCTCAACATACTGTATTTCAATATAGTATAATACAATATTTATTTTGCACTTAGCCCAAAACAGGTTATTTCACAGCTAATAACTAATTAGGTTTTAGTTAGTAATACTGGCAATCATGAATATTTATCACTACTATCTGATAAAAAGTTGTTTTGTCCCTAACGGGACAAAAGTTCAATTCTCAATTAAGTGTTTTACCGATCTTTAGTCCCTAACGGTACTATGCCGTCAGGTACAGAATATCGGTAAAGATGAATCGACCCCAATTTTCAGTGCCTTGTAGGGACACCGCAATTAGTTGGCATTACAGCATCTTATCGAAAAATTTAACGGACAGTAGTGAATATTTATATTTTATTGCTAAAGGATGTTGTAATGAAAAAAGCTGAAACTACTTTACCAGAAAAATAATTTTGGCCCAATATAAAAACTGCGGTTATTTTAAGAAATAATTACTTTTCTACACAATTAATTTCTTAACTATTTCAAATTCTACTTCCAACCTCTTTAAATGGGCAACATATAAATGTTTATCAGGATCCATTTTTTCAAGTTCATGGGCCATTTTTTCAAGTTTATGGAAACACAAAGTGGCCGAGGCTCCTTTTAAAGTATGTGCAATACCAGAAACTTTTTGAATTTCATCTTCTTCAATGGCTTTCCTTATTTGATTGAAATAATTAGGTATTCCGTGTAAAGCAGATTCAACAAGCCTTTCAAAAATCACCCCTTTACCCGCTAATCTATGCATAAGTTCGGATTGGTTAAAATGCCCATTCACATCACTTTCAATTTGTATTAAATTTTCGGGCCCCTGAATTTTATTGATAATACATATATGGTTTTGGAGGACTTCAATAAATAAATCTTTGTTTAGCGGTTTTGTAAGATAATTTGTAATAACGGGATTGTTATCAATGGCCATTGAATCATTGTTAACATTTGTTGTTAGTGCTATAATTGGAACTGGGGAATAGAGTAATTCCTTTTCAATTTTTCTGATTTTACCAGCTGCATCCAAGCCGTTTAAAAATGGCATATTAATATCCATTAATACCAGGTTTGGTTTAAATATCTTATACTGTTCAATGGCCATATTTCCGTTAGAGGCCTTTATAATATTTGCATTTGGGAACGACTGCGCAACAATTTCAACTGTTAGCATCATGTTTATATCATCATCCTCGGCAATAAGAATAGTTATGGGATAACCCGAACAATCAATTATTTTACCCGTTGTTTCATTTGTTTTGCCCGGTTTAACTGTATTATTAAACAATTCATCTGCCGAAAATATGATTTTGGATAATTCAGACTGTTTTACGGGCTTAATAAGTTTATAATTTACATTATGCTTAACACAATCATCAAATAAAGTTGAATTATCCACGGTCGAAAATAGCATGAGATATTCCTGTTTTTTCAATCTTTTGGCTGAAATGGACTGTATAGTTTTAAGTACATCCAATCCTTTAATATTGGGCAAATCAAACTCAATTATAATTAAATCGAATTCTTTGCTAATCTCTATTAGGTTTAATGCCTCAATAATATCTTTAGCATATGCCGGCTCAACCCCAAACCCTTTAAGCATTTTACCTATAATACGGCCTGTCAGGGGGTTATCGTCAACAACCAAAGCCCTTTTAATATTCTTTGTTACTTGCATTGGATGATAATCGGCAACAATAACCGGCAGTTTAATACCAAAAGAAAAAACACTTCCAACCCGGGGTTCACTTTCGATACTTATTTTTCCTCCCATTTTTTCAACCAGCATACTTGAAATTACAAGTCCTAATCCTGTACCGCTATATATTCTGTTTGTTAAGTTATCAGCCTGTGAAAATGCCATAAACAGCTTTTTTTTATCATCATCTGAAATTCCAATTCCCGTATCCCTAACCGAAAAATGAAATTGCATTACCCCTTCCGTTTCGGTACTGGAAGCATGCAAGGCCAATTCAACCTCTCCACAATCAGTAAATTTTATTGCATTTGCAACAAGGTTAACAAGAACCTGTTTTAACCTTAACTGGTCAACTATAACCTCTTGGGGTAATTTGCCATTTATATTTATTATTAACTCCAGCCCTTTATTGTGGGCGTTATATCTAACAACTTCGGCAACAGTTTCAACCAGGTCCTGCAAATCAGTTTTCTCTGGAATTAAATCAAGTTTACCCGCTTCAATTTTTGAGAAATCGAGAATATTATTAATTAAACCGATAAGTATTTTAGCTGAAGCATCAACATTTTGTAAATATTGGGTTTGTATTTCCGATAAACTTGTATTCATCAACAAATCAGTGAATCCAATAACTCCATTTAATGGGGTACGTATTTCATGGCTCATATTTGCCAAAAATTCACTTTTTGCCCTGCTGGCCTTTTCAGCCCTAACCTTGGCCTTTAATAATTCACGTGTAATTAACTTGTCATCAGAAATATCCTTCATTAAACCTAAATAGTTTCCATTTGGAAGCTCAGTCCCCAAAATCCTGAAATATTTCTTACTATTGTTTTTCTGTTTTAATGAAACTTCGAAATAATCTTTTCCTTTATTAACTGATTGGATTATTTCATTTTTAAAATCAATAAAATTTGAATTTGATACGCCGGCACGCGAAAAATCATCGTCACCAAATCCTGACAATTCAGTCATTTTGCGGTTGAAATCAATAAAGTTGAATTGTTTGTCAAATACAAAAAAACCATACTCGGCAAGGTTCAGAAAACCATTTAACCGGCTTTCAATATCCAAAACCCTTTTTGATGTAATTTGATCTTTAATCCAGATTGAAATTAATGTGGAAATGTTTTTAATAAAATCCAGGCAAGGTTGTTCATTAACTCCATCATTAGCCCAGTTCAAACTCAGGTTTCCCAATTTAACACCAGCATGCTCCAAAGTAACTGTCTCACTTTTGCTTACACCTTGATTATTGCTCCTTTCAGAAATGTGGTTAAGATTAATTTTTACATCTTGTGCTAGGGAATATTTTTTAATAATACCTTCAGCTTTGGTTATTGTGGTATCAACCGATTGGTTATTTTTAAATAGGTTTAGCAATTCAATGGCACATAACTCATTGTTTCCACTTTTATTTTGGCCTGAAATTTCGTGAAAAAACAGTACAAGCTGATTATCAGGGTTTATAGTATATTCAATTTTTATCCATTTACGTACCTTATAAAAAAAACAGGTAAAGGTATTTTTGTCTTTATTATTTTTTAGCACCTCCGGGTAACTAATTTCTATATTGCTTTTTGCAGAAGAGTTTAAAATTTCAAAAAAGTTGAATGCCAGTTTATCTGAAATTCCGATCCCGGTAAATTCTGAAAATTTATTGTTAGCCCATTCAAATACCGGCAAAATGTTCCCTTTATCCTTACTAACGAGATTATGGATTGTTACCCCAATTGGCATATTTTCATACCATAAATATTTTTGCAGGGGGTTAAACATATGGGGTATTATGCTTTATTAATAAAACTGTAAATAGTTTGAATCAAATATTCCCTTTTGATGGGTTTAGTTAGATATGCATCACAACCGGCTTCCATGGCTTTTTTATGTTCATTTGATAATGCCAAGGCCGTTTGGGCAATTACCGGAATTCCCGGAAACTCTTTTCGCACAAACCTGGTGGCCGTTATACCATCCATTGATGGCATTTTTATATCCATTAATATCAGGCTTATATCCTTATGTTTTTTTAATAAATCTATTACTTCCAAACCTGTTTTTGCATGATAGATTGTAAATTTAACATCATCACAATTATCTTCCAAAGCATCTTTAATAAAAAGGAAGTTAATTATTTCATCCTCTGCCACAATAATTGAATAATTCTTACGCAGGCCTGAGATTTTACCATTATCTGAATAAATAACATCATCAAAAATAATTTGATTAGGTTCAAATTCGAAATAAAAAAGCGAACCACAACCGGAGGTCGAGTTTACCAAAATTTTAGAACCCATTTTTTCAACAATCCTGGATGCAATTGTCAGGCCAAGTCCGTTCCCATCAAACTCACGGGTTTCATCCATATCGGCCTGATAAAATGGTTTAAATATTAACCCTATTTTCCCTGACGGTATTCCAATTCCTGTATCTTCTACAAAAAACCTAAGTTTGTCACCTTTTTTCTCGAGTCCAAATTTAATTTCACCCGTTGATGTAAATTTTATGGCGTTTGAGATGAGTTTCTCCAAAACCTGTTTCAATCTTTCTCCATCCGATATTATTGTTATACTACTGTTAGTATGTGGGGTTACGGGCCCAAACAATATTACTTTTTCACCTGTTTTATCTTTAAACTCTTTATATAAATTGTTTAGAAGGCCACTTAAACAAACAGGTTCTGATTTAATTATAATATCACCGGCCTCAAGCCTTGAAATATCAATTATATCATTAACTATTGCCATTAACCGGTTTGCCGAATCTATTATTAGTGATGTATAATCATTACGTTTTTTCTCAGGCAGATTATTTCTTTTTAACAACTGGGAAAAACCCAAAATCCCGTTCATTGGTGTCCTTATTTCATGCGACATATTCTGTAAAAATGCAGTCTTCAGCCGGTCACTTTCTTCGGCCATCTCTTTGGAAATGATAAGGCGTGCTTCATAATCCTTTTGTTCTTCAACCTTGCGTGCAAGCAGAAGGTTATTATAGGCCATAACACTTAAATCACTTGCTATAATCCATAACAATGAAGCAATATAATTAAACCTGTCGGGCGAAATTGGTTCAAGCTTTTTTACGGCTGCCATTATTAAGTCTTTATTGGCCCCAATTTCCCCGGCGTACTTATATATTACCGATTCATTACCATTTGTTGAAGCCTGGTTAATTATCCAGTATGCAACAAGATGATTACCAATAAAAATTGGAGAAACAGCCACCAAAAAGCCACACTTGTAGCACTTTCCCACAACCGGTTGTTCAGATTTAAGAGATTTATTCCCAAAATCAATATTACAATTTATGCAATCCTGTTTACCCTTTTCTGTATCTTTAATTATTTCACAAACTCTGTTGAAATTACTAGGGGAGGTTACCTGTTGTACCTGGCTATTGGTAATTACTGATGCCACACCAGTTGCATATGCAAAACTATCCTGAATTGTTTGTAAATGTTCAATTTCAAAAAGGTCACTTAAATCAGGATTTTCAATTACCATTTCCGGCGAAAGAAGATAATCAAGCTTTAATTTCAGTTCATTTTTTGTATTAATAAGTTTCTGCTCATTTTCTTCAACACGGGTTTTAGCATCCGTTAACTCACGGTTTATATCCTGAATCCATTTATAATTAGCTGTTAATTCATTATTTACACGAATAAATTCATCATTTTGCCTAAGAAGCTTACCTGATATTCTTCTCATTTTTTCATACATCCTGATATTCTTTAAAACCATAACCGCCTGCCGGGCTAAAGTCAACCATATATCCATTTCAATTGATGAAAAATATTTTGTCTTGCCCGATTTCCCAATAGAAAGTACCCCAACTACCCTGCCTTTAATTACTAATGGTAAACTTAATAAAGTGCCACATTTATAAAATTGAACAATCTTAAATTCATTTTCAGATAATTGTGCCTTCGCTGTATCTTTAATCAACATGAGTTCCTGGGAACTGACCACACTGGTTAATAAAGGGAAACAATCAGTCGCCTTTCCTTTAAAATCACTGGTTAAGTGTGATGGTAACTTTGGATAAGATTCAACCCTGTCCACCTTCTGGTTATCCAAAATATATAAAATGCCACAATTAACCTTCATTATTTCTATCCCCTTATCAACAATAACTTTAATTAGCGATGAGTAATCAACTATTGAGATAAACTCGTTACTGACCTCCAGCAAAGTTTCCAGGTTCTTCCGGTGCTTTTTTATTGTTGCCTTGTTAAGCTCTCCTTTTTGGGGTGACCTAAATTCCTTTTCAAAGTATATTGGATATACTATTGTAGTAATTATATGATTATTAACCTTGTATGTTTTAAATTTCAACCAAACTTTTAACCTCTCAAACCAAACTTTTTTAATAATGACTTTTTGGCCGGCCAAAGCTTCTTTAAACATTTGAACCCAAGAGAACCCTTTATTATCGCGGTTTAAAATAAAATCATTAATTAGTTTGTCAGTTCCTGTTTCCTTTTGTATTTGAAAAGTTCTATAAAATGAATCATTGGCATCAAAAAATGAAAATTCAAATTCCCCCGAAATCTCATTTAATTTGAAATTATGGCTAATAAATGCTTGTGGCGATTGTTTAAGTATTGCTTTATATATATTATTTTTCATCTAATTTTACTTATTAAACAGCAAGCCAGGGGGAATCATTTTTAAGCACATGTTTACGTAATTAATTTATATTGGTTTCTTTAAAAATTTTAATTTATTAACAACCTTTCACATATTTGTTGTTTTGTAATTTTTGAATTGTTAATTTACGAAATTAAAACATTAAACAGGCAATAATTCCATCGAAGAGTTATTCCCCAAATTTGTTTTGTTTAATTACATTTAGGAGTTAAACTTTAAACAAAAATAGGCTGTACTAATAGCCTTAGCATAAAAACGGATTAGCATTTTATAATTAAATAATGAACAATATTTCCATAATACCGGAGTTGAGGGATGAGTTAAAAAAAAATGGATTTGAAATATTGTACCACCCGGGTGAATTAATTTTAAAGCAAGGTTCACCGGCAGCCAATATTTGTTTAATTGAAACAGGCCTGGTAAAAGTTTTAAAGGAAACTAAAAATCACAGGCAATCGATAATTAGTGTTAATGGACCTGGTGATTTTTTAGGAATAATGTCGCATTGGAACGCGCAGGTTGTGGAATTTAATGTTGAAGCTATTGATACATCAAAAATTATAATGGTTGATGTAAATTACTTTAATTCAATTTTAAACAGTTCAAAGGAGTATTTCAGCTATTTTTTAAAATTGGAGTCAGGTTTTTCTGCACAAATAATTAACAGGCTAATTGCTATAAACCAAAAACAGCTACCCGGCAGAGTAGCTGATTTGATATTATATTTTTATAATTTTTACGGTTGTAATTCAACTTTTAGTTTTCCATTAAACCGCAAAGAACTTGCCCAATTTTCCGGAACAACAAAGGAAAGCCTTATTAGAACATTGGCTGAGTTCAGGAATGATAAAATAATTGAACTTGATGATCGCCACGTAAAAATAAAAAGTATTGAAATAGTAAAAACCCTTAGCAGGCTAGGTTAAAAATACCAACCCACAAAACTCTTTTACTTTTTTGAGTATTGCACCAACTGACTGCTAAACAAAAGATTGCGAGCCTTGGCATTAGATTCGTTTACACGGAATACCATTTTATCATTTTCAACATAAATGTTGATATCAGATTCAGCAGGCTGCCGGCCCTGCATTTCGGTCACAATTAACACAGGTGATGTGGCAAATACTTCACTAATACGTTTTAACTGGTTCACCTTATTGTTTGGAACAAATAACAGATGACAAAAGCCCATATCTTCAACCGAAGAAAATTCAACAATCTTTATTTCACGTCCACCCACGTTTCTACCGGCACAACTTGCTTTCAATTCAGAAGTTATTGAAGAGTTTTTACCTATAACCCCAATCACAAATTCAATATGGGTATGTATGTTTGGCCATTGAATTTGCCTGGTGAAATTATAAATAAAAGTAGCCTGGTGTTTTTCGATCTGGGGCTGTGGTATCGCATTTACATGAATAATTATAAATGCTAAAAAAATTGATACTTTTTTAAATAAAACTTTCATTTTTAAAATATTAACGAGGTTAGAATAACAAAACATTTCAATAATAACATTGTTTTTTTTAACGATGAGAGAAAAAAATGGTTATAAAAAAAACTTTAACGAATTATAAAAAATGAAACCATTTCTAAAAGGATTTTAATTTTTTACAAGCACAAAGTATTTAACCAGGTAATAAAATGAAGAATGCTTTGAATTAATTTCTGGGAAACAACTGTTTTATAAAATGAAATAACCCGAAGGGGTTATTATCTTAA
>JBBIVA010000074.1:0-18440 GCA_037439945.1 Marinilabiliaceae bacterium
ACCGACTATTCGGTAGGGTTAATCCCGGCTAAGTCATTAGTTCATTGCCTTTCTAATGACTAATCCGGGTTAAAATACTTTTGGGACAGCATCTTTTTTTAAAGAAGTTATGTAATTGCAAGGATAACTATTTTTAGGTGGCCCCATACTATGCATTAGAGTGGCTTTAAATTTTAAATGGTTGAATTTATATCATTTAGGTGGGTAGTTTTCTAACGCGCAGCTTTAAAAATTTTAAAAATAGAAAAATGCTGCATCCGTTTTCTATAAGGTTTACAGCGTTTTCTTATTTCACTGTTTAATTCCAATGCGCAATTTGGGTTGAATTACAATTACTGTTCATTAAAAATATTTTTTCACTACTTTCCGATAAATTTTTCGATAAGATGCTATAATGCCAACTAATTGCGGTGTCCCTACATGACACTGAAAATTTGGGTCGGTTCATCTTTACCGATATTCTGTACCTGACGGCACAGTACCGTTAGGGACTAAAGATCGGTAAAACACTTAATTGAGAATTGAACTTTTGTCCCGTTAGGGACAAAACCACTTTTTATCGGATAGTAGTGATATTTTTTTTTAACCAAATAAAGATTGGTTAAACCACAGATTGCTAAAGCTTTTGACCCCAAAAAAATTATTTTTTGGCTCGATATTAACTTTTCCTATTTAGATGTATTATTAGTTGCATAATTTAAGGTTTAAATACCAGTTTATTTCAAACTTTTTAGTTATTTATAAGTATAATAAATTGGTTTAAAAACGGAATAAAGTGAAGAGAGTACTATTGATTGTGTTGTGGCTTAAATTTTTATTGGTTACTTATAATTATGCTCAAATTCCCGGGTTTAAGTTTAAACCTTTACCAAGTCATAATAAGTTATCAAATCATTCTGTTACTTGTATGGCGCAGGATTCAATGGGTTTTATCTGGATTGGTACTGCCGATGGTTTAAACCGTTATAATGGTTATGAGTTTGATATTTATCGAAATAGGGTAAATAACCCAGTAGGATTAACATCCAACGAAATTTCACAGGTTTTTGTTGATTCCAATAACCGGGTTTGGGTAATTACCCAATTCGGGATATCTTATTTTAATTCGTCTAAAGATATTTTTGTCCCGGTTGTTTCAAATGAAGAAATGCGTGGAATTAACAACCTTTTTATTACAGCTATAGGACAGGATAAAAAGGGAAGCATTATTGTCACAGCCGGTAATTCTATTTTTTATTTAAACGAAAAAAAATGGAATTTCGAACTTCTTGCTCAATCTGATGACGGATTAATAACAAATTTTGTTTTCGGGCCGGAAAATGATTTTTGGCTTGGTCATGACAATGGCAAAATAAGCCACTATTTATCAAATGGCAAAAAAAATCCTGATTTCGCAGGTTCCGCACTTTGCAAAATTCTGGAAATGAAAACCGGGGAAGTTACCGGGTTGGTTATAAATGAAAATTATCTGTGGGTTGGTTATCATGGTTTTGGTGTAGTTAAGTATAATTTTGATACCAAGGAGATAAAGGAGTATTTAGATGGGTCGTACGAGCGTTTTGTAGTAAGTTTATATCCTGACAATGAAAAATGCATTTGGATAACAGATTATACGGGTATTAAGAAGTATAATAAAGCCAATGATGATTTTTACAGGTTTTACCATAACGTAACTGAAGCAAATTCCATCAGGCCTAATGTTGAAGGGGTATTTCTTGACAAACAGGGCAATTATTATTTTTATTATAAAGGAGAGGGTATATTTGTAAGTTATGCAAACAGGGGATTCAGGCAGTTTGATACATCCAGTCAGTATTACTGGCATGTTTTATCGGCTAATATTATGGCTATTAGTGAAGATAAAAGAGGGAACCTGTGGATGGGGGGCTTTAACGGGGGTATAGATGTTTTTGACTGGATTAGTGGAAAAATAATCAGGTACCCTAATAATGAAAATGATAAAGCAAGATTAGGAATTGGTACAATTTTTAAAATTTATTGCAGTAATGATGGTTTAATGTGGGTTGGATCTCATATCGGGGGGTTAAGGTCATTCGATAGAAATAGCGGTAAATTAAATATTTACCAGCATATCCCTGGAAATAATGAATCATTAAGGGGAAATGATGTTAGGTCATTTTGCGAGGATGCAAATGGGAACTTTTGGGTTGGGGTACATGGAATGGGCATTTCTTATTTTGATGTAAAAAAGGGTAGCTTTAAACATTTTACCCATGAAAAAAACAAATTATCGTCTGATTGGGTAGAGTCAGTATTATTAGATAGTAATGGCCAATTATGGGTAGGTACCACAAATGGTTTAAATATTTTGCCACCGGGAGATTCCATTTTTCAGAATTTTTTACCCGAGGGTAATAACCCTGGAGCAATCCAGGGGAACAGAATATTATGCATTTACGAGAGCAAAAATAACGACATTTGGGTTGGTACTAATGATGGGCTGTACGTAGCCAATAACAATGGTGGATTTACCAGATGTTCAATAAAGGCATCAAGTGAATATATATGCAGTATTGAAGAAGATCATCATGGTAAAATATGGTTTTCAACCATAGCCGGTTTATTCAGGTTAAATCCAAAAAATTTCGATTTAATTCATTATAGTGAAAACGATGGTCTTCAAGGAAATGGGTTTAACCCCAGAGCTTCATTCAACAATGGTAAAACAGAATTATTTTTTGCAGGGACCAAGGGGGTAAACCTTTTTAACCCCGATGATTTGTTGTTCAATAAAACGCATCCAAAAATTGTTTTTTCAAGATTTCTACTTTTTAATAAGGCTGTTGAAAAATATGGGGCCGGAGAAATTCTTGAAAACCATATGATTGATACCGAAAATATAACCCTGAAATATAATCAAAATGTTTTTACTATCGGATTTACAGCTTTAAACCTTACTAATCCTGAAAGAAATGAATATGCTTATATTATGGATGGATTTGATAAAGAATGGAACTATGTGGGTAATAAACGTGAGGCTACATATACAAATCTTGATCCCGGCATTTACAATTTCAGAGTTAAAGCAGCCAACATTGACGGAGTTTGGAGCAATGACCCCATTGAATTAAAAATAAGGGTCTTACCACCCTGGTATAGAACTAATCTTTTTTATATTTTATTAATAGTTACAATTATTATTATACCTTATGCTTTTTTTAGGTTAAGGACCGAAAATTTAAGACGGCAAAAAAAGAAATTAATGCAAAAGGTAACTGAGAAAACCAGAATACTTCGTAAAAATAATGACACTCTTAAACAAAGGACTATTGAGCTTAACCGGATTAACTTAATACTTGAAGAGAGAAAGAAATTTATTGAAAAACAATCAAATGAACTGGAATTGCAGGCTGTTAACCTTGAACAGAGAAATAATGAACTTCGAAAACTCAATAATACTAAAAACCGCTTGTTCTCAATAATAGCTCATGATCTAAGGGCCCCGTTTAATACAATCCTGGGTTTTTCAAATTTACTGGTTGAAACTGAGGATTATGATAATATTGAGCTGGTAGCCAGTCATGCCAGATATATACATGATGCATCATTACAGGTTTTTAATTTGTTGGAAAACCTTTTTTACTGGGCCCGTTCACAAACTAATGAAATTCACTGTAAACTAGTTGCTTCAGATTTGGACCAGATTGTAAACGAAAATTTAAGTCTGATAAAGGAAAGCCTTATTAAAAAAGGGCAAACAATTAACTTAGCAAATTACGCTAATTATAAGGTGTTTATAGATATTGACATGATGCGGACGGTTATTCGTAATCTATTAATAAACGCTATTAAATTTACACCTAACGGCGGTTCAATATCAGTTTTTTCTGAAAGGGTTGGGAAAATGGTTAAATTATCAGTAACTGATACAGGAATTGGAATAGGAAAAGAAGAAATAGAACTATTAACCATACAAGGTGAGCAAAAAACATCAAAAGGTACCAACGGAGAAAGAGGTTCCGGGTTGGGATTGATTCTTTGTAATGAGTTTGTTCTTCGTAATAAAGGTCGTTTGGTAATTGAAAGTGAAGTAGGCAAGGGAAGCACTTTTAGTATTTTAATACCGTCAGGATAACAAACAGTGCTTTAGTCTGATGTTCCTATAACCTGCCAGTAAACACCTTGTAATCCGAAGGAAAATCAATACCAGGTTTTTCATAAAACAATCCGAAGACTGACGACCCGCTACCCGACATTGATGCATAAATAGCCCCTTTTTTATATAACTTATCCTTAATTTGCTTTATTTCAGGGTACTGGTTAAATACAAAAGGTTCAAAATCATTACATATACAATTTTTCCAATTATCAAAAGGCTCCTGAATAAGAGTATTTAAACCAACTGAGGGGATTTTGGGTGAAATGTTTTTATAGGCCATTGCTGTGGGTACATTAACCGGAGGGATAACTATTACTACCCATAAACCATCAATATTCAGGTTTACGGGCGAAAATTGATTACCTATGCCAGTTGCAAAAACAGGCTCATTCTTAATAAATACTGCACAGTCGGCACCAATTGATGAGGCAATTTTTTCAAGTTCGGATGAAATTAAATTCCCGTTAAATTGTGTGTTTAAAAGCTTCAGGATAAAGGCTGCATCTGATGAACCACCACCCAAACCGGCCCCAAAGGGAATTATTTTATGTAAATGGATTTTTAACCTTGGAATTTCAATTTTTTGCCTTAATAACCCTATTGCCTTATGGCAAAGATTGTTTTCAGGTTTTCCATCAATTATTAAACCTGTATTAACAAACTGGTCATAATCAGTATCATTATTGATTACAACTTCCAAAATATCGCAATAACCTTTTAACGGGATAAAAATAGTTTCAAGATTGTGATATCCATCGGTTCTTTTGGATGTAACAAATAAGCCAAAGTTAATTTTAGCATTTGGGAAAACAACCATTTTATTTCTTTAGAATTTCTGGTACAAAGAAAAGGTAAAAAAATGAAATGCCTATGTTTATGTTTACACAACTTATTTGCACCCGTAAATTATTAGTGTTTGATAAATAAATTATTTCCAGTTTGTAAAAAAACATATTTTAACACTACTTTCCGATAAATTTTTCGATAAGATGCTGTAATGCCAACTAATTGCGGTGTCCCTACAGGACACTGAAAATTGGGGTCGATTCATCTTTACCGATATTCTGTACCTGACGGCACAGTACCGTTAGGGACTAAACATCGGTAAAACACTTAATTGAGAATTGAACTTTTGTCCCGTTAGGGACAAAACAACTTTTTATCGTATAGTAGTGATATTTTAAAGTAATTGTTTTTGCCTGATAAAATTTATATAAGTTTTAGTTAAAACTGTTAATAACCCTGTTAATTGTATGTTGATATGAAAACCGGAATTCTTTTTTTTGCCCCTCCTTATTTCTTACCTTTGTCAACTGTGCGAAAAATATACCCAAATGGCTGAAAAACGTAACACAAAAACAAGGAAAAATATTGAACCGCTGGATTTAAGCATGGGTAAAATGCCGCCCCAGGCAATTGAACTCGAAGAGGCTGTTTTGGGGGCTATGCTATTGGAGAAGGATGCGTTTACTGCGGTTTCGGAGATATTAAAACCAGAATGTTTTTATAAAGAACCACACCAGAATATTTTTACCGCCATAAACAATCTGTTCGCCAGGGAGCAACCAATTGATATGCTCACTGTTACTGAAGAGATTAGGCGAATGGGAAAGCTTGATGAAGTGGGAGGTGCCTTTTACATAACCCAATTAACGAGCCGTGTTGCCTCAGCGGCCCACATTGAATATCATGCCCGGATTATTTATCAGAAATTTCTTCAACGTGAGGTAATTCACCTGTCAGGGGTTTTTCAAACAAAGGCTTATGATGAGTCAGTAGATGTTGAAGATTTACTTGAAGAAGCTGAAAACTCGTTATTCTTACTATCACAGGGTAGTATGAAGCGCGATGCTATACAGATTAATCCGGTTATAAGCGATGCGGTTGAGAAAATTCAACTGGCAGGTAAACGTACAGACGGATTAAGTGGAGTTCCTTCGGGATTTACAGATCTGGACAGGATCACTTCCGGGTGGCAGGCCTCCGACATGATTGTTATTGCTGCGCGCCCTGCTATGGGGAAAACAGCCTTTGTTTTATCCATGGCCCGTAATATGGCAGTTAAATATAAACAGGGTGTTGCAGTATTTTCCTTGGAAATGTCCAACGTGCAGTTGGTGAACCGCTTAATTGTTGCTGAAACTGAATTGCCGGCCGATAAAATTAAAAACGGAAATTTAGATGCTTTTGAATGGAAGCAGCTTGATACCAAGATTAAAGGATTAATTGATGCTCCAATTTTTGTTGATGATACAGCAGGGTTAAGCATTTTTGAGTTAAGGGCCAAATGTCGCAGGCTAAAAAAACAACACGATATAAAAATTGTAATTATTGACTACCTCCAGTTAATGAATGCCAGCGGAATGAGTCCGGGAAACAGGCAGGAAGAGGTCAGTATGATTTCGCGGTCGTTAAAAGGTTTAGCCAAGGAACTAAATATTCCAATTATAGCGCTATCGCAGTTAAACAGGGGAGTTGAAAACCGTACAGGTGAGGGGAAACGACCTCAATTATCAGATTTGCGCGAGTCAGGAGCAATTGAACAGGACGCCGACATGGTATTATTTATCCACAGGCCCGAATATTACAAAATTACTGAAGATGAGCAGGGAAATTCATTAATTGGTATGGCCGAAATTATTGTTGCTAAACACAGGAACGGGGCTACCGAAGATGTAAGGCTAAGGTTTAGGCCCGAGGCAATTCGGTTTGAAGATATTTCAGTTGAAAATTTCGGGGGCGGGTTTGGCAATGATTCAGGCGCACCGGTTACTCTTGGGTCAAAAATGAATGATTCAGTGAGTCCTGTCAGATCATTGCCAGAAGACAATTTTGGAAAATCATTTCCTTTGGGGAGCAGTTTTGAGCGAGATGTGAATTTTTAACCTGTGCCGGTTCCACCTTGTTGCTCCATTAATGCCAACCTTGGTTTGAGCTGTTTAGAGCCATGTTTTTAATTCAAGTAAAGAAGATATTTCCTTAAAAACCTTTTCGGTATGGGATACTTTACCGGGATTAAAATAAACATGGTCCAAACCAAATTCCATGGCCCCTTTGATGTCTGTCTCCAGACTGTCACCAATTACCAGGGATTCTTTTTTACGGGCATTACAGCTTTTTAATGCATATTCGAAAAAAGCACTTCTTGGTTTCTGGTACCCTACTTCTTCAGAAATAAATATTTTATTAAAAAAAGGTTTTAACCCACTTGTTTCAATTTTAATATGCTGGGTTTCAGTAAACCCATTGGTTATTATATGCAAATTATACCGTTGTTTAAGGTATTCCAAAACTTCAATTGAATGTGGGATTAAAGTTTTCTGGTAAGGGTTTATTCTTACAAATTCCGCAGCAAAATTCCCGGCTAAATTATAGTTATCTAATCCCACTGTAATGAATGTGTTATAAAACCGGCCAATATTAAGGTCCTGTTTTTTAATCTCACTATTACGGTATTTGTTCCATAAACCTTTATTAATAGGCTCATATCGCGTAAAAAAATCATTGAAATTTAAAAAGTAATCTGCCAAATTGTACTTTTCATACAATTGGTTAAGAGAGATTTTTTCATTCGAAGCAAAATCCCATATTGTGTGATCTAAGTCAATAAATAAGTGTTTGTATTTTAGCATTTGTTAATTAGTTGAAGTATAAAACAGAAATTTGCCACAACTTTTTGTGTAATGGCAAATTTCTGTTTTATGTTATCAGGTTAAAACTGTATTAAATTTATTATTAATTGACCTGAATAACCAGATACTTGGAAATACTCCAGAATTTCTCAAAGTTAAGTATTATCAAAACAAGATTACCACCTTCTCCCTTTATTAGTTCAAAACTTCCCTGAGGATGTGGAGTAAGTATTTGGGCCTTTTGATGATAAATTGAAATAGTGTCGGTTTCCCTTATATCAACCACATTGAAATATTTTTGGTCAAATTGGTCGGTAAGCACTTTGTCTTCACCAAAAAAAAGAAAACCTTCGCGAACAATTATTTTTTTGTCTTTTAACTCTTTTTTAGTCCCTATTGAGTAATAAGCAGTATTTAAATTGTCGCGTGTTGCAGAAAGTTCTTTTCTTGTTTGATCAGAAATATTTTTAATGGAATCAACTGTGTTTGATAAACTTGTAATTGAGTAGTTCAAGCGGTCAATTTGCATGTTCTTTTGCTGAAGAATCTCATTAAGTCTTACAATTTTTTCACTTTTTTCCCTTAACTGTTCATTCAAACCTGTTATAACCCTTTTAAGATTGTTATTATCAACTCCGGCTTTTTTCATTTGTTCTTCGAGTTGCAAAATGCGTTCTTTGTTCTGTACCATCAACTCATAAATCAAATGGATATCATCATTTATCTGTTCGGCCGACGAACCTCTAATATCACCTTTGTCTGCCTTAAGAGAAATAATCTGCTCTTTTTCCTTAATGGTGCGTAAATTGGATTCAATTACCCCCATTGATTCAACCATTTTATTAAGCTGTATTTCTTTTAGGGCGCTGGCTAGTAATAAGGAATCATTAGTTTGTCGCAGTTCCGATTTGCTCGGGCCAAAACTACATTGCCAAAATATAGGCAAGCACATTAAAACAATCAGTAGTTTTTTCATCATGATAAAATTTTAAGGTTATGGTATTATGGAACTTGCATTTGGGCAATTTTGTTACTGCTGTGTTTCCCGAAAAGTCGGGACAAGTTGTGTTTTGCGAATCATGCTCGTTTCATATTATTAAGTTTAAAATAATACGTATTAACTTTTAATCCTTGTAAATATTTCAGTCAATGTGACTATCCTGGTTAATTTGAGCATAGTTGCATGAGGTATTTTAAAAGTTTATTTTTCTTTACCTTCAACTACTAAAACAATTTCTCCTTTGGGGTTATTATTTGTAAACCATTCAACGAGTTCAGAAACCATACCACGGCGAACTTCCTCATGTATCTTACTCAATTCCCTGCAAACTACAACTTTTCTTTCATTGCCTAAGAACTCTCCAATTTGAATAAGGGTTTTTAAAAGCCGGTGAGGCGATTCATAAAAAACCATTGTTCTTGTTTCATCCTGAAGTGACAGAAACCGTTTTTGCCGGCCTTTTTTTTGAGGTAAAAAACCTTCGAAACAAAACCTGTCGTTAGGCAACCCTGCTACAGCAATTGCAGGTATAAGCGCCGATGCCCCTGGCAGGCATTCAATCTCAATTCCCGCTACAATGCATTTAGCAACCAAAAGGTATCCCGGGTCAGAAATACCCGGCGTTCCTGCATCTGAAACCAATGCCGCTGTTTCACCGCTCCTTATTCTATCAACCGTCCGTTGAACGGTTGAATGTTCATTAAATTTATGATGGGATATTAATTTATTTTCAATACCATAATGTTTTAACAAAAAACCTGTTGTTCGCGTATCTTCAGCAAGTATAAAACTAACCGTTTTAAGTGTTTTAATTGCACGGAGTGTAATATCTTCCAGGTTTCCTATTGGCGTTGGAACCAGATACAATTTGCTCATAAAGGACTTTGTATTAAAGAAATCTTCTCCGAATTATCTCATTAAACGCTTTAGCAGCTTCATTATTGTTTTCCCATGTAAAATTTGCAGCAATAAATGTTTCGGCCGATTTGTAATTATCCATTTGGTTAAGCTGGTCTAATGTTTGGTTTAAAAGTTCCATGTTACCATTGAATAATTCGCGTTGAAAATAAAACTTATCATTAATACCAACTCCCTTTTTTAAATCTTCAATAGGCTTGGACTGGAACCTTGGAGGTGTTTCAGTTTCTTTTTTCAGGGCTATTGCCTCATTAAATGATTGGGTATCTCGCCCAAGTTTTTCACCCAATACAGACGATTGTTTTGCTTTATCGGTATCTGTAGCTTTTTTTGTGACCGCAACTTTAATTTCTGCTTTTTCAATCTCAAAACCAGGTTGGTTTATTTTAATTTCAGGCACTATTTTATCATCTGTTTTTTTTTCGTCATTTACATTTTTTTTATCTCTTATGGTTTTATCATCCGTTTCAATCACCTGGGTAATGTGTTCAGCAGATGGTTTTTCAACCATTTTTTTTGTTTCTTCCTTGTGTTTGATTTCTGGTTCCGTAATACTTTCAAGAAGATCAATTTCATCAAGTATGCCTTTAACCTTGCTTTTTGTAAGAGATATAAATGTTTTGGGAATTTCAGGTTTCCCTTTAAAAGTATTAAACAGAGTATCTAATTCCTTGATATCCTGAAGTATGATTGTTATTAAAACTTCCTTTTCCATAATCTCTTGTTGAGAAACAAATTTCTTTACCTTTGCAAAGGTAGTGATTGAATTTTAAAAAAATCTCTTTATTATATGTTTCTTGAGACTAAGGCCAACAGAAACCGCCAACATGGCTGGATAGAGGTAATAGCAGGTTCAATGTTTTCCGGAAAAACGGAAGAATTGCTCCGCAGGTTACGCCGTGCACGAATAGCACGGCAAAATGTTGAAATTTTTAAACCTGTTATTGACAGGCGTTATAGTGTTGAAGAAGTTGTTTCACATGATGCTAACAGCATAAGATGTACACCGGTTGAAAGTTCAGGTAATATTTTGTTGCTGAGCGGTAACACCGATGTAATAGGGATTGATGAGGCCCAATTTTTTGATATGGGGCTGATTGAAGTTTGTAATAAATTAGCAAACCAGGGTTTAAGAGTAATTGTAGCAGGGCTCGATATGGATTTTAAAGGTAATCCGTTTGGCCCTATGCCTTATCTTATGGCTTGTGCCGAATATGTAACTAAAGTGCATGCAATTTGTGTTAGATGTGGCGATTTGGCACAACATTCATTTAGGTTAAAAGCCAGTGAAAGATTGGTTGAAGTTGGGGCATCTGAATCTTATGAAGCTATTTGCCGAAAATGCTACAATGAAGCTAAAACAGATAATTTTAAAAAGAGCATACAGAAACAATTGTAATGAGCCCGTTAAACCCAAAGGTTTTTGGAGAGTTATTGGAAGCCCGTTATATTAATGGCTATGCTGATAATGAACCGGTACATCGTATTGTAATTGATAGCAGGTTGGTTTTTGAACCTGCAGGGTCGGTTTTTTTTGCATTAAGGGGTAGCAGGCACGATGGGCATCAGTTTATTAATGATTTGGTTAAAAAGGGTGTCCGTAATTTTGTGGTTAATAACCGGTACCAAATTCCAAATGAGTTTAAAGGGGCAAATTTTTTTGTTGTTAATAATGTTTTGGAATCATTACAGAAACTGGCCACCAGGCACAGGGAAAGTTTTAATATCCCGGTTGTGGCCATTACGGGGAGTAACGGAAAAACCATTGTTAAGGAATGGTTGTCGCAGTTAATTGGTAATGATGAAAACTTAGTTCGTTCACCACGAAGTTATAACAGCCAGGTTGGAGTGCCTCTTTCGGTATGGCAAATGAACAATCAGTCAACAATGGCGATATTTGAAGCAGGAATAAGCCGTAAAGGTGAAATGCAAAATCTTGCTGATATTATTAAACCTGATTTTGGATTATTTACAAATATTGGAACTGCCCATCAGCAAAGCTTTTCTTCTGAGCTGGAGAAACTCGACGAAAAACTTTTACTTTTTAAGGATGTTAAAGTTGTATTTTATTGCAGGGACCATGAAACAGTACATGCCAGGATCAATGAAAATCTCAAGACTGTTGAAAAAATAACCTGGGGCAGGCATCCCGATTCGGATTTGAGGATTTCCAATATCAATATTAACGATTCAACAAAAGTGAAACTGGCATGGAAAGGTGAAGAATTCGAATGGGAAATTCCATTTTCAGAAAAGGTTTCGCTTGATAACTCCATTTTGGCTTCATTATTTCTTTTAAAATATGGTTATTCCCAGGCTGAATTAAAAAAACGGCTAATGAAACTGCATGCCGTTGCAATGAGAATGGAACAAAAAGAAGGTATTAACGGAACGCTGTTAATTAATGATTCCTATAATTCGGATTTTACCTCCCTGGAGATTGCATTGGATTTTCTTGACCAACAGGGAAGAAAAAAAGGGATGAAACGTACAATTATTTTGTCAGATATGTTTCAAACCGGCCTGCCCGATGAGGTTCTTTATCCGCAGGTAGCTTCATTGGTTAAAGCAAGAAATATTGACCGCCTTATTGGGGTTGGGCCGGTAATCTCCTCATTCGCACATCTTTTTGGAATTGATGACAGGTTTTTTATCAACACAGGGGAGCTGCTTTTATCAATTAACCAGTTTTTATTTAAACATGAGGCAATTCTTATAAAGGGTTCGCGTACATTTGAATTTGAGAGGCTTACCGACTGGCTTGAATTGAAACAGCACAGTACGGTTATGGAAGTTAACCTTAACGCTCTTGTGAATAATTTAAATGTGTTAAGGTCAGGGCTTAAGCCTGAAACAAAAGTATTAGCTATGGTTAAGGCCTTTAGCTATGGAAGCGGTTCATTTGAGATTGCCGGAGTTCTTCAGCACCAAAACGTAGATTATCTGGGTGTTGCTTTTGCCGATGAGGGAATGGAGTTGCGTAAGGCCGGTATTACCCTGCCAATTATGGTTATGAATCCTGAAGAAAAAAGTTTTGGACAAATGTTACGGTATGGGCTTGAACCCGAAATATATAGTTTAAGAATTTTAAATGCATTTAATAAAGCCGTTGAACAGGAGGGGTTGGATAATATCCTGGTTCACCTGGAAATAGATACAGGTATGTTCAGGTTGGGATTTTTTGATTTTGAAATTGAAAAATTGGTAGAAATTCTTAAAAAAATGCCACGGTTAAAAGTTCAATCTGTTTTTTCCCATTTGGTTGGCAGCGACGAAACAGAACATGACCAGTTTACTCAAACCCAGATTGACAGGTTTAAGAAGGCCTGCCTAAAATTAAATGAAGGGTTGAAATATAATTTCTGGAGGCATATATTAAATTCAGCGGGCGTTGAAAGGTATCCGGGAGCACAATTTGAAATGGTCAGAATTGGCATTGGGTTGTACGGTATTAGCTCTATTAAAGAAAATAACCTTGAAAATGTAATAACTCTTAAAACATATATTTCGCAATTAAAAAAAGTTAAGGCTGGTGAAACAATTGGTTATAGCAGAGCCGACAAAATCGAAAAGGATGGGGTTGTTGCTGTTATACCGGTTGGTTATGCTGATGGGCTCAACAGGAATTTGAGCAGGGGGCGTGGCAGTGTAATGGTTCGGAATAGCCTGGTACCAATTGTCGGGAATATTTGTATGGATATGTGCATGATAAATGTGTCTGATCTGGAAACTGTTGAAGAAGGCGATGAGGTTATTATTTTTGGAGATAATTATCCGGTAATAGAAATGGCCAGAAAATTAGGGACTATCCCGTATGAAATATTAACCGGAATAAGCCGTAGGGTTAAAAGAATTTACTTCAAAGAGTAATTCATTATCCGAGCCTTGAAATTCTTTCAAGTTTCTCTTCATCCAGAATTTTAATTATTCTTCCATCAACAACTATTACTTTTTCTTTAACAAAATTTGTAAGAGTGCGAATTGCATTAGATGTAGTCATGTTAGAAAAATTTGCCAGATCTTCCCTCGAAAGATAGATATTTAGAGTACAATTGTCATCTTCATACCCATAAATGTCTCTTAATATAACAATACTTTCGGCTAATCTCCCTCTAATATGTTTTTGGGTTAGAGTTACTGTTCTATACCTTGAAAATCCTAATTCTGTTGCAAAAGAGCGAATAATATTTAAACAAAGTTGATTATTTGACAATAACAACCTGTTAATAACTTCCTTTTTAATATAAAAAATAGTACATGGGTCAATTACAACTGCAGTGGCAATATGTTTTTCTTCGGCAAAAAAAGCCCTGTATCCGATAAAACCAGGGGCTTTGGCTAATCTGACTATCTGGTCGCGGCCACCAACTCCCTCTTTAAATATTTTTACTTTTCCCTGCCCAAGGCACAACAACCCGGTTGGTTCTTCACCCTCCTGGTAAATTATCTGATTTTTTTTGTATTTTACAATAGAATAGTTCTGCTCAAGATACTCCTTTTCTTCATCGGTAAGTACCTTGTAAATAACGGAAATATCTTTTATTGATGGTTCCTTTATATTTAATTTTTTTGCAGCTGTCATTTATGTATCAGTGTGTTTTAAAACAGTGTTCTAAAACACACAAAAATAAAAAAAATAATTTTATGGCAAAACTTTATTATCAGGTATTTAAGCTAATTGTGTATTTTTATGTTAATCCCAAATTAATCAATAGGAGGCGAAGTTTGAGCCGAATTTTTTATTTAATTGGGATAATCCCGATTTAGTGATTGTTTCAATTCCATACTTTGGAATTGATTACAAGTACTTTATCGATTACGCATTTTCAAATGCGTAATTTGGGTTAATATCTGGCTACTATAGGCATTCGTCGGCCAAGCCCAAATGCCTTTCCTGAAACACGGAGAATAGGGGGGCACTGAAAACGTTTGTATTCGTTACTGTTAACAAGCTTTATTGTTTTTTCAACCGTTTCTTTATCAAAGCCATCGTTAATTATTTGTTGATAGCCATGGTTAAGTTCAATGTACCTGAATAGGATTTCATCTAAAATATTATATTCCGGTAATGAATCACTGTCTTTTTGGTCGGGTCTTAATTCAGCTGATGGCGGTTTTGAAATTGTATTGTGCGGAATTATATCGCCGTTTCGGTTAATATATTCTGCAAGTTTATATACATGAGTTTTATAAACATCCCCTAAAACACTTATGCCCCCGTTCATATCCCCGTAAAGAGTACCATAGCCAACTGCTGCTTCGCTTTTATTAGAAGTATTTAACAATATATGTCCAAATTTATTTGAATAGGCCATTAAAATTGTACCCCTTATCCTGGCCTGCAGGTTTTCTTCCGTTACATCGGCAGGCCTGTTTTCAAAAATTGGTGACAGGGCTTTTTCAAACATATAGTAAAGGTCATTTATCGGTACAATATTGTATTTTATATTTAAGTTATGTGCAAGTTTTTGTGCATCAATAATAGAATGCTGACCCGAAAACTGTGATGGCATTAATAACCCAAGCACGTTTTCATTACCAAGGCTTTCAACGGCTATGGCTGCTGTAACAGCTGAATCAATACCGCCTGATAACCCAATGGTTGCAGTTTTTAGATTTGATTTTTTGAAGTAATCTTTTAAACCCAATACTAATGCATTATGAATTAATTCTGTTTCATGTGGTTTATCCAACACTTCACCATTGTTACCGCCAAAATTTGTTGTAACAAATTGCAAATCTTCTTCAAAATACTTTAATCTTTTAAATACTTTTCCATCACATCCAACAATCATTGACCCGCCGTCGAAAATAAGTTCAGTATTGGCCCCAACCTGGTTAACATAAATAATTGGCAAATTATATTGCAACGCCTTTTTACAATTTACCAAACGTCTTATTTCATGTTGATGGTATGAAAATGGTGATGCTGCAATATTAACAACAAAATCAGGGCTTAATGCCGATAATTTTTGCAATGGGGAAAGGGTGTACAACCGATTCCTTGAAAAGGCAGCTTCAACGGGCTGATCATCCCACAAGTCTTCACAAATGGTTATGGCGATTCTTTTTCCTTTAAACGTTAAAACTTCAAAATTTTGGTTTGGCTGAAAATACCGGTATTCATCAAAAACATCATATGTTGGGAGCAATGTTTTATGAACCACAGGTGATGCTTTTCCATTATATAACAACCAGGCCGAATTAAAAAGTTGTTTCCCGCTGGAGTTAGGGTTAATGCTTGGCCCCCCTATAATGGCCCCAATACTAATGCAATGTTTAGCAATATCATCCATTGCTGATATGCATTGTGAAATAAATTCTTCCCTGGTTAGAAGATCAAGAGGTGGATACCCACAAATTGCCAACTCGGAAAAAATAACCAAATCAACACTGTTTTGTAAGGCAATATTGATTTTGGCAATTATTTTTTCTTTATTGGCTTCAAAATCTGCAACTTTGAAGTTCAATTGTGCCAGGGCCAGTTTCATAGTTTAGATATTTATATTTAAACCATCGATTTTAAAAAATAAAACCAAATTCAAAAACAAAACGGTTATGAATTGATTTATCATTAAAACTGCCATTTTTTGAAACATCAACAAAACCATTATTAAAAAGGATACCCATCATAAGTGCGTTTCGGCCTCCAAATGAATATTCTAATCCTGCACCAAGATGGTAACCAAGATCGAAAAACCTTATTTCATCGCTTATGTTTTTCTCATTACCATCAACAGCTTTTATATTAATTTGCGGTGATAAGCCAAACCTGCCATAAAAGTTTGTTCTCCTTATATCCTCCGATCTAAGTTTAAGCCCTAGTGGTATTTCTAAATATTTTAACCTGTATTCCTGTGTGTATGCAGGTGTTTGCCCATTGGCCGGATAATTTAGCTTACCACCATTGGTATTTATTGTGAGTCCGGAACAAAAAGCATAATTATCGCCAAAAAAGCGGTCAACAATAACACCAAAATTATAGCCGGCCAAAGAACCTTTACTGTTAATATTTTCATGATCGGATGAGAACCATGAAATCTGAGGGTTTATTACGAATGAAAACCTGGTGTGGCCTTTTTCTTGTGCGGAGGAATTACCAATTATCAGAAAAATAGCTAAAAAAAATGTTATAAGTTTTTTCATGGCCCAATTATGTTATTATGTTTAAACGGATACAAACTTAATGAAAACGGTAATTACAATAAAACATTTTATTGTTGTAATTAAAATTTTGATTTATGCCAATAGCAGTTAAGTTTGTAAATTTGCACATATTAAATGCCGGCTTTTTCACTTACATGTAGTTTAATATCAGAAAAAATTATTTATGAAGAATATAAGATTTTGTTTGATAGTGATGAGATTTAACAATATTCGATTGGTTTTAACGGGATTATTAACTCTTATTCTGGTATCATGCGGGCCAAAAGTCCCCAAGGTTGACCATATAAAGGTAGAATTCAACATAATCCCATTTTACCAGGATTTATTCTCGATCAAGCCTGATAGTGTTGAATTTGAGAAAGAACGGTTAATGTCTGAGTACGGAAAATATCTTGATGCTTACAGTATGCGAATAATTGGGTCAGGGCCGCCGCATTCTGACGAATTCTCATCAAATATTGGCAGGTTCCTTTCCTATGAGCCTAATAAGGAGGTTCTTGATACCTGTAAAAAAGTGTTTAGTAACTTAAATGGTCTTAAAAAGGAACTTGAGGGTGCATTTAAATTTTACAGCTACTATTTTCCCGGATTTAAGGTGCCAGATGTTTATTTGCATATATCAGGGTTTAACCAGTCGGTTGTTGTTGATTCTTCATGGGTTTCTGTAAGTGTTGAAAAATATTTAGGAAGTGAATGCGTATTTTATGAATGGCTCTCAATACCAGTTTATTTACGCAACCGAATGGTACCAGAAAGGGTTGCCCCTGATATTATCAAGGCCATTACTATGACACAGTTTTTATATAATGATTCTGTGAACGACCTTTTAAGCCAAATGATATATCAAGGAACAATTCTTTACGCCTTAAGGCACCTCATCCCTTATCATTCAGACGAAATTATTTTCGGGTATTCCAAAAAAAATATGGATTGGTGCTATCATTATGAAAGTATGATGTGGTCATATATGGTTGAAAAAAAACACTTATTCAGCAATGACCGTATGATGATACAAAAATATATCGGTGAAAGCCCGTTTACAAATTACTTTGGGCAGGATTCACCCGGCCGGACCGGCGCATTTATCGGATACCGTATAGTTCAGTCCTTTATGAAGAAAAATCCTGAAGTTTCCCTAAACCAACTAATGGGGATTGGTGACTATAGGTTAATATTATCAAAAAGCGGGTACCGGCCTTAAATTTTTTTTGCGCAGAAACCTGTAAATTACCCTAACAGATTAAATTACCAGAATTAATTATTTTTATTTCAGATTTTCGTTCGCAGGGGATAAATTAGATTTAATAATTTTCCTTTTTTTTTTTAACATTGATGTTAATAAAATATGTTTATTAACCCGGGTGCTTAAATTTTGACTATTTTTCTTTACAATCTCTTTTTAATGGCGTGAATTGACCATATCCATTCATCTAAATTATTTCAAATCATAAAATTTATAATTACCTAATAGGTTTGTGTTTATTATGATGCTATTGTAATGCTTCCATCGAATGCAAAGCATAAAAGAATGTGGTCATAAAGGAATACAAAAATAGATTTATCAAAAAGGGGTGATATCATTCTCTTAAAAGGCCAGAAATAG
>JBBIVA010000075.1:0-18426 GCA_037439945.1 Marinilabiliaceae bacterium
TCGGTAGGGTTAATCCCGGCTAAGTCATTAGTTCATTGCCTTTCTAATGACTAACCCGGGATAAATATTCAGATATTAATGATTTATCCGGATATAATTAATGAGTTTAAATAGTCTTGTTTTTAGTAATCAATTGGCAGGTGTGTTATTATATTTTTTTTATTTTTGCCGTAATTTTTAAAAAGTTTAAATAAACTTAGCAAATGAGTTATTACCCCGCTCTTATATTAAATGCATTGCGAAATGTAATCCATCCGGGAAAAGGTAAAGATATTGTATCACTTGAAATGGTTGATGAAGATATCAGGATTGAAGGTAAGCGTATAAGTTTCAGCCTTTTATTTGACCGGCCAAATGACCCAATGGTAACATCAATTAAAAATGCATGTGTTGCTGCCATAAAACAATATGTTGACAAAGAAGCTTTAATTGAAGGCAATATTTATGTAAAAGTCAAACAGCGTCAGCCCTTACAAGATTCTAAAAAACTAAAGGGGGTTGAAAATATTATTGCGGTTGCCTCTGGAAAAGGGGGTGTAGGTAAATCAACAATTGCAGTAAACCTGGCCGTAGCATTGGCTAATATGGGTTTTAGTGTAGGACTTCTCGATGCCGATATTTATGGCCCCTCAGTACCAATAATGTTTGCAACTGAAAATTCGCATCCTGCAATTGAAAAAGTTAACGGAAAGGATAGAATAGTACCCGTTGAGAAATACGGGGTAAAATTATTGAGCATTGGATATTTTGTTAATCCGGATGATGCCCTGGTTTGGCGTGGAGCCATGGCAACAAATGCACTTAAACAATTAATATCAGACGGATTGTGGGGAGAACTGGATTATCTGTTAATGGATTTACCCCCCGGAACAAGTGATATTCATTTAACATTGGTTCAAACAGTACCAATAACAGGGGCAGTGGTGGTTAGTACACCTCAGGAAGTTGCCCTGGCCGATGCCCGAAAAGGGATTAGTATGTTCCTGGGTGAAAAAATTAATGTTCCGGTTCTTGGATTGGTTGAGAATATGGCATGGTTTACGCCGGCTGAATTACCCGATAACCGGTATTATATCTTTGGAAAGGGAGGGTGCAAAATGCTTGCCAACAAGCTTAACTTACCTTTACTGGGCCAGATACCAATTGTTCAAAGTATAAGAGAAGGCGGCGATGATGGTGTGCCTGTCGCTGTTAACCCGAATTCTGTAACAGGTGTAGCCTTTGGCAACCTTGCACAGGAAGTTGTAAAGGCAGTAGATGAAAGAAAGCAAAACATGCCCCCCACTAAAATTGTTGAAATTAAAAAACATTAGAAATATTAACAAATATGGAAAATAAAGAGATTTTAGATCAGGTCCAGGTTGCATTGGAACGTGTAAGGCCCTATCTTCAGGCCGACGGCGGAGATATTTCAATTGTAGAACTAACAGATGACATGGTTGTGAAAGTTAAACTTCAAGGTGCATGCAACGGGTGCCCAATGAGCGTTCAAACAATTAAAAGCGGAGTTGAGATGGTTGTAAAAAGCCAGGTGCCTGTTATAAAAGAAGTAATTGCCGTTTAAAGCAATCCGGGCTCATTATTGTTAAAATGGGTTAAAAAGAAAAATCCCTTTCCAAGGAATTTCTCTCCATAATAACCTTACTATTAGCTTTTTTGGTTTAGCCCAATAACTATTTTTTAGCTATCCTGAATTTTATAGTTTTGGAAGTGCTGTTACCAAGTTTATCGTTAGCGTCAATTTTAACTTCATAAAGTTTTTCGGTTGAAAACACTTCACTATTTGCCGGCGAAACCGAACCGGTAAATTTGGTTTTTTGACCACCATCAATTGAATAGAAAATATCCTGGGTCCCGCAATTACGGTCGGTAGCTCCAATGTACATCTTAACGTAAGGTGGATAAACACTAATCTTTTCGTTGTCAATAATTTCTTCGCGGAACGATTTTATACTGAAATTAACATAAATATCAGGGGGTAGGTTGTCAACATATAACTCGCTTTGCTTATCCTGTTCCCTGTTATTTACATTGTCGGTTGCCCTAAAAGCAATTTTTTGAAGCCCATCGTTGCTAAGTGAAAATTGGCTGCCACTCTGAAATGGTTGGTTATTTATGCTGTATTCAATATTGGCAACCCCTGATTCACCATCTCTTGAAACAAGTTTAATTACTGTTTCTTTATTAATAAACAGAGTATCGCGTGAGAAAAATTGTGGACCCGTATAATCAATTCTGGTAACAGGTTCATCAATATCCATAAATAAAGTTACCTTGTCTATTACAGATTGATTCGCAACCATATCCCAGGCCTGGAAGTAAATTGTTTGTACCCCCGGCTTTTTAACAAAACTAAATGGCTGGTCGTAAATTTCAGTTAAAACAGGTGTTCCCAGCCCATAAATTATTGTTCTCACTTTTAACTGTTCGTCAATTGCAATTAACTGGCATAAACTCCTTTCAGAAACAAAAACATTTTTACCAACAAATTTATCGCCAATTATTTGTGATGATGTTTTGGGTGGTGTGCGGTCAACCACAAATGCATAAACATTTGTTCCTCCGTCGGCACCCTCAAAAACATTCCCAACGTTATCCTCGGCCCAATAACGTAATTTGTAAGCACCCGATGGAATTGTGCTCAGGCTAATACCATTTTTATAAATAGTCACAGGCCGGTCATCAACCTGGTATTTTATATGTTTAATCCCCGACTCGCTATCCTGGGCCATTAGTACAATATTTGAAGTACCTGAAGCAGCATTTTCAAATACATCTCCCTCCAGGGTCCAGGTTGCTACCGGAGGGGTTATATCTACCGTAAAATTATGTGTGGCAACACTTTCAATATTTCCAACATTATCGCAGCTGTAATATTTAAGTGTATAGCTTTTTGCCTGGCTAAATTCAATAGGCTTTAAATATTGCAAATAAGGTTGATTGTCAATACTGTAATATATTTTATCAACACCTGAAGTTTGATCATTTGCAGTAATACTTACCATTAGCCCTTTACCATAAAACAGTTTGCCATCCTTCATAAATTTGAAGGCATTTTCAAAGGTGGCCTTTGATTTTGGTGGCAATCCATCAGCATAAACATCGAAAATAATATCGGAAATGGGATAAACCGTTTTTTTTGTAATAGTATCAACCTTTGAAGGAGTGCGAATTGTATTATGACCTTCTGTATCAAAGTAAAACGGGTTTGTGTATTGAGGGGAATCTTTACTTTCCAACCGTGATAATTCGCCTTTAGTACCTGGTGAATTGCCAATAAACAAGTACATGGGCAGGTTTTTGTTTACATATAATTTGCCATCAGGGGCTTTATACATCCTGGGATATGCAATGATTTGTTCCTGCCCCCACATCTTAAAAAAAGATGAAACAATTATAAACGCAATAATCGTGGTAAAGACTCTCATAAATAATTGGGTATAATTTAACTTTACTTTTTAGGTTTAATATACAAGTGTTGATTATACAATTTAAAACTATTTTTTATTAACTGTTGATTCGATTAAATATTTGTAATACAATATTGTATAAGGTTTACACATTAATATTTAAACAATTGCATTTAATACGGTAGTTATTATTTTTAAGTTTCTGAAATTTCATCTTTTTATGTAAATGAAATTGATGTTTGTCAAAATAATTGAAAATTTTATACTGTAGATTCACGACAATAAAATTATTCAACTCTTCAATTTTGAATAAGGCGATTAATAATGCAGCAATTCATTGCCGTAACCCCTTGGCTAAAAAGTTTGTTTGAGAAAAAAAGTTTCGCGTCAGGTTTTTAAATCTGAAGGATGAAAGTGTTAAAGATTATTTGCCATTTGAGGTAATTAGGGTAAACCCTGTTAATTCATAATAAATGGGGTAACTATAATAACACGCCGAATATTGATAATAAACGGTTAAGCTAATTGGGATTGATTACAGGCAAAAAAAAAGCCGGAAGCCCGGCCTTTTTATTAATTTAATAAAAACAGGTTTAAAGTTTTCTTGAAACTTCTATTTCTTCATAGGATTCAATTAAATCGCCAACCTTTATATCGTTAAAATTATGAATGTTAAGCCCGCACTCAAACCCTGATGCAACTTCTTTTGCATCATCTTTAAAACGTTTAAGTGAACCCAGCTCTCCCGTGTATATAACTATTCCGTCGCGAATAATACGAACTTTTGAATTCCTTTTAATTTTTCCTTCCTTAACCATACACCCGGCAACTGTGCCAACCTTTGTAATTTTAAAAGTTTCGCGTACTTCAACTGTTGAAAGAACCTGTTCTTTAATTTCCGGTGATAACATCCCTTCCATTGCAGCCTTAATCTCCTCAATAGCATCGTATATAATTGAATACAAACGAATATCGATTTGTTCTTTTTCGGCTAATTTTCTGGCTGACATTGAAGGCCTTACCTGAAATCCTACAACAATGGCGTTTGATGCAGCAGCGAGCATAATGTCCGATTCTGAAATTCCCCCAACTGCTTTGTGTATTACATTTACCTGGATTTCCTCTGTTGAAAGCTTTATTAATGAATCTGATAGGGCCTCAATTGAACCATCCACATCACCCTTAACTATAAGGTTAAGTTCCTGGAAGTTTCCAATAGCAATTCTTCGTCCAATTTCATCAAGGGTAATATGTTTTTGCGCCCTCATCCCTTGTTCACGCTGCAGCTGCATCCTTTTAGTAGCAATATCTTTAGCTTCACGCTCATTCTCCATTACGTTGAACTTTTCGCCGGCTTGTGGTGCCCCGTTAAGCCCAAGTATTAAAACTGGTTCTGACGGGCCTACAGATTCTATCTTCTGGTTTCGTTCATTGAACATAGCCTTAATATGTCCGTAATAAGACCCTGCAAGAATCAGGTCGCCAACCTT
Source organism: Marinilabiliaceae bacterium (assembly GCA_037439945.1). Classification (GTDB taxonomy): domain Bacteria; phylum Bacteroidota; class Bacteroidia; order Bacteroidales; family Marinilabiliaceae; genus CALEUX01. The sequence continues at coordinate 4,901 of JBBIVA010000075.1, forward strand.
CATGGTGCCAGAATGGACCAGCAAAGTAGCGACAAAACCACGACCCCTGTCAAGTGATGATTCAATAACTGAACCTATTGCCGGTTTGTTTGGATTGGCTTTAAGTTCAAGAATATCGGCTTCCAGTAAAACCTTTTCAAGAAGCAGTTTTACATTGGTACCAAATTTGGCCGATACTTCCTGTGATTGGTATTTTCCACCCCAATCCTCGACAAGGTAATTCATATTGGCCAGTTCTTCTCTAACTCTTTCTGCGTTGGCCCCGGGTTTATCTACTTTATTAATGGCAAATACAATAGGAACATTTGCGGCTGCGGCATGGTTTATGGCCTCAACGGTTTGGGGCATAACATTATCATCTGCTGCAACAATAATAATAGCTATATCTGTAACCTGCGCACCCCTTGCCCTCATTGCCGTAAATGCTTCGTGACCGGGCGTGTCAAGAAAAGTTATCTGGCGCCCGTTCTCAAGCTTAACACTGTAGGCACCAATATGCTGTGTAATACCACCTGCTTCACCTGTTGTAACGTCAGCGCTTCGGATAAAGTCCAGGAGTGAAGTTTTACCATGATCAACGTGCCCCATTACAGTTACAATTGGGGGACGTTCAATTAAATCTTCAGGTTTGTCCTCAACTTCAGCAATTGATTCAACTAATTCAACACTGATAAATTCAACGCTGTATCCAAATTCTTCGGCCACCAGGGCAATAGTTTCAGCATCGAGTCTTTGATTGATCGAAACAAATAACCCAAGGCTCATGCATGACCCAATAATTTGGTTTACAGGCACATTCATCATGTTGGCTATCTCATTGGCCGTAACAAATTCGGTAACCCTGATTATTTTTTTCTCCTCATCCAAACGGTCCATTTCGGCCTGATGGCGCTGAGAAACAAGATCTCTTTTATCACGGCGGTGCCTTGATGCCTTTGATTTACCTTTAGAGGTAAGCCTGGCTAGGGTATCTTTAATTTGTTTTGCAACATCTTCCTCGTTTACTTCAGGTCTTGCAGGGCGTTTTTTAACCTTCTGGACTTTCTTTTTTTCATTAAGCTTTTTGTCAGTTTGTTGTTTATCTGTTGAACCTGCTTGTTGTCCATGTCCCTGTGGTTTTTGCCCCTGTTGCTGCCCATGCTGCACCGGCCTTTTACTGCTGTCGCCATTAGGGGCTATATTTACCCTTTCTTTTTCCTTTTTTATTCTTTTTCGTTTCTTTTTCCTGGCTTTTTTATCATCACGGCTTTCACCGTTACGTAATGGATCAACCGGAAGGTCAATTTTTCCTACCACCGTTGGGCCTGAAAGTTTCTGGACCTTTGTGGGTACAAAATTCTCCAGTTGGGTAGTTTCCTTTTGAACGTCTGGTTTATCCAAAACAGGCGACTTTTCTTGATGAACAATCTTTTTCTCGTCTCTGAATTGCTTATGTTCCTGTTTTTGATGAGTTGGTTTGTCAACTGTTTGTTTTCTCTCTTCCGGTTTTGCTTTTTCGGCCTGAGGTTTTGCTTTATACGGTTCCAGATCAATTTTTCCCACCAGCTTTATTTCATCTTCCAGTTTTTTTACTCTCAATGGGATATGTTCCACTTCTTTTTTCTGAATTTTCTCTTTCTCTTCGGCTTTTGCGGGAGGTTCAATTTTCGTCTCCTCTTTCACAACCTGTTTTTCAGCAACGGCAGGTTCCTGTTTAACTGGTCCTTCAGGTTTTGGTCCAACAGGTTTTTTAGCACCATGGGTTGGAAGGCTTATTTTGCCAACTACCTTAACATCAACGCTTTTTCTGGGTTCCATGAAAGGTTTTTCAACCGGACGATTTTGCTGTGTACCATCATCTTCTGGCATTACTGATTCTTCATGCAAGTTTTCGATAGAGATAGTTTCTTTTCTTTCTCTGGGCTTGCGGTCAATCAGATCATCCGATGCTTTTTTTACGGTTTGATCCAGTTTGTATTCCTTGCTCAGGATTGCAAACATCTCTTCCGAAACTTTAGTATTGGGGTTCACATCAATGTCAAATCCTTTCTTATTAAGAAATTCAACAAGTGTTGAAACTCCAACATTCAGTTCATTTGCTACTTTGCTTAATCTCTGTCCAACTGCCATATATGGAACTTTCAGTTTAATTGGTGCTATCTGGATTTTTTAAATCTTTGATTTACAAAGATAATTTATTTATTCAAATTCAGATTTTAATATTGAAATCACTTCTTTGATGGTTTCTTCCTCAAGATCAGTGCGTTTGGTTAAGTCTTCAACCGACATGTCAAGAACTGATTTGGCTGTGTCACAACCAATTGCCTTAAGTTCATCAAGTATCCAACTTTCAATTTCGTCCGAAAACTCGTCCAAAGGTACATCTTCTTCCTCTTCTTCGCCTTCAGTTTCACGATATACATCAAGTTCATAGCCTGTTAGCTGACTTGCAAGGCGAATATTAATACCTCCCTTTCCAATTGCCATCGAAACTTCTTCGGGACGAAGATAAACCTGTGCCCTTTTGTTATCTTCAAAAAGCTTAATGCTGGTTATTTTAGCCGGGTTTAAAGCTCTTTGAATAAATAACTGTGTATTTGTTGTAAAGTTAATTACATCGATGTTTTCATTGCGAAGTTCGCGCACAATGCCATGAATACGTGAACCTTTCATACCAACACATGCACCAACCGGGTCAACTCTGTCGTCGTATGATTCAACAGCAACTTTTGCTCTTTCGCCCGGAATCCGAACAATTTTCTTAATGGTTATTAGTCCGTCGTGTATTTCAGGCACTTCAAGTTCAAACAATCTTTCCAAAAATACTGGCGATGTTCTTGATAGAATTATAAGAGGGTTATTATTTCTTATATCCACTTTAAATACAACTGCCCTTATGGAGTCTCCTTTTCTGTAAAAGTCGGAAGGTATTTGTTCTGTTTTAGGTAAAATAAGTTCGTTACCTTCATCATCAAGAACAAGAATTTCTTTTTTCCATATTTGATAAACTTCTCCAATTACAATCTCGCCAATCCTCTCCTTATACTTATTATAAATGGTATCTTTTTCAAGCTCCATTATTCGCGAAGAAAGGTTTTGACGAAGGCTCAGAATGGCCCTTCTGCCAAAACTGAGAAATTTCAGTTCATCGGTAACCTCTTCGCCAACTTCGTAATCAGGGTCAATTTTTTTAGCTTCGGTAAGCGAAATTTGAGAGTTGGTATCGGTCACATCCCCATCGGGAACAACCTCACGGTTACGCCATATTTCAAAATCTCCTTTATCGGTATTTATTATAACATCAAAATTCTCATCGGTTCCGAAAAGTTTAATCAGAACACCACGGAATGAGTCTTCCAGAACCCTGATCATGGTAACCCTGTCAATGTTCTTTAATTCCTTAAATTCAGAAAAAGTATCTATCAGATTAATATTTTCCATTGTAAAAAAATAAATGTTGTTTTAGAACTTAATTATTTCTTTAACATACTTTACGTCAACAAAATTATATGCATGGTAAAAAACCTGCAACTCTTTTTTCTTTTTGCCTTCAGGTTTAACCAATTTCTCTTCTTTAAAGGTGAAGCCGGTTTCGGATACTTCTTTTAGGGTCCCAATTATTTTTTTTTGGTCTTTGGTCATAACTTCAACAGTTTTCCCAATATTTTTTAAATATTGTCGCTGAACCTTAAAGGGCTGACCGATCCCGGCCGATGAAACCTCAAGGGAAAAATCTTCTACCTCCCTGTCAAATGAGCTTTCAATCAACCGCGAAATCTGAATACAATAATCAATCGGAACCCCTTTTTCCCCATCCAGAAAAACAACTATCTGATTTGATGGCTTAACATCTGCGCTAACAAGAAAATAACCATCAGCTTCAAGCTTGTTGTTGATTATTTCAATTATTTTACTTTGTGAAACCATGCCGCAAAATATTAATAAAATAGGGGACTTCTTGTCCCCTAAATTTCATCAGGCCCAAAAACCGCTGCAAAGTTAGTTATCAATGGTATATTATCCAAACATTTATTTCAGAAATGGAAATAATTAGCATTTTATTTTTATTATTAGCTTTTAGTCGTTAAAAATCATACTTAAACTAAATCCAGATTATCATTATTTTTGATTGACGGAGTTCGCAATTATGCTTAAACTATTAATTTGGGTTTATTTATTATGGTTTTGGAAAATTGATTTGATTGGGATTCGCCCCATGTTTGTATCTTTGGGGTTTAAATTTTGACTTAAGATGGAAATAAAAGGCACTCCATTATCAGAAATTGGTTTGTATGGTTTAATAAAACGATACAACATTAAAACAGATAATAAGCAAAACTCAACTGTAATTGGCATTGGCGATGATTCAGCCGTGTTGGGTAATTTTGATGGTTACAGGTTAATGTCTAATCTGTTGTTTTTGGAGGGAATACATTTCGACTTAATTTATACACCGTTGAAGCATCTGGGATATAAAGTAGTGGTGGCCATAATGTCGGATTTATTGGCCATGAACGGAAAACCCACTCAAATTATTGTAGGTTTGGGAGTTAGCAACAAGATGACTCTTGAAATGGTTGATGATTTGATGGATGGGATAATGTGGGCCTGTGAAAATTACAAGGTTGATATTGTTGGTTTTCGGCCATCGCCATCTTTAACCGGCCTTTCAGTTTCACTTTCATTATCGGGTGTTGTATTAAAAAGTAAACTGGTTACCCGTAAAAATGGTAACCCTACTGATATTTTATGCATTTCGGGCGATCTGGGTTCAGCCTTTATGGGATTACAATTGCTTGAAAGGGAAAAAAGGGTCGTGGGTACAAGTGGCGATGTTAAGCCTGAGTTCGGGAACAATGACTATATTTTGGAGAGACAATTAAAACCAAAGGCAAAAGTTGAAGTAATTGAATTTTTTAATAAAAAAACAATACAGCCAACATCAATGATTAATGTAAAAGATGGCCTGGCAGCAGCTTTGCTTTTACTTTGTGATGCATCGGGCACAGGTTGCAGGATATATGAAAACAAAATTCCATTGCACCAGGCAACATTGAAGGCTTGTCATGAAATGAATTTTAATCCTTTAATTGCTGCTTTAAATGGTGGCGAGGATTATGAAATGCTATTTTCATTACCTTTAAAAACTTTTGAATCAATTAAGGCCGAATTGCCTGACAACATTGGTGTTATAGGGCATCTTACAGAAGTTCAGAAAGGTTGCAGGATGATTACCGGTTCTGATCAGGAAATTGAAATTAAGGCTCAGGGATGGGTAGTGTGATCCAATAAATATTATTAAAAGATGATTATAGGAAATATTTCAATATTTATAAACAATTCTTTTCGTAAAACCATATAGTTATGTATGATTTTATTTCAGGAAAAATAGTGCAAAACAGTCCGGCATATGTTGTAATTGAAAACAATGGCATTGGATTTTTTATAAATATATCATTAAGCACTTTTTCTGCTTTAAAGGATAAAATGGAGGCATCTCTTTTTATCCATGAAAACATAAGGGAAGATGCTTATAATCTGTTTGGTTTTTTTGAAATAAGTGAAAGGGAGCTTTTCAGGCATTTAATTTCGGTTTCGGGTATTGGGCCCAATACCGCCAGGATGATGCTCTCCTCTTCACACCCCGATGAAATAAAAGTGGCTATCTTATCAGGAAATGTTGATTACCTGAAAAAAATAAAGGGGATTGGTTCAAAAACAGCCGAACGTGTAATAGTTGATTTAAAGGACAAACTTGGAAAAGACGTTAGTGATCAAAAATTATTTACTTTAGCGGACAATACGGTAAGAAATGAAGCGTTATCTGCTTTAGTTATGTTGGGTTTTCCTAGGGCTGCAGCCCTTAAGGTGGTTGAGAAGATTTTGGCCGGCCAACCCGATTGTAAAGTGGAACTATTGGTAAAACAAGCATTAAAGATGCTATAATTATTAATAAAGCCAGTGAAAACCTTTTTAACCATTGAGAAAGTTTTTATCATATAGTATATTGTTTTTTATTACAACATTTCTGTTTGTGTTGTCAGGAGCAAATAGTAATATTTCCAGCAACCAATCAGCGATGGAAAATATTATCCAATCACTTCCCGATACTTTATTAACACCCATAGAAACAAGAAGATTGGTGACACCACCTGCCGACCTGCAGGTTCATGGATTAAAAAAAGGTGAAAAAAATTTCATGCCTGATCCGGGTAACTTCGACTATGTAGCAGAATATGATCCTGAAACAGGACTTGTTACCTTATACCAGACTGTCGGAAATTTTCTTGTTCGCCTGCCTTATACCATGACACTTGATGAGTATAACAGGATGGAAATGAGACGATCAGTTCAGGATTACTGGAATACTAAAAATAAAATTGAGGCTGACGACAGGGACATGGGTTTTCCATCTATAAGAGTGGGCGGGGAAGCATTTGAAAGTATATTTGGAAGTAATGTTATAAACATCCGTCCACAAGGGATTGCTGAGTTAAGACTGGGAGTAAACAGAACAAAAATTGGAAATCCTACCCTACAGGAAAGAATGAGGAATACCACAACCTTTGATTTCCAGCAAAAAATTCAGATGAATATTCGCGGAAATATTGGGGAAAAATTAAAACTGGGAATAAATTACAATACCGAGGCGACATTTGATTTTGAAAACCAGATAAGTTTAGAATATACTGGGAAAGAGGATGAGATAATTAAAAAAATTGAAGCAGGAAATGTATCCATGCCGCTTCCCGGAACATTAATAACCGGAAGCCAGAGCCTGTTTGGGGTAAAAACTGAGATGCAGTTTGGTAAACTCACCGTTACAACAATACTGTCACAGCAGAAGGGACAAACCTCAGTAATGAATATTCAGGGAGGTGCCCAAACCCAGGAATTTAATATCCCTGCAGATCAATATGATAAAAACAGACACTTCTTCCTATCTCACTTTTTCAGGGATCATTTTAATAGGGGAATGGCCAGTTTACCGGTAATCAACTCTCCATTTAATATTACTAAAGTTGAGGTATGGATAACCAACAGATCGGGTGATTTTGAGCGCTCACGAAATGTTTTGGCCTTTACCGATCTGGGCGAGAACCCTAAAAACATGGCGAATACCGGATTGTGGGGAGGAACCATCAATGCCATTCCATCAAACAACAGCAATAATTTATACAGCCAGCTTACATCAAACTATTCAGCAATTAGGGATATTAACAGGGTAACCACAGTTTTTCAGCCATTGGAAGCATCGGGTTTTACAGGAACACGTGATTTCGAAAAAATTGAAAACGCAAGGCTTATTCCTGAATCCGAATACTCCTTAAACAGCAAACTGGGATTTATTTCATTAAATACGGCCCTAAATGCTGATGAAGTTTTGGCCGTGGCATTTGAATACACATACAATGGAGCTGTTTACAGGGTTGGGGAATTCAGCAACAGTGGTATTGAAGCACCAAACACACTGTTTTTGAAACTGATAAAAGGTACTTTGTTGTCGCCTCGTGTGAAAACCTGGAACCTGATGATGAAAAACATTTATTCTATTAATGCATATCAGGTTAGCCAGGATAACTTTAAGCTTGATGTTGTTTTTATGAATGATTCAACAGGAAGCTATATAAATTATTTTCCCGAAGGTCCTAAACCAGGGCAGGGAGGATTAAACGGCCGGCTCTTTTTATCAATTATGGAACTCGATAAGTTAAATAAACAACTTGAGCCTTATCCCGATGGAACTTTTGACTTTGTACCGGATTTTACAATTTATCCGGCCCAGGGAAGGGTTGTTTTTCCGGTTCTGGAGCCTTTTGGAGCGCACCTGGAGGAAAAATTAGCAGGCAACCCTGCCTTATTAAAAAAATATCTCTTCAAGGAACTTTATGATTCAACACTAACCACTGCAAGCCAAACTGCTGAAAAGAACAAGTACCGGTTATCCGGATCGTACCGGTCATCAGCCAGTTCCGAGATCTCCCTTAATGCTTTCAACATACCAAGAGGGTCGGTTGTGGTAACAGCAGGAGGCCTTCGCCTTACCGAAAATATTGACTATTCAATTGATTATACATCGGGACGTGTAAGAATTCTTAACCAGGGCTTAATGGAATCGGGAACCCCCATTCAGGTTTCGTTGGAGAATCAATCGTTATATAATCTTCAAACAAAAACTTTATTGGGTACCCATCTTGATTACCGGTTCAATGAAAATTTTAACATTGGGGCAACTGTAATGCACCTAAGGGAAAGACCATTAACCCAGAAAGTTAATTATGGCGATGAGCCAATTGCCAATACAATTTGGGGTTTGAACACATCATTTTATACTCAAAGTAACGCAATAACCAATTTGCTTGATAAGCTTCCTTTAGTGCAGACCAAAGCCCCTTCGTCGGTTTCGTTCGAAGCTGAGTTTGCACAGCTTATACCGGGGCACCCAAAAGTAATTGACAAGGAGGGAACATCTTATATCGATGATTTTGAAGGAACAAAGATTCCAATTGATATGAAGAACTGGACAGCGTGGAGTCTTGCCAGTACACCGCAGGGACAGCCAAACAGGTTTGCTGAAGCGCAACTGATAAATGATTTAAGAAATGGCTTTAACCGAAGTAAACTTGCATGGTATGTTATAGATCCTTTATTTTTAAGAAATAATAATCTTACCCCCGATCATTTAAGAAGAAACCCCGATTTGCAATCTAATCATTATGTCAGGGAAGTGTATGAGCGTGAAATATTTCCAAACAGAAACACTGCATATGGGGAGCCTACAAATATCCCCGTTTTAAACATGGCTTTTTACCCAAAGGAACGCGGCCCCTATAATTTTGATACCAATATTGACAGAAATGGATTTTTAAATTCTCCTGAAAAACGCTGGGGTGGTATAATGCGGAAAATTGAAACAAACGATTTTGAAGCAGCCAATATTGATCAAATAGAATTTTGGGTTATGGACCCATTTATTTATAATGACGGAACAAATGAAGGGGGGGATCTGTTTATAAATCTTGGAAATATCTCGGAAGATATTCTTCGCGATTCAAGGAAGTTTTTTGAACAAGGATTACCCGGCCCCGGCGAGCCTTTTGATGTTGACAGTACTGCCTGGGGTTATGTTCCGCGAAAACAAAGCCTGGTTAATGCATTTAGCAATGACGGCCCAACGCGCAGGACCCAGGATGCCGGTTTGGATGGAATGAATTCAGTGAGTGAACGAAGTTATTTCAGAAAATCCCCCCACCCCTACCTGGATATAATTGAGAGTTTGTATAATTCAGGCGCAATTGAAGAAGCTGCATATAATAAAATAATTGAAGACCCTGCATCTGACGACTTTCATTACTACAGAGGAACCGATTTTGACAGGGCAGGTACAAATATTCCTGACAGGTACAAAAATTTCAATAGTCCCGATGGTAATTCAGTACCGTCGGAATACTCCCCCGAATCATACAGTACTGCAGCCACAACAATACCCGACGGGGAAGATATAAACCGAGATAACACCCTTAATGAAGTTGAGAGCTATTTTCAGTACAAAGTGAAACTTCGACCCAATGAAATGGAAATTGGGAAAAATTATATTACTGATATTGTACAGGCCAGGGTTAAACTTAAAAATGGTATTGAAGAAACTATTAACTGGTATCAGTTCAAAATACCGGTAAGTACACCTGATACTATTATTGGTGACTTACATGACCTAAGATCGATAAGGTTTATGCGTATGTTTCTTCACAATTTTAAAGATACTGTTATATTAAGATTTGCAACATTAGACCTGATCCGTGCAGAATGGAGGAAATATAATCAACCGCTTTACGATATCGAAAATAATGTAACGCCAAATCCAAATACCAAATTTGAAGTTTCAGCAGTAAATATTGAAGAAAATGGTAAAAGAGCCCCGGTTAATTATATACTTCCGCCGGGCATAAGCAGGGTAATTGATCCGGCAAACCCATCGGTAAGGGAACTAAATGAACAGTCTATTTCACTAAAAATTACCGATCTGGCCCAGGGCGATGCACGAGCGGTTTACAAATCGTTAGGGATGGATTTACGACAGTTTAAGAGATTGAAAATGGATGTTCATGCCGAAGCTGTACAGGGCTATTCATTGGCCGACAACGAAATAATGGCTTTCATTAGAATTGGGTCTGATTACAAGAATAATTACTATGAATATGAAGTGCCCCTTAAGCTGACCCCACCAGGGACTTACAATAATAATAGCAACCCTGACCGATATATTGTTTGGCCCGAAGAAAACCAAATTAATTTACCCCTTGAATTGTTTCAGCAAATAAAATTACGTAGAAATGATGAGCAGCGCAGGGCAGGTTCTTCTGTGCAAAGCAACAAGGAGTTTGACTGGTATGACCCCGATAAACCTGGCAACAGGGTTAGAATAAAGGGAAATCCAAACCTTGGAAATGTTAAAGCATTAATGATTGGGGTACGTACAGCCGCTATAGATAACAAAACAGCCGAAGTATGGATGAACGAACTCAGGTTAACAGAGTTTGATGAAAAGGGTGGCTGGGCAGCAAATTCACGAATGACTGTTAAGTTGGCAGACCTGGGTTCGGTATCAATTGCAGGAGCGGCTAGCACTATTGGTTTTGGTAGCATTGATAAAGGTGTAACTGAAAGAAACCAGGAAGATTTGTACCAATATGATATTGCTACCAGCCTTGAATTAGGGAAATTTCTTGGGCCTGACAACAGGCTTTCAATTCCGTTTTATTACGGAATAAGTGAGCAGGTTGCAACACCTGAATATTATCCGCTCGATCCGGATATACCCTTGGATGTTGCACTAAAAAATGCTGATACTAAGAGCCAAAGAGATAGTATAAAAAATGTTTCACAGGATTACACAAAACGTAAAAGTATTAATTTCACTAATGTAAGGTTGCAGCAAAAAAACAATGAGTCACACTTTTACGACATCTCAAATTTAAGTGCTACATATTCCTACAATGAAACATACAGACGAAATATTAATACCGAATACTTAACCGATAAAAATTACAGGGGTGTTATGGCCTATAATTTTATTAACCGGCCAAAAATATTTGAGCCATTTAAAGCTATAAAAAATAATTATCTGGCATTAATAAGGGATTTAAATATATACACAGCCCCTGCCCAGGTAAGCTACAGGTGGGAATTTATGAGGGGCTATAGCGAAGAGCAGCTTAGAAATATTAATAATCCCGATTTTCGTATACCAATAACAGTAAATAAGGATTTTTACTGGAACAGGTATTTTGATTTAACCTATAATATTGCACGCTCATTAAAGGTTGATTTCAGAACTGCCACCAATGCAACTATTGATGAACCTGGGGGACCGGTAAATAACCGTCTTTACAGAGATGAATATGAGATATGGAAAGACTCGGTAATTCAAAATATAATGAGCTTTGGGCGGGTTACCAATTACCAGCACAATATTAATATTAGCTATAATATACCTGTTAATAAAGTGCCATACATGGATTGGGTAACTGCCACACTTAATTACGGAGCTCTTTTTAACTGGCAACAGGGTCCTGTTACAACCGATGATTTTGAATGGGGAAATACAATTCGCAATTCAAATAATATACAGGGAAATGGGCAGTTAAACCTTGTTAACCTTTACAACAGGTCGCCATATTTAAAAGCATTAAACAGGCCGGTTTCGCAGCAGCAAAGGCCACAGGGAGAAACAGTAAGGCATACCCAGCATAATGTTAAAATGGTTAAGGGGGAGCCATTTACCATTTTGCATAAATTAGGAACTACAAATGTTCAAACACGGGTTTTTAATGAGTCAGGCCAACCAGTAACCGGAGAACAAAAGGTTATTGATGGTAACAGTATAACATTTTCACCCCAGCAGGATGTTGCCAGTGCAAGAGTAATGATTACCGGTACCAAACAAATTGAACCGGAGTCATCAAACAGGATTTTGGAGTATGGTGCCAGATTAATTACAAGTTTAAGAAACATTAATATTACATTCTCCCAAAACAATGGAACAATTTTGCCCGGATATTTACCTGAATCACAATTTTTAGGAGGGCAGAGAGTAAATGGATTAATTGCCCCCGGAATACCTTTTTTGCTTGGTTGGCAATCGCGTGACTTTGCAATGACAGCAGTTGATAACAACTGGTTAACAACGGATTCTACCTTAAACACCCCTTATACAATGAACCGAAGTGATGATTTGACTATAAGGGCAACCATTGAGCCGGTTAAAGGGTTGCGAATTGAATTAACCGGGAACCACCGAATGGCAAATAATCTCTCTGAATACTATTTGTATGGGGACAACGGTTTCAGAGGTGTGTTTAATACTTTGGAGTCAGGAACATTTTCAATGACTTTTAATATTTTTAACACATCATTTAAAAGTGTTGGCCGAAAGGGGTCATATGGCTCAGAAGTATTTAACAAATTTCTGGACAACAGAACGGTTGTGGCCGGAAGATTAGGAAATAAGAGGTCCGGAGCAGAGTTTCCTGTTACCGGGCAGTATGAGGGCACCGCCTATGCCGGATTACCATATCAGGTTAACGGATATCCTCAACTTGGGCTTCCGGTGGAGAATGGTGCCGATGGATATAGCCTTACATCGCAGGAAGTAATGATACCTTCCTTTTTGGCAGCCTACTCAGGCAAAAGCGCCTCCAAAATATTTTTAAACCCAATGCCATCATTTGCGCAAATGCACCCAAACTGGAGAATAACATATGATGGGCTTTCAAAAATAAAATGGTTCCAGAAATTCCTGCGTTCATTTGATGTAAGCCATGCCTACCGTTCAACATATAATGTGGGTAGTTATATCACTAACCTTGATTGGGAAAGTTTCAGGGATGGTTTTAGTTTTGTTAGGGATGCCAGGGGTAATTTTATACCCAAATATCAGATTAACGGAGTGTCAATATCTGAGCAATATGCACCCTTAATTCAATTTAATATTACCTGGTTAAATAATATATCAACTCGTGCTGAATTGAAAAAAGGCCGCATACTAAATTTAAGCCTTAACAATAACCAGCTAATTGAAAACTACAATAATGAATGGGTGGTTGGCGTTGGTTACAGATTTGATAAAATGGATATTATTCTTGGCTCAAGGGCAGGCCAGAAAAAAATGTCGTCTGACTTAAATTTACGCACCGACATCTCTTTTCGCGATAATTTCTCAATTATAAGAAGGATTGAAGAGGGTCTTAACCAAATGACTTCGGGGCAAAAAATTACAACACTAAAGTTTTCAGCTGATTATGTTTTAAGTGATAGGTTTAATATGCAGGTTTTTTATGACCGCGAGGTGAGGACACCATACATTTCATCAAATTACCCTACCACAAACAGCAGCTTTGGCGTAAGCTTCAGGTTTTCACTTGCACAGTAGCTGTTTTGGGTTAGTTTAATATTACAATGGTTAACGCTAATATGGCTGATTTAAGAACCATCATTTTTGCTGTAATTATTCCGGGTAATTCAACTTGAAGCCTAACCATTAGTTA